>DAOUQO010000033.1 GCA_030625565.1 Aliiroseovarius sp. | reverse complement strand
ACGTGGCAAATCCGGTGCCCGGCATAACCGTAGGCAGCCAGCCTTTGGGCGCAAAAACACGGGCCAGATCACCAATGGTGATCCCTGCTTCGGCCTCTAAAATACCCGTTTCAGCATCAAAGCTGATGATCCGGTTCAGGCGGGTCATATCAATGACCTGGCCGCCTGAATTTAGCGCGGCGTCGCCATATGAACGGCGCTTGCCTTGTGCCGGTGCAACCCCGCCTTCGGCCAAAATAGCCTGCAAGGCAGATACCCGCTCGGGGCGTGCAACTTGGCCATGGGCGGTTTTCACCTGACCCCAGCCGGCTGTCTCAATTTCATTCCAACGCATGTTACTCTCTCAGACTCAATTTTTCAGCGATGGGAAAGGCCACAAGGCCGATCCCGATGGCGAACCACAAGGTTGTGATCCGAATAATGGCAGTTGCAGGCAGGCTTACCTCAAGCGGCACACCTTCGAGCGATAACAAGGCGACCATCGCCGCTTCGGCCCCGCCGACCCCGCCGGGTGCGCCAGTAAGGCCCCCCGCAAGGGCGGAAAATATGAATATGGCCACCGCTTTGGCAAGGCCGATATCTATGCCCATCCACAATAAAAGCAAGTGAAACGCGTACCCTTCGGCAACCCAGCCAACAGCGCCCAAAAGCAGCGTTAGCACCATAACCCAAAGGGTCGAAAATGCCGACAGTGAAGTTGCTGCACGGCGTATACGAACAAAAAGGCGCGCAAATTTACCGGTTATCCGATAGCCAAAGCTGGCCAGCGCCGACAGGATTTTCGGGCGCGTGACGATAATGGCACCCGTCAAGGCAAGGATTGCCACGGGTGCGCCGCCGGTAATGCCGGTTGTTGAAAAAACCAATGTCAGGGCCAGCAAGGCCCCCATTGCCGCCAGATCCGAAGCCCGATCAGCCAACATCAAAGGCGCTGTGCGCTCAAAGCTCCAACCCGTTTCACGCCGCAGCCAGCGCATACGCACAAGTTCGCCAACCCGCCCCGGCGTCACGGTCATTGCAAACCCGCCCAGAAAATGACGGAGGCTTTGTAACAGATTGACATTAATGCCTAAACGACGTGAAAATACATGCCAACGCAGCCCGCGAAACAGATAATTTACTAGCGAAAGCCCTAATAAAACCAAGAATTGCATGCCGGAAACCTGCGCTAATTGCGCCCGCGTTTCATCCCAGCCAGTGGCGGCAGCCATGCCAATCAGGCCTGCCAAAACAAGTCCGAACAACGCCAGAAGCACCAGCGTATCACGCAGGCGTTTGTTGGTTTTTTTGCCGGTTTGGATGCCGGATTTTGTACTGCTCATAATCATTACCGTGGGATTTAACGATAGATTAGGGCGACAATATGGAATTGTTTCTAAAACAGAAACAAAAAAGAACCCTAAATGGTTGCGGCCTTAAACCCCGATACCCAGCCATTCCTGCCATAGTCCGGCAGCAAAAAACAAAATCGCCAGCGTGATCAGCATCAGGCCAATGCCGTGTTTGTCTTTCAGGGCAAAAACCATCGGGTCATAATCTTGCTTGCCGGTATAGCCAAGCCGGATCATCCGCCAAAGCCACAAGAAGATTGGAACCAGCGCCGCCCACAAAAGCCACTGGGTCGGATAAAGCTGCGTGGCAATATCGGTAAAGCTGTACATAAAAAAGCTGAGCAGTGCGCCAAACATGCCGATATAGGCAACATTCAGCAAATCACCCCGGTCAGGTCGCCCGTAACCACGCCCCGGCAGGCGGTCATCATGATCGGCCAGCGTTAGTTCGGTCAGGCGTTTGACGCAAGCCAAGGCCAGAAAAACCGGAAACACAAAGACCAGCAAAAACCCCGATATACCGCCCAAAATGGCGGCGGCCCCAGCCATAACGCGAATGGTATACAACCCGCCAAGGGTGGTGATGTCGATCCAGCGCAACCGTTTCAGGCGCAGCGAATAGGCCAGCGACAAGGTCATATAAAGGGCAACAATGCCTAAAAAGGCCAAGCCCAGCCACGCCCCGACGGCCAAGGCAAGCCCCGCCAACCCGACCGAAGCAATCATGCCGACGCTGATGGGAACGGCGCCTGAGGCAAAGGGGCGGTTCTTTTTCTTGACGTGCAGGCGGTCGGCCTCAAGGTCCAAAAGATCGTTGACGATATATATTGACGATGCAGCGGCCGAAAAACTGACGATGCCCAGCAGGACCAACATAAGGGACGCCAAGGTGAAATCATGCGCGGCAATCATCGGGACAAACAGCAAAACATTCTTGACCCATTGGTGTGGCCTAAGCCCGCGCATCAGGTCGCCAAACGTCCAGCCGCCGCTAAAACGGCGCACGGTTTTGCCTGAACGCGTTAACGATTTGGCCGCCCCACTGCACCCGACCACCAATGCCGTATGGCAGCGCGCCCAGATGGCTTTGTCAATCGGGGCGTTGCCGGCATAATCAAACCCCGCCTCGCCATAAGCCGCGACAAGGGCGCTGGCCTTGGCCTCGCCCTTCATGTTTTTGGTTTCCGATGACGCAAAGACCCGTTCGCTTAGGCCATAGTCACGCGCCAGCTTTTCCACCAGAATTTCATTTGAGGCCGAGGCAAGCATGACCTCGCGCCCATCGCGCATGGCCGCCATTGCCGCATCGGCCACATCGGAATTAACCGGCATCAGATCCGTGCGGATCTTGGTAATAGTGGCCAGTTCGGCCTTAAGACGCGCAGGGTCAGTGAAATTGGTCAGCGTTGCCCTAAGTGTTTTCAGGGGCGCCTGCCCCAACCCCGCCCAAAATGTTTCAAACAACAAATCGGTCTTAAGAAATGTTCCGTCCACATCCAAAACAAGAGGTCGGTTATCATCCATTATCAAGGCTTCCTTTTACAGCAAAAACACATCCGTCCGTTAACAGCTCCGGCGGGGTTAGGCACAGGCCGCGCGCCACCTGCCAAGCAGTTAAAACGCGGGGTATATATGTACGGGTCTCATTAAAGGGTGGCACACCTTCGTGTTTGCGCACCGCATTTTCACCGGCATTGTAACCTGCCAGTGCCAAAATGGGATCATTGGCGAAAGTATTCATAAGCCACGCCAGATAAGCGACCCCGCCTTTGATATTGTCAGCAGCAACATCGCTGTCTTCCACCCCGAAACGTTGGGCAGTGGCCGGAATTAGCTGCATGATACCGCGCGCGCCTGCCGGACTGGCGGCGGTAATATCGCCGCCACTTTCAACAGAAATCACCGCGATCACCAAAGCAGGCGAAATGTTGGTGCCAACTGTGGCGCGCAAAATATCCAGCCCGTGCAAGGCGGCGATATTCTGTAAATTCTGCAAGCGCGGCGTCGGGTTTGACGGATTATCACGCAAAGCGCCCAGCGCCTTGGCAATATTGGCCGGCCCACTTTCGTTGCGCGCAGGCGATACACTGTCCCAAAACCACGCATAGGCATCTGTTTTTGGGGCGGTCAAATCGGTCTCTATGTTAGGGGCGGCTACGGCACTGGTCCCGGCACCCTGCACATTCGGGTCGATTTGCACATTGATAAGGCTACCGCCCCCAGCTTGCGGAACACCGATACGCTTAAAGGTAAAGTCGGGAAAATCGGGTGGGGATACAGATGTGCCCTCGGCCAAGGCCGCCCCTGCGATTACCCCGCATATTATTGCTGTGTTTAAAAACCAGCTCCGCTTCATGCGGTTACCGCTCTGCTCAATTATTATTATTGGCCTCTTGTCGCAAATTTTAGCGGAAAGGGCCAGTTTTTCCTTGAGTATTTGGCGCGATTTCAGCCTAAAATATATAAAATCATATAATTATTAAAAATATATAAAATTTATTATTCAGTAATTTCATGCGGTTAGTAAGTTTTTCCGTTAAAAAATCGTTAAACCCAAAATTGTACTAAACGCGCCCAACTCTCGCCCCAATCAAGGGGCTTATTAGCGCTCATGCCAAGCAGGCAATCGGATTAGCACATAGCGGTTCGGAGGTTGCTTCGGTTTACGTAACGAGCAAATTAACCTTCGAAAGGGACAAACAATGTTCACTAAATTCTTCAACGACGAATCCGGCGCTGTAACTGTTGACTGGGTTGTTCTGACAGCCGCAGTTGTTGGTCTTGGCATTGCGGTTCTGACTTCGGTTTCCGGCGGCACAACTGATCTGGCCGATACAATTTCAGGCGAATTGTCCACAATGACAATTATGTCTCACTAAGAGCCACCCAAGTATTTGACGGGGCTGTGCTTTTGTAATGAAAGCGCGGCCCTTTCTATGTCTGCGCATTGCGATGATACCTATAAAAATTCACTAATAATTTTTGTTTAACCCATATTATTGCCGCATTCGCCCGCTATCAGAACAATCGACCACTCTTATACCCGCGCGATATGGCGACGGATCGAAAGGATACCCCATGCGACTTATATTCGGACTTGTCCTTATTGTTGGCGTCGGCCTTGCAGGTTTCGCTGTTTATATGGCACGCGACTTCATTGGCTCGCAAAAAGCACAATTGGCGGCAGAACGCGCCGCCCGTGCGCAAGTCGTTCCAACCGTAGAGGTGTTCGTCATAAATGAACAATTACGCTATGGCCAAACCTTGAGCGAAGAAAATATTCGCATCGTTCGCTGGCCTGAAAATGCCATCCCCGAAGGTGCATTCCAGACCTTGGCAGACCTGTTTCCAGAAGGCGAACGCCGTTTTCGTACAGTGCTGCGGACCATGGAAAAAGACGAAGCCATTTTGGCAGTGAAAGTCACCAACCCTGGCGCGGATGCAGGCGTATCTTCGCAACTTGAAAAGGGCATGCGTGCCTTTGCCATTCGGGTTGATGTCGCATCTGGCGTGTCCGGATTTCTGCGCCCGGGCGATAAAGTCGATATCTACTGGACCGGCCGCGTCGCTAATGGCGAAGGGCGCGCGCAGGAAATGACAACCCTGATTGAAGCCGCCATTCATATTATTGCAATTGACCAAACGGCCGATGCTGATCGTTCGTCCCCGACAATCGCGCGTACGGTTACAGTTTCCATTAAACCAAATCAGGTTGCTGCCCTTGCCCAGGCCCAAACCACAGGCAAGCTTAGCCTGTCACTAGTTGGGGCTGAGGATGACAGCATTGCCGAGGCTATCGAAGTCGACCAAAATCAACTTTTGGGCATAACAATTGCCGAAGCTGCGCAAGCCATTGAGCAAAAAGTTTGCACCATCAAAACACGACGCGGTGCTGATATTGTTGAAACTCCGGTTACCTGTCCCGGCCAGTAAAGCAGACAAAAATACAATCTTTGGTGATATTGGCCAAGATTTAAAATCAGAGCGCCCAGCATTCCCATACTGAATATGGTGAAAACTGGGCGCTTAACGCATATATATAGATGCATATTATACTGTGTTGCGACTTATCCACATTAAAGCAGGGGGCCAAGTTATTGATTCTTGCAAAAAAATAAAATTTAATGCATCTTATAACGTAATTGGGCATCAGACCCTTAACGAGGCGTGATCAGAGAGGCAGATCACATGAAAATCGACAGAATATTCAAAATGGCCCTTTTGGGCCTTTCTTTGGGGGTTACCCCCATTGCAACCAGCGTGTCGGCACAAAGCCTGCATGTTATGCGCGGGGCCACATCCAGCGTGCTGCAGGTTCCAATGAACCGCGCGGTTGTTGTGGAAAGCGACGAACCGTTTGCGGAATTATCCATTGCCAATCCCGGTATTGCTGACATTTCGACCCTTTCAGATCGTACCATTTATGTACTTGGCAAAGCACCGGGGCGCACAACGCTGACCTTGCTTGGCCCGGACGGGCGCCTGATTACCAATGTCGAGGTGCAAGTCACCCCCGATATTGCTGAATTCAAAGAACGCTTGCGTCAGATTCTTCCTGGTGAGCCAATCGAGGTGCGCACCGCAAATGACGGTATTGTCATGTCGGGCATCGTCAGTTCGATCAGCAGCCTTGATCGTGCCTTACAGCTGGCCGAACGTTATGCGCCAGAACGCGTTTCCAATTTGATGAATGTCGGCGGCACCCAGCAGGTTATGCTGCATGTCCGTTTTGCAGAAATGAGCCGCAGCGTTTCAAAATCTCTTTCATCCTCGCTTAGCCTTAGTGGCACTTCGGGGGGGCTTGGGATTTCTGCCGGAAGCGGTTCGGGAAGCGGGCTTGGCGCCCTTACCCCTGGAGGCACTTCGCAAGGCGCGTTGAATATTGGCGTCACAGCCGGTGCTTTGCAATTTGGCATTCTTCTGGAAGCCCTTGAAAACAAAGGTGTTGTTCGCACACTTGCAGAACCGAACCTAACGGCCCTTTCCGGCCAAGAAGCACGGTTTCTTGCCGGTGGCGAATACCCCGTACCTGTATCACAAGATGACGGCACCATATCGGTTGAGTTTAAAGCATTCGGAATTGAACTGGAATTCGTGCCGCGTGTTGTGGGCGAAGATATTATCAATATTGAAATGATGGCGGCGGTTTCCGGTATCGACCCAACAGTTAGCTTTAGCTCGGGTGGGTTTTCAATCTCTGGCTTCCAGCGGCGCGAAACCTCAACCACAGTTGAAATGCGCGATGGGGAAAGCTTTGCCATTGCCGGTTTGTTGCAGGATGATTTCCGCGACCTGAACGGTCAGGTTCCATGGCTGGGCGATATCCCGGTTCTGGGTGCGCTGTTCCGATCGGCAGAATATAAGCGCGAACAAAGCGAACTGGTGATCATCATCACCCCGCATCTGGTGACACCAACGCGTGGCGAAGCACTGGTTCTTCCCACAGACCGCATTCGCCTGCCTTCAGAAAGTGAACTATTCCTGAACGGCACAACTGCAGTTGATACCACCCCAAGAAGCGGGGCGGCCAGCGAAGTTGCCCGGCAGGATTTCGGTGGATCTTACGGCTATGTGATGGAGGATTAAGCCATGAAAACAACACGCCTTACCCCCCTTCTTGCAGCATGTTCCACTGTGGCCCTGCTTGCCGGTTGTGCGGCAGATTCAGATTGGGGCCGCGAAGCCGGATCTATTATTGATGCACAATCCTTCGGCGAAGCCACCCTGAACAACACCGGCATCCAATCGGGTGAAATAAGCTATGTCATTGGTCTGGCTGAAAGATTTTCGCGCGAAGTCCCCTCAACGGTCAACTTTGCGTTTAATTCGGCCACTCTAGACGAAACAGCCCGTACAATTTTACGCCAACAAGCGGACTGGATTCGTCACTTCCCCGAGGTCCGGTTTAAAGTCTTTGGTCATACCGATTTAGTTGGCTCAAATGCCTATAACAAACGGCTGGGCCTGCGCCGGGCGCGCGCAATTGTTGCCTATCTTTCAAGCTTGGGCATTAGCCGGACACGCCTGCAAGCTGTGGTTTCCCACGGCGAAACCCAGCCCTTGATCGCAACCCAAGGGCCCGAAGCCCGTAATCGGCGCACCCTGACCGAAGTATCAGGGTTTGTTCAAAATAATCCGCTGGTTTTAAACGGCCAATATGCCGCTGTGATCTTTCGCGAATATGTTGCCGCAGCGGTACCACGCCCCGGCCTGGATCCAGCACCCGTAGTTCTGGGTGGCGGCTAACAGTTCAAAATTGGAAACAATAAAATTTAAATAAAGCCGGCAGTTTCTGCCGGCTTTTTATTTAAGCCCTGTAAAATATAGAAAATTCACCCCCTTACTTATTATTGATCGTTCAAAAAAAACGCACAATTACGGTTTTTTGGCCCCAATGTCGCCAATATTGCCTGTCAAACATCAATCAATTAGGAGCAGTGCGCGTAGTGAGATGCGTGGAGTTCCGGGGGCGTGACCAGACGAAAAGTCAATGGCATACCTGTTTTCCGGAGCTAAATGGAAGGACGAAAGGTTATGAGTAGTTCAGTGGCGATTCAGGCAGAACCAGCACCAATTATTGCGTGCACGATTGCGCGCGACGTGCAAAACTTTGATTTGCTTATCGAAGATATGGAAACCGAACTGGGTGAAACCTGGGGTGATCTTTCGTTCACCGATGCAGCTGCCTTTTTCTCACAACCCGATGCAATGGCACTGGAATTTGTTGCCATCGCCATTGATGACCAAGACGAAAACGACTTGTCACTAATTGCGAAGGTCATCAAGGCTGCAATAGGAAACGAAATCAAGGTGATTGTGATCGCCGAAGAAGTCAGCCCGATTGTTCTGCATCAATTATTGAAAATGGGCGCAGAGGAATTTGTCCCCTACCCGCTTCCCGAAGGTGCCTTGCATGATGCGATCCAGCGTTTGCAGACCCCTGAGCCATTGCCCGTTGCCGTTCCTTCCCAAACCGCCCTTGATGAAAACACCAGCAGCTTGAAGCCTGCGGGGAATGATCTGGAGGGCGTTCTTTTGCCGGTTCACGGCCTGTCGGGCGGCACTGGCGCGTCAACATTCGCGATAAATCTGGCATGGGAACTGGCAAATATTGAACAACAGGATGCGCCGCGCGTCTGTTTTCTGGACCTGGATCTGCAATTTGGCTCCTCGGCCACCTATCTTGACCTGCCCCAGCGCGACAGCGTTTATGAAATGCTGACCGATACCGAAAGCATGGACCACGAAAGTTTCATGCAAGCGCTTCTGACATTCAACGACAAGCTGCATGTTTTAACCGCACCAACGGAAATGCTGCCGCTGGACATCATTACTTCGGATGACATTCAAAGAATTCTGGATGTTGCACGTGCCAATTTTGATTATGTTATCGTCGACATGCCATCCACCGTGGTTCAATGGACCGAAACGGTTCTTTCATCCGCCCATGTTTATTTTACCACCCTTGAGCTGGACATGCGCTGCGCAAGCAATACTCTGCGTTTCATTCGCGCACTGAAGGCCGAAGAATTGCCTACTGAAAAGCTGCGCTATGTTCTGAACCGTGCGCCAAAGTTCACTGATTTAAGCGGTAAGTCACGGGTAAAACGGCTTGCCGAAAGTCTTGATATATCAATCGAAGTGCACCTTCCTGACGGGGGTAAATCGATTTCCCAAGCTGGGGACCATGGTTTGCCGTTATCCGAATCCGTGGCAAAAAACCCACTTCGAAAAGAGATACTGAAGCTTGCAAAATCAATTCATGACACAGCAAAATCTGTGTCGGTTGCTACAAAATAGGGGATATATCTTTGTTTTCACGATATAAAAAATCTGGAATTGTCGAAAAGGCGCGAACTGCGGTAGCACCGGAACCGGTTGCTACAATTGAACCTGTTAAGCCTGCGATCAAGTTCACCAGCCCCAGTCAAAAAAAAACCGAAACCCGCGCGGCCCCTTCAGACAAGGAACGTAAGCGCAAAGAGCGCTTGGGCGAAGTCAAGCTTGAGATGCACAAAGAGCTACTGGACAATTTGAATCTGGCCGCCCTTGATACCGCTTCTGAGCAAGAACTTCGGGCTGAAATTGTTGCGATCACCACCGAAAAGCTGACAGAAATCAATGTGGTTTTGAACCGCGAAGAACGCCAGCAACTGAACCAGGATCTGTACGACGAAGTGACCGGCCTTGGCCCGCTTGAGGTGCTGTTGAAAGACGAAACAGTCAACGATATTTTGGTCAATGGCCCCAATCAGGTCTTTGTTGAACGCGCCGGTAAACTAGAACTGACCGACACCACCTTTAAAGATGAACGCCACCTTTTGCGCATCATCGACAAAATCGTTTCCGCCGTTGGCCGGCGGGTTGATGAAAGCAATCCAAGCGTCGATGCGCGCCTTGCAGATGGGTCACGTTTCAACGCCATGGTGCCGCCAATTGCGGTTGACGGATCGCTAGTTTCCATTCGGAAATTCAAAAAAGACAAGCTTGGCATTGATGAACTGGTGGATTTCGGGGCCTTTTCCGAACAAATGGCCGTCTACCTTCAGGCCGCGGTTGCCACCCGCCTGAATATCATCGTTTCCGGCGGTACGGGTTCGGGCAAAACCACCACGCTGAATGCACTTTCGGGCTTTATTGATGACAATGAACGCATTTTGACCATCGAAGACACGGCTGAATTGCAACTGCAACAAACCCATGTTGGCCGGATGGAAAGCCGCCCGCCAAATGTCGAAGGCAAGGGGGCCGTCAGCCAGCGCGATTGTTTGAAAAATGCCCTGCGTATGCGCCCAGACCGTATTATCGTTGGCGAAACCCGTGGCGAAGAAGTGATCGATATGTTGCAGGCAATGAACACTGGCCACGACGGATCGATGACAACAATCCACGCCAACTCAGCCCGCGATGCGGTTTCGCGCCTTGAAAATATGGTCGCGATGGCCGGGATCGAAATGCCGCTGAAGGCAGTTCGCAACCAGATTGCATCGGCTGTGAACCTGTTTGTGCAAATCAGCCGCCTGCAAGATGGCTCTCGCCGCATGACATCGATCACTGAAATCACTGGCATGGAGGGCGAAGTTATCTCGATGCAGGAATTGTTCCGTTATGAACGCCTTGGGCTTCAACCTGACGGCAAAATCATTGGCCGCTTCACCGCCACCGGCGTTCGTTCGCATTATTCGGACCGGTTCAGACAATGGGGTTATAATTTGCCCCCCTCACTTTTCGAGCCAATGGAGTAAGCCAATATGATGAGCGCAGAACCAATTATCTATATCCTAATTTTTGTCGCCGTTTTGATGCTGGTCGAAGGTATCTATCTGACGGTTTTCGGCAAATCCATCAGCCTGAACAACCGGGTTAACCGCCGCCTTGATCTGCTGGAAAAAGGTGCTGCACGCGAACAGGTGATGGAACAGCTTCGTAAAGAAATGAGCCAGCACGCCAAATTCAAAGGCTTCCCTCTTTATTCGATATTGTCGCAAAAGGCGCAAAAGGCCAACATCGCCTTTACCCCGCCGCAACTGATTATGCTTATGGTTGGCCTGATGGGCGTGGCCTTTGTGGGTCTGACCGTTGGCACCGAAACCGAACCCCCAATTCGCGCGGCCATTTCAGTCGCTATGGGGATCGGCGGCATTTATGTCTGGGTTAATAACAAAGCCAAAAAACGTATGGCAATGCTGGAAGAACAACTGCCAGATGCGGTTGAATTGATGGTCCGCTCCTTACGCGTCGGCCACCCCTTCAATGCGGCAATCCAAATTGTGGCCCGCGAAGTACCCGACCCGCTGGGAACAGAAATGGGCTTTATCGCTGACGAAAGCGCCTATGGCCGCGATGTTGGCGAAGCACTGAAGGCACTTGCTGAACGTGTCGATATGCAGGATTTACGGTTCTTGGCCGTGGCGGTGACAATTCAGGCCACATCCGGCGGTAATCTGGCCGAAATTCTGGATGGCTTAGCCAAGGTTATTCGCGCACGATTCAAACTATTTCGCCGGGTGAAAGCCATCACTGCCGAGGCTAAGTGGTCAGGCACCTTCCTGTCTGCTTTTCCAGTCGTGGCGCTGGTAATGATTAATATCATTAAGCCCAATTATTATGATGAAGTCATTGACACACCAGCCTTTATCCCCGCCTGTCTGATCGTGGCCGCGTTCCTGATCGTCAATGTTTTCGTTATGAAAATGCTTGTAAATATTAAAGTTTAAGGGGCGTATCATGCTAGAAACAATCAAAACAACGCTGACCGATCAACTGGGTGAATTCGGCCCGCTAATCGCGATCGGCGCCCTTGGCCTGCTATTAATACTGGGCACCTTGCCGCTGCTTTTAAACCGCAAGGCAGATCCGCTTGATAAGCTTAAAAAGCAGCGCACAGAAAAAAATACTGCTAAGACCCAGCAATCCCTGCGCACGGTTGAGGGGCCTGACAAGCTTGAAAAATTCTCGAATTTTCTGGAGCCGCAGGACGAAGAAGAATATTCCTCAATTCAACTAAAGCTTCTGCAAGCTGGTTATAAAAGCAAAAATGCCGTTCGCGTGTTTTTCTTTGCCCAGTTCGCCTTGGGCCTTAGCCTGCTTGGGCTTGGTCTGGTTTATATGTTGGCCACGCGTGGTGATGGCGATGTTTCAACCCAGAAAATGATGATGACGGTGCTTATTCCTGGTGTTGTCGGATATATGGCGCCAAAATACTGGGTCACACGCCGCCTTGAAGAACGTAAAGAGGAAATTCTTAACGGCTTTCCTGATGCGCTGGATATGATGCTGGTTTGCGTCGAAGCGGGGCAATCTCTGGATCAATCCATTGTACGCATCGCAGTTGAGTTGCGCGCAGGTTTCCCTGCTTTGGCAGAAGAATTCCAGATCGTGGCTCACGAAATGAAGGCTGGTAAGGACCGCATTCAGGTTTTGCGCGATCTTTCCGAACGCGCCGGGGTGCCGGACATTTCCAGTTTTGTTACCGTTCTGATCCAATCCGCCCAGTTTGGTACATCAATTGCCGATGCTTTGCGGGTTTTCGCCGATGAAATGCGCGATAAACGCGTTATGCGCGCAGAAGAGAAGGCAAACACCTTGCCGACCAAGATGACACTTGCCACAATGATGCTAACATTGCCGCCACTGCTGATCATCTTGATCGGGCCTTCGGTTTACGGCATTACTGTTTTGTTAGGTAATAATACCCTCTAAAGGTGCGCCATTTTACGACTACTTATAGCCATGTTATTTCTAACGGCTTGCGCCGCGTCGGACCTTACGGGGCCCGGCGCGAACCCGTTTGCGCCCAGCGGCGTTGCGCGCGGCCAAGACAGCGTTGATGGCCTGATCGTCGGTCATCGCCTTATGGCAGCTGGTGAATATGAATTGGCGCTGAAAAGTTATTTACGTTCTGCGGGGGATCATGGGCTGACTGTTGATGTTCTTTCGGCAATCGGTTCGGCAAACATTCACCTTGGCCGCTTGGGGCAGGCCGAAAAAATGCTGCGCCGCGCCACAGACAAAGACGAAACCTTTGTTCCCGCTTGGAATAATCTGGGCGTTGTCTTGATGGAAACCGGCAATTATGGCGAAGCCGCACGTGTCTTTCAGGTCGCATTTGCCTTGGATAACGGAAATTCCGATGAAATTCGCGAGAATTTGCGCTTAGCATTAGCAAAAATTGAAAATCCGGCGTATGAAGAAGGCAATACATATAATTTTGCACTTGTTCGACGTGGGGCCGGGGATTTCCAGCTTTTGTCGTCCATCTAAGCGAAAATAAATATTGAGCAGTAAAAGGACGCAAAATGCGCCACCCTATATATGCAGCACTCTGCTTTGGCGGAGTCTTGGCCATCTCTGCCTGCGATGCAGTGCAAGATGCCGATGTCGACCGTACGATTACGGCCCTTAATGTCATTGATGAAACCAACCTTAGCGACATCATGTTAACCGTTGGTAATCCCGACGAAGCCGTTGCCTATTTCCAGCGTTCGCTCAGGGAAAACCCAGATCGGGTTGACCTTATGCGCGGGCTTGCCAAATCATTGGTGCGGGCCAACAGACCGGGTGATGCCGCTGACGTTTGGGCGCAAGTCATTGAAACTGACGAAGTAACCAATGATGATCGGGTTCAGTTGGCCGATGCCTATATCCGCAGCGGCGACTGGGCCAAGGCCGAAACCCAGCTTGACCTGATCCCCCCGACATTTGAAAGCTACAAACGCTACCGGTTGGAAGCCATGGTTGCCGACAGCAATGAAGAATGGGAAAAATCCGACAGTTTTTATGAAATCGCTGTTGGCCTGACAACCAAGCCTTCAGGGGCCTTGAATAACTGGGGTTATTCCAAACTGACGCGCGGTGATTTTATCGGGGCTGAACAATTATTCACTCGTGCCCTGACCTATTCGCCCGATTTATTCACCGCCAAAAACAACCTTGTTTTGGCCCGTGCCGCACAGCGCAAATATGATTTACCGCCAGTTTCAATGACCCAGATTGAGCGCGCCCAGCTTTTGCACACCATTGCGCTCAGTGCTATCCGTCAGGGTGACATCTCGACCGGCAAGGCCTTGTTAAGTCAGGCAATTAACACGCATCCACAACATTTTGATGCAGCAGTTCGCGCGCTTGCATCCCTTGAAGACGGCATAGGCAACGGATGAACCTTGCCCTGACAACACAGGCCGCTTTGTGGTTTTTGCCCTTCGTAATTCCGATCGCAATCTGGGTGGCCTGGAGCGACATGGCCACAATGAAAATCCCCAACAAAGCGGTTCTTGCGCTGCTTGTGGTGTTTGTGGTGATCGGCCTGATCGCCCTGCCCTTACCTGTTTATCTGTGGCGTTTGCTGCATTTCGTCGTGGTTTTAGCGATTGGATTTGGCCTAAGCGCAATCGGAGCTCTTGGCGCGGGGGATGCAAAATTTGCCGCCGCAATGGCGCCCTTTGTTGCCGTTCCTGACCTAATGCCGTTCCTTTATTTATTCGTGCCCGTGGTGCTGGCGGCCGTTATTATTCACCGTTTAATCCGGCGCATTCCAGCCATTCGCACCCGTTTTTCCACTTGGGAAAGCTGGGAGCGGAAAGATTTTCCAATGGGGCTGGCCCTTGGCCCAGCTTTGGCTTTTTACCTTCTACTTGGCACCTTTTTTGGCAGCTAAAGCCCCCTATCCCTGTTGACTCTGAGGCAGAAAAAACCTTTCCTGCAGGCTCAAATGCGCGGGCAGGTTTTTCTGTTTTAACGCAGTTTTTTACAAAATTCACTGTCCTGGGAGGATTAAGAATGAGCAATTCAATCAAAATGATCGCCGCAGCTTGCGTGCTGGGCCTGACCTCAACCGCAGCGCTTGCCGCTGGGCAATGCGCCGCCGGCAAAACTGTGACCGACGGCGTTTTAACCATCGCAACCGGCAACCCGGCCTATTACCCGTGGGTGATGAACGATGATCCAGCCTCGGGCGAAGGGTTTGAGGCCGCCGTTGCGTATGAGCTTGCCAGTCATATGGGATTTTCGGCCGATCAGGTTGTTTGGACCCGCTCAACCTTTGATCAGGCAATCCAGCCCGGTGTCAAAGATTACGATTTGAACATGCAGCAATATTCAATCACCGATGAGCGCCGCCAAACCATTGATTTTTCGGCCCCCTATTACACTGCCGCAGCCGCGGTTCTGGTGCGCCAACCAACCGTTGACGCCGGCGCCACGGCGACAATTGCGTCCCTACAAGGTCTGGTTTGGGGCGCTGCTGCCGGAACAACGGCAAATGAAACCATCACATCCCTGATCGCGCCCGAGGCCCAGATCCTGCTTTATGATGACAATGCCGACCTTACCGAAGCCCTGAAAGCCAACCAGATTGACGCCGTTCTTTTGGACCTGCCAAGCGCGCTGTTCACCGCTGGTGTCTTGCTGGATGACGGCGCGGTTCTTGGCCAGTTTGCCTCGGATGCAACTGGCGATCTGGACCAGTTCGGCGCGGTTATGGAAAAAGGCAACCCGCTTGTGGCCTGTGTTGACGAAGCCCTTGAGGCAATGGCAGCAGACGGAAGCCTTGCTGCGGTCGAAGCACAGTGGCTGCAAAATGTAACCGGCGTTCCTTTGATCAAATAGTCAGGGCCCAATGTCCGAACATATACCCAATACCAAACCGGCAGCACCCCTAGGTTCTGCCGGTTTTAGCAAGGCCGCCCGCCAGCAACGCGAACGCAAAGCCAAGCGGCGTGCCACAATCATTGCCACAGCCAGCACCGTCGCGGTCGTGCTGGCGATCTATATTCTGGTGCCAATGGCGCCGGGTTGGGAAAAGGTGCAAAAATCCTTTTTCAACTGGGAAATCTTTGAAAAAACCTTTCCAAAATTGCTGGATGCCTTCCTGTGGGATATCGCGATTTTCGCGTGGAGCGCGCCACTGATTGCCATCTGGGGCCTGATCATTGCGCTGGCCCGCGATGCGCGATCCCCCGCCCTTTTCCCACTGCGGATGTTTGCCACGATTTACAACGATATTTTTCGTGGTGTGCCGGTTATCTTGACCATCTATCTAATCGGTTTTGGCATTCCGGGCCTTGGCCTGCCGCGCCCGTGGAACAGCCCGTATATCTGGGGCTCGGTGGCGCTGGTGCTTAGTTATTCTGCCTATGTTGCCGAAGTTTACCGCGCCGGAATTGAATCCATTCACGAAAGCCAGCGCGCTGCCGCCAAATCGCTGGGGTTGTCGCATTGGGATATCATGCGCTATGTCGTGCTGCCGCAGGCCATCCGACGGGTGATACCTGCCAACATGAACAACTTGATTTCATTGCAAAAAGACGTGGCTTTATTGTCATTCATTGGTCCCGTTGAACTGCTTAGGCAGGCCGGCGTTTTCAAATCGCTCTATGCAAATTTCACACCATATCTGGGGGCGTCCGTGATATTTTTGGCCGTCACCATCCCCGCCACCCGTTTTGCTGATCGTCTGATCGCCAAACAAAACAAGCAACGCAGATAGGCCGATTGATGACTGACAAACTTAATCTGCGCGAAGTTCACAAAAGTTTCGGAAGCCTTGAGGTGCTAAAGGGGGTGTCATTTGACGTGGCCAAGGGCGAAATGGTTTGCCTGATCGGCTCATCTGGCTCGGGCAAATCAACGCTGCTTCGCTGCGTGAATTTGCTTGAGGATATCGA
>DAOUQO010000181.1 GCA_030625565.1 Aliiroseovarius sp. | reverse complement strand
AATGTGCCAAAATCAGATCATGTTCAAACAATTTATCGCGGGCGGTGCCATTGATGTGGTCCAGATTGACGCCTGCCGTTTGGCCGGTTTGAACGAGGTTTTAGCGGTGCAATTAATGGCCGCAAAATACGGCCTTCCGGTCTGGCCCCATGCGGGCGGGGTCGGGTTGTGCGAATATGTGCAGCACCTTTCTATGATAGATTATATAGCAATTTCAGGCACTAAGGATAATAAACGTATTGAATATGTAGACCATCTGCATGATCATTTTGTTGATCCATGCGTGATCCGAAATGGCGCCTATACAGCGCCAACCCTGCCGGGTTTTTCGATTGAAATGCATGCTGAAACCATTGCTAACCCCAAATTCAACAGGGGGCTTCATGCAGATATTCGTTGATAGTTCAGACCACAATTTGTGGGCCAAATACCGCCGCGCTGGCTGGGCTTTCGGGGCCACGACAAATCCCTTGATATTGCAGCGTGAAGGTAAGACCTGCACGCCTGAAACCTACCGTGACATGGTGCGCGCTGCCAAGGATGCGGGGCTGTATGAACTGCAAATTCAGGCCACTGGTGATCTGGTGGAAACCGGTGAAATAATTGCTGGGTTGTGGGAAAATATTGTTGTGAAAATTCCGCTGACCGCAGATGGCCTTGCCGCTGCTGCGCACCTGAAAAAACAAGGTGCACGTGTAACAATGACGGCTGCTTATGCGACCCACCAGATGATTGCGGCCAGTGCGTTGGGGGCCGATTATATCGCGCCGTATTATGGCCGTCTGCTTGAGGCTGGCCATGATGGCGACGCCATTGTTGACGCCATGCTGCGGATTGGCGGGCCAAAGGTTTTGCTGGCCAGCCTGCGCAACATTGGCCAGATGGAGGCCTTGGCGGCGCGCGGCCACGACACCTTTACCATCAGCCCCGCGCTGTGCGCTGAACTTGGCCAAACGGCCATGAGCGACACTGCCGCCGCTGACTTTGAAATCGCTGCTTCGGGAGGGCAAGATGCTTAAAAATATTGATCCGTTATTAAACGCCGAATTGCTGGGGGTGCTGCGCGCCATGGGCCACGGCGACGACATTGCCATTGTCGATATGAACTATCCGGCCGACACCACCGCGGCGGCAACAGTGCACGGAACCGTTATCCAAATGACAGGGGTGAATGCGCCCGATCTTATTAAATCGATCCTGTCGGTGATGCCGCTGGACAGCTTTGTTGACGAACCTGCGCGCCGGATGGAAATTGTTGGTGCGCCCGATGAAATCCCCGCAGTCCAGCGCGAAGTGCAGGTCGAAATTGATGCGGCCGAGGGGAAACCCCTGCCAATGGGCGCGATCGAGCGGATGGATTTTTACGGTCACGCCGAAGGTGCCTATGCGGTTGTAGCCACTGGCGAGAGGCGGTTTTACGGCTGTTTCTTACTAAAAAAGGGCGTGATCGCGCCTGAGTAAAATTCACGGGTAAGTTGAAAGCGACGGAGAAAATGAAAATATGACGGTCTTGGCTTTACACACAATCGATTGTGCAATAGCTTTTTGTCTGAACAGCGCGTTTTTACGCGGGGATTCTATCTGGCGGGGCTTTAATTTTGCGTAACGATCCAATCAAATATTTCTTTATTTGGCCGGCATTTATGATTGTGTTGGCAATGGCGATCTTTCCGCTGATTTATTCTCTGTCGATCAGTTTCATGCATTACCGGCTGATCCCGCCGATGCCGCCGCGTTTTAACGGGCTGGATAATTACGCCAAGCTGCTAAGTCAGCCGCGTTTTTGGTCGGTGATCTATACAACGTCGGTGATCGTGGTGATTTCGGTGACCATTCAGTATGTCATTGGCTTTGCGGTTGCGACGGCGCTGCACGCAAAAATCAAAGGATCCAGCGTATTTCGGGTCATCTTGCTGATGCCGATGCTGATCGCGCCGGTTGCTGTCGCGCTAATTGCGCGGATGATCTTGAACCCTGTGATCGGCCCGCTGGACCAATTTCTGACCATGTTCGGCTTTCCTGATTTACCGTTTTTAGCGGATAAAAACTGGGCAATGGGATCAATCATCGCGGTCGAGGTTTGGCAGTGGACGCCGTTTGTTATTTTGCTAATGCTTGCGGGCCTGCAAACCTTGCCAAAAGATGTTTACGAGGCTGCAACGCTGGAAAATGCCAGCAGGTGGCGGCAATTTTGGGATATTACATTTCCGATGCTGCTGCCGATTTCGGTGGCGATTGTCTTCATTCGTATCATCGAAAGCTTTAAAATCATGGACACGGTTTTTGTGATGACCGGCGGCGGGCCGGGCATTGCCACCGAAACCTTAACGCTGTTTGCCTATCAAGAAGGGTTCAAGAAATTCAACCTTGGCTACACCGCCGCGCTTAGTTTTCTGTTCTTGATTTTCATCATCGTGATCGGGGTCATATTTCTGGCAATCGTGAAACCTTATGTGGAGAAACGCTCATGAATTGGGGTCGTAAATTCGCCACGCTGGGGCTGTTTTTCTGGGCGTTTTTGACGCTGTTTCCACTGTACTGGGTCGTGATCACGGCGTTCAAATCGCCGCCTGCGGTGAATGGCGGGCCGACCTATATTCCGTGGGTAGATTTTCAGCCAACGTTGCAGGCGTGGCGCGATATTGCATCGGGTTTACGCGGAAATTTTGTGGGCACGGTCACGCATTCGACCTTGATCGGGGTGACTGCGTCGTTGTTGGCAACGTTGTTTGGGTCGATGGCGGCCTATGCGCTGGTGCGGTTTCCCTTCAAGGTCAAGTTGGGTTCCGGCCTGATTTTCTTTGCCATCGCGATGGGCGGCTATCAGTTGCTGTTAAATTATTACGGCATGTCGCGCAGTAATTCCATGCTGACTGCGTTTTCGGCAGCCTTGGTTGTGGCGGTGATCGTGAATAATTTCCGCCTGCCCGGGCCAATTTTAGGTAATGAGGACATCGTTTTCTGGTTCGTTTCCCAACGGATGTTTCCCCCTGTGGTGGTCGCGTTCGCGCTGTTTTTGATGTATTCCGAACTGGGCAAATCCGGTTTCAAAATGATCGACACATTCTGGGGCATGGTGTTTGTTTATGTGGCGTTTTCGCTGCCAATTGTGGTCTGGCTTATGCGCGATTTCTTTGCCGCATTGCCGGTCGAGGTGGAGGAGGCCGCGTTGGTGGACAACGTGCCAAGCTGGCGGATTTTCACCGATATCGTCCTGCCCATGTCCAAACCGGGCCTTGCGGCGACGTTTATGATCACGCTGGCATTTGTGTGGAACGAATTTTTGTTCGCACTGTTTTTAACAAATTCGAAATGGCAGACCCTGCCCATTCTTGTCGCTGGCCAAAACAGCCAACGCGGCGATGAATGGTGGGCGGTGTCTGCTGCTGTGATGTTTGCCATCATTCCAATGATTGTGATGGCTGCAATTCTAGGGAGGCTCATGCGGTCGGGCCTCACGCTGGGAGCAATAAAATGACCGCGTTTCACGGAGGAAAGAAATGAAAAGCTTATTTCACAAACTCGCACTAAGCACGGCAACTGTCGCACTGACAGCTGGCGGCGCAATGGCTGCGTGTGAACCAAATTACGAGGGTGTGCATCTTACATACATCACCCAAACTGGTCCCTATATCGCATCCGCGATTACTACGGCTGCCGAAAGTTGGTCCGCGCAAACCTGTGGTACGGTTGAAGTGGTTGAGTACCCTTGGTCCGAGCTGTATCCAAAATTTGTGACGTCGCTGACAACCAGCGCCGAAAACTTTGACGGCATGGCGTTCCCGCCAGCTTGGGCACCGGATTTCACCAATTTCCTAAGCGAAATGCCTGCATCTATGCAGTCTGGCGAAGCATGGGAAGACATCCACCCAACATACCGCGACCGCCTGATGGTGTGGAACGGCAAGGTTCTGTCCCAAACAATGGATGGCGATTTGCATGCGCTGACATACCGGATTGACCTGTTCGAAGATCCTGCCGAAATGGCTGCGTTCAAGGCCGCATACGGCTACGATCTTGCGCCACCAACAGACTGGAAGCAGTATCTGGAAATCGCAGAATTCTTTACGCGTCCAGATGACAACCTTTGGGGTACTGCCGAAGCATACCGTCGTGGGGGCCAACAATTCTGGTTCTTCTTCAGCCATGCTGCAAGCTATACAAACCACCCAGATCACCCCGGTGCGATGTTCTTTGATCCAGACACAATGGATGCACAGATCAACAATCCTGGTTGGGTTCGCGCGCTTGAGGAATATATTGAATCCTCGAAATATGCGCCTCCTGGGTCTTTGAACTTCTCGTTTGGCGAAGTGAACGCTGCGGTTTCTGGTGGCCAAGTTGCTATGTCAATCGGTTGGGGTGATACGGGTGTTATTTCCGCTG
>DAOUQO010000140.1 GCA_030625565.1 Aliiroseovarius sp. | reverse complement strand
GCTTGAATGCCATTTGATGGCAGGTGCCGCCGATTATTTGCTGAAGGTCGTCGCGGCCGACACCGAAGATTTCGCCCGCATCCACCGCCAATATCTGGCGCGTTTGCCTGGTGTTCAGGGGATGCAATCCAGCTTTGCCTTGCGCACAGTTTTCAAGACAACCGCGCTTCCGGTTTAGGCCGTGATGCTTTCCAGACGGCGTTCGCGCACCGGTATGTGTACCAGTGCCGAAAACGCGCCAATGCCGACACCGATCCACCAAACCATGGTGTAGTCGCCGGTCGTGTCATACATCCGGCCGCCCAGCCAGACGCCCAGAAAGCTGCCCAACTGGTGCGAGAAAAAGACAATGCCATACAGAGTGCCCATGTATCTAAGCCCGTAAATATGCGCGACTAATCCTGATGTTAACGGCACTGTTGCCAGCCAAAGCGAACCCATGGTGATGGAAAATACCACCACTGTGGTTGGGGTGATTGGCATCAAAATGAACAGCGCCGCGATGATCGTGCGCCCTGTATAAATGCCCATCAGCAGGTATTTTTTCGAATATCTATTGCCCAGCCAGCCGGCCGCCAGCGTGCCCGCAATATTTGCCAAACCTATCAGTGATATTGCCACCGCCCCCAGCGTCGATGTTGATGTGACACCGATTGCCGCTAATGTGCCCGAAGGGTCAATCGCGCCGCACATTTCAGTTACAAAAGCAGGGAAATGCGCGGTGATAAATGCCAGTTGATAGCCGCACGAAAAAAAGCCCAGAAATATCAGGGTGAAAGTAGGGTCTTTCATGGCCTTTTTCAAAACATCGCCCATGCTTTGTTCAAGCTCGGCGCGGGATGCGATAGGGGCTGATGTGCGCATCATTGGCAGCAAGAACAGCGTGGCCAAAATGGCGGCGGCAAAGATCGGGAACACCTGCTGCCACGTCATAAAATTCAGCATATATTGCGCCAAGGGCGCGCCAAATATCTGCCCCGCTGACCCCGCAGCGGTGGCAATGGCCAGTGACATTGACCGGTTTTTATCGCTGGATGCACGCCCTACAACCGCCAAAATAACGCCAAATCCGGTGCCCGCAACGCCGAAGCCGACAAAGATTTCCAGTATCTGGTGCGCGCCGGGGGTGATGGCAAACGACGATGCCACCAGCCCGAATGCATAAAACAATGCGCCTGCAATGATCGCCTTGCGGTCACCAATTTTTTCGGCAATTGCCCCGAAAATCGGCTGGCCAATGCCCCATGCAAGGTTTTGAATGGCGATGGCCAGCGAAAATTCGGCCCGCGCCCAGCCAAATTCATCGGCAATCGGAATTTGAAACACCCCGAAACTGGCGCGGATGGCAAAGCCGACCATGACAATAATGCAGCCAACAATCAGAACGGGGGTAAGTAAGGGGGTGCGTGTATCATTCATTAAATCACGGTTAGTCACTTGTACCCCAAGGTCAATTCTTTATTTGTGGGTGGGGTGATCACCTTTCTTTATGGAAACACGCATATAATAGGTTCGAATGGCAAGTTTAGTTGATATGTACGCAGAGCAGGTCGCCTGCGGCAGCTTGCAGGCCGACGCCGCGCAGCAGGCTATTTTGCCTGTGCTTGACGATATTCGCCGCCACCTTGAACAGGCCACGCCACGGCGCAGGGGGGTTTTAGGCGGGCTGTTTCATGCGCCCAAGGATGTTCCGCAAGGTTTGTATTTGTGGGGCGGCGTTGGGCGCGGCAAATCGATGTTGATGGATTTATTTGTTGCCAGCGTTGATATTAAGCAAAAGCGTCGGGTGCATTTTCACGCTTTTATGCAAGAGGTTCATGCAGGCCTGCACAAGGCCCGCAAAGATGGCCATGATGATGCCCTTGCGCCGGTTGCGGCGGCGTTATCAAAGGATCTGCGCCTGCTTGCATTTGATGAAATGCAAATTAATGACATTACCGATGCAATGATTGTCGGGCGTCTGTTTGAAAAACTGTTTCAGGCGGGGGTTGTGGTTATAACCACCTCCAACCGCCCCCCGAATGATTTGTACAAGGACGGGCTGAACCGTGCACTTTTTCTGCCGTTCATTGATTTTCTGAATGGGGAAATGAATGTCCATGAATTGGTCAGCCCCAAGGATTACCGCCAGCAACGCCTTGCCGCTTCGCAGGTGTATTTCACCCCTGATGATGGTGATGCGCGCGCCGGTATGGATAAGGTTTGGGAAAAACTTGCCGGTGGTTCGGGTGCGCCGCTGGTGTTGAATGTTAACAGTCGCCAAGTAATTCTGCCGGAATTTCGCAACGGGGTGGCGCGGGCGCGGTTTCGTGACCTGTGTGGCCAGCCCCTTGGCCCTGCCGATTTTCTGGCAATTGCCGATGCGGTGCGGGTTTTGATGTTGGATAATATCCCCTGCCTAAGCCGTTCAAATTTCAACGAGGCCAAGCGTTTTGTCACCTTGATTGATGCGCTTTACGAAGCACGGGTCGGGCTGGTTGCTTCGGCAGCGGCCCAGCCTGAGGTTTTGTATCTTGAGGGCGACGGTGCGTTTGAATTTGAGCGAACGGCCAGCCGTCTGCGCGAAATGCAGGCTGCCGATTGGGGCGTAGCATAATTTAGAAATTCGTGATCACAAAACAATCACGGCGCCCAAAGGCGCCGGATAATGTTCTGATATGTACTGTCCTGCTCGACAGATTTATTGTTGTTACGGGTGTTTACCCACCCTGTATGCCTTGCTCTATATTGGTGTATTTAAGTGGTTCCGTCAACATTTAGTGGCATCGGATACGCCAACCCCGCCAAAGGCAAAAAACTGAGTCGTTTCATTGGGTTGAATCAATTTTGAACACTTTCCCTAAAAAATAATAAAATATTTTTTGTGATCACGATCTTTGTTTTTAGCAAAATTAGACGTTTTAGCCGTTCGCGCGCAGTACATTTCCGGCAAGGTAAAGCGAGCCACAGATAAGGATGCGCGCCTGTGGTGTGTCGGCCGTAATTTGTTTTATTGCATCGGCAACATCTGGTGCCGTGGCGGTTTCCAGCCCGACATCACGGGCGTAGCGCGCGGTTTCGCTGGCCGGAAGGGTGTTGATTTCGTCAGGAATAGATACGGCATGCAGGCTGGTGGCTTGACTGGCCAGTGGTCGCAAAAATCCGGTGATGTCTTTGGTGTTCAACATGCCACAAATTAGGTGTGTTGGGCGCGGTGGCAGGTTTGCCAAAACCTTGGCGATGGCGTCCCCCGCTGCGGGGTTATGGCCACCGTCCAGCCACAGCTCGGCGGTGCCTGCGGCCTCAACCAGCGGGCCGGATTTCAAGCGCTGCATTCGGGCGGGCCATGTTGCGTTTGTCATCGCCGCCTCACAGGCATGTTCATCCATTCCAAGGGCGCGAAGCGCGGCCAGCGCCGCCCCGGCATTGTCGATCTGGTGCGCACCAATCAGGGCGGGCAGGGGCAAATCCAGCAGGCCATTTTCGTCTTGAAAAATCAGCCGTCCGCGTTCGGTATAGACATGCCAGTGCTGACCTTGTGCAATCAGCGGCGCGCCAATCTTTGCGGCTGTTGCCTCGATTACCTCCATGGCCTCGTCAGGCTGGGGGCCAACCACGCAGGGCACGCCCCGTTTGATAATGCCGGCCTTTTCGCCTGCGATTTCGCGCAGGGTTTCGCCCAGAAATTGTGTGTGATCGATCGATATTGGCGTGATCACGGTCAGGGCAGGTTTGTCCACGACGTTGGTGGTGTCAAAACGCCCGCCCAGTCCGGTTTCCAGCAGCAAATAATCGGCGGGTGTTTCGGAAAATGCCACGAATGCCGCGCAGGTTGTTGCCTCAAAATAAGTGATTTGGCCGCCGCCTGTTGCGACAACGCAGCGGTCCAGAACATCCGTTAGGGCGTCTTCGCCAATCAGGGTTCCGGCAAGGCGAATGCGTTCATGAAAACGCGCCAGATGTGGCGAGGTGTAGGCGTGAACAGTTTTTCCAGCGCCCTCAAGTCCCGCGCGGATCATCGCCTGTGTTGATCCTTTGCCATTGGTGCCGGCAAGGTGGATAACCGGCGGCAATTTGCGTTCGGGGTGGCCAAGGGCGGCCAGCAGGGCGTGCGTGCGCCCCAGTGTCAAATCCATTACCTTGGGGTGCATCGACATCATCCGCGTCAGGATGACGTCCGAGCCTTGGTTGGTCACTTTTGCGCCGTCACTTGCGGGGTGTTATCAGGTGTTTGGCTTGGTGCAGGCAGATCACCCAGCACACGTGGTGTGGTGTTCATAAGCATGCGCACGATTGTCACCAATTCGTCCTTCATATCCTTGCGGTGCGTTACCCGGTCCAGCATCCCGTGGTCCAGCAGGTATTCGGCGCGCTGGAATCCTTCGGGCAGTTTTTCACCGATAGTTTGCTGAATCACACGCGGCCCTGCAAAACAAATCAGGGCGTTTGGTTCGGCGATCTGTACATCCCCCAACATGGCATAGCTGGCGGTAACGCCGCCGGTGGTCGGGTGGGTCAGAACCACAATATAGGGCAGCCCTGCCTCTTTCAGCATTTGCACAGCAACGGTTGTGCGCGGCATTTGCATCAGGCTTAGAATGCCTTCTTGCATGCGCGCGCCACCAGCCGCCGAAAACAGCACCAGCGGGCGCTTCAATTCAACCGCGCGCGTGGCGGCGGCGATGATAGCATTGCCGACATACATGCCCATGGAGCCGCCCATAAAGCGGAAATCCTGCGCAATAGCGATGATTGGCGTGCGGCCGATTTCGCCTTCGCCAACCAGCATTGCTTCGGCTTCGCCAGTGTTTTTCTGGGCGGCTTTCATGCGGTCAGGATATTTTTTCTGGTCTTTGAATTCCAGCGGGTCGGCAACCGGCGTTGGCACGTCTATTTCGGCAAAAATGCCGCCATCAAACAGGGTGTGAAACCGTTCGCGCGGTGAAATCGGCATGTGGTGTTCGCAATCGGTGCAAACATGCAGGCTTTCTTCAAATTCGCGGTGAAACAGCATTGTGCCGCATTCCGGGCATTTGGTCCAAAGGTTCTCGGGCGTTTCGCGGCGCGAAAACAGGGAATTAATCCGGGGACGGACGTAGTTTGAAATCCAGTTCATTGAGCATGCGCCTTTGGTTAGCCTTTGCCCCAAATAAGCCGCGCTGACACAGAATGCAATCGCTGGTAAACAGCTGTGCGGCGTCAAAGCGCTTGAATGAAGCGGCCAAGCGGAATATCCCAGATGAAACAGATTAACGGGAGGCCAACATGTCAGGCTCAAACTTCAAAGCAAATCTACCCAGTCGCCACGTAACCGAAGGGCCAGCGCGCGCGCCGCACCGGTCGTATTTATATGCGATGGGCCTGTCCGAGGAAGAAATTCATCAGCCATTGGTTGGCGTTGCCACCTGTTGGAACGAAGCCGCCCCTTGTAATATCGCGCTGTCGCGTCAGGCGCAGGCGGCCAAGGCTGGCGTTAAGAAGGCCAGCGGTACACCACGCGAATTCACCACCATTACCGTGACCGATGGCATCGCCATGGGCCACGAAGGCATGCGCGCGTCATTAGCATCACGCGAAGCAATTGCCGATTCGGTTGAATTAACCATGCGCGGGCACTGTTATGACGCGCTGGTCGGCCTTGCCGGTTGCGACAAATCCCTGCCGGGGATGATGATGGTTATGGTGCGCCTGAATGTGCCGTCGGTGTTTATTTACGGCGGGTCGATTTTGCCGGGTCGCTACAAAGGCAAAGACATCACCGTTCAGGACATGTTCGAAGCTGTGGGGCAAAACCAAGCGGGCAAACTGACCGAGGCCGATTTGGTCGATATGGAAAAAGTCGCGTGTCCCTCGTCGGGTTCATGCGGTGGGCAGTTCACCGCCAACACAATGGCTGGTGTGTCCGAGGCAATCGGGCTGGCCTTGATGAACTCATCGGGCGCGCCTGCGCCTTATGAAAGCCGCGATCAATACGGCGAAGCATCGGGCCGTGCCGTGATGAATTTGCTGGAAAAAAATATCCGCGCCCGCGATGTGGTTACCAAAGAAAGCCTGATCAACGCCGCACGTTTGGTTGCTGCAACGGGTGGGTCAACCAATGCAGGCCTGCACTTGCCCGCAATTGCGCACGAGGCCGGAATTGAATTTTACCTGCAAGACGTTTGCGACATCTTCCGCGACACACCTTATTTTGTTGACCTAAAACCGGGCGGCCAATACGTGGCGCTGGACCTTTATGAGGCAGGCGGCGTGCCTGTTGTCATGAAAGAATTGCGCAAGGCCGGCCTGATGCACGAAGATTGCATGACCGCGTCGGG
>DAOUQO010000218.1 GCA_030625565.1 Aliiroseovarius sp. | reverse complement strand
TCTGGTGCATACGTGTCGCAAAGCCGGCAAGCCGGTGATCGTTGCGACCCAGATGATGGAAAGCATGATCGAAAGCCCCGTGCCGACCCGCGCCGAAGTGTCCGATGTGGCCAACGCGATCTATGAGGGCGCGGATGCGGTAATGTTGTCAGCCGAAAGTGCTGCGGGCAGCTATCCGGTTGAGGCAGTATCCACCATGAACAACATCGCGGTCGAGGTCGAAAGCGACCCGACCTATCGCATGGTAATCGAAGCGTCGCGATCAATTCAGCGCGATTCAGTCGCCGAAGGAATTGTTTCGGCGGCACGTGAAATTGCCGAAAGCACCGACATCAAGGCGATTTGCTGTTTTACCAAGTCGGGGGCCACAGCGCTGTTGACGTCGCGCGAACGTCCTGCCGTGCCAATCATTGCCGTCACGCCCCATCGGGGCACTGCGCGGCGTTTGTGCCTGTCTTGGGGGATATCATGTGTGATGGAGCCTGAAATTATTAACCGTTTCAAGCTGGCAGTGCTTGCGGCGGTGCGGGCTGTGCGCACATTGGAAATTGCCGAACCTTATGATCAGATCGTTATTACCGCCGGTGTTCCGTTCAATGTTCCGGGTACTACAAATATCCTTAGGGTTGCGCCCTGCTCGGAAAAGTTGATTTACCCCGCTGATCCCTAATATAAGACTTATGTTTGTATCTAGGAGCTTTGCATGACGCATGACATTTATCTGGTCTTGGGGCTGGTTATTCTTATGCTGACGATCCCCTCGATTGTCAGTGCGTTATTAGACGGCAATGCGCCACGGTTTGCGGCGATTATGATTCTTATCGGTGGTGGTCTTGTTCTGGCTGCCCTTACCCAAAAGCCGGAGGGTTATACCTTTGGCGACATTCCGTTGGCAATTACACGGGTTGTCGGGTATTTTTTGCACTAATCTAGGTGTTGCGGGTTGTTTCGCCTTGTCAGGTGGCCTGTTCCGACCTATAGACCGCACTTCGATGCGCGTCCGGCTAAGTGGCATGCCGAGTCGCGTCAACTACCGATCTAAATGTAATAGGAGACGGAAATGCCCAAGATGAAGACGAAATCGAGCTGCAAAAAGCGGTTCAAAGTGACGGCCAGTGGCCTCGTTCTGGCCGGCCAGGCTGGTAAACGCCACGGCATGATCAAACGTAGCAAAAAATTCATCCGCAACGCACGCGGTACAACCACGCTCTCGGCTCCTGATGCAAAAGTCATCAAGACCATGATGCCATATTCGCGCTAAGAAGGAGCTTGATAAATGCCTAGAACAACATCCGGCCCCACAACGCACGCGCGTCACAAGAAAGTCATCAACGCTGCGAAAGGCTATTATGGCCGCCGCAAGAATACCTTTAAGGTAGCGCGCCAAGCCGTTGACAAAGCCAACCAATACGCAACACGCGACCGTAAAACGCGCAAACGGAACTTCCGTGCGCTTTGGATCCAGCGGATCAATGCGGCTGTTCGTATGAATGACGAAACAATGACATATAGCCGTTTCATTAACGGTCTGTCGTTGGCTGGCATCGAAGTTGACCGCAAAGTTCTGGCCGATCTGGCCGTGAATGAACCAGATGCGTTCAACACAATCGTTGACCAAGCCAAGGCCGCTTTAGCAGCCTAAGCTGACCGACATACACGAATTTGAAACCGCGGTGCTGCAAGGCATCGCGGTTTTTGTTTGTGGGGTGGGCTTGGGCCTCAAGGCAAGTTATCATGCGGTAACTTATTGAACAGGAGCCGCCATGCCCCCCCGCGATCAACATTTTGTCACCCGTTCCGGCGGCCTGCGGGCTGCAGTTTTAGGCGCCAATGACGGTATTGTTTCAACTGCCAGCCTTGTGGTCGGGGTTGCCTCGGCGGGATCGGATCACAGCAATATCTTGCTGGCGGGGGTTGCCGCAGCGGTGGCTGGCGCACTTTCGATGGCGGCGGGGGAATATGTGTCGGTGTCATCGCAGGCCGACAGCGAAGCCGCCGATTTGGCGCGCGAGCTGGCCCACCTTGAACAAATGCCCGATGACGAACATGACGAATTAACCGCGATTTACCGCGCACGCGGGGTTGAACATGATCTGGCCCACGAAGTTGCCCGCCAGATGATGGACCATAACGCGCTTGAGGCCCACGCCCGTGACGAACTGGGCATTATGGAGCTAACCCAGGCCCGTCCGATGCAGGCGGCCGTGTATTCCGCTGCGGCCTTTATTGGTGGCGCGGCCCTGCCAATTGCTGCAATTTTGCTGGTGCCACATGATGTGTTGTCGCCGGTCACTATGGTGACCTCGGTTGCGGCGCTTGCGCTGCTTGGGGCGGTTTCAGCGCGCATAGGCGGCGCACCTGTCGGGCGTGCTGTCGCGCGGGTGACGTTCTGGGGCATTGCCGCGATGGTGGCCACGGCTGGCGTTGGCGCGTTATTCGGCGTGGCTTTGGCATAACCCGCAACCCTTGCAATCACCCCCTTGGGCAGCTAGCAGGTCAGGGACATATTGAAGGGACGCGCAATGGACGATCTTAGGCATAAATACATTGATGCGGTGGCAAATGCCGCCGATGAGGCCGCGCTTGAGGATATCCGCGTTGCTGCCGTTGGCAAAAAGGGCGAAGTGGCCCTGAAAATGCGCGAGCTGGGCAAGATGACGCCGGATGAACGCAAGCTTGCGGGCCCCAAACTGAACGCGCTGAAAAACGAAATTAATTCGGCCATCGCCGCCAAACAATCGGGCCTTGCTGATGCCGCACTTGACGAACGCCTGCGCACTGAATGGCTGGATGTCACCCTGCCGTCACGCCCCGCGCGTCAGGGGTCCATTCACCCCATTAGCCAAGTCACCGAAGAGGTCACAGCCATCTTCGCCGATATGGGATTTTCGGTTGCGGAAGGCCCGCAAATCGAAAGCGACTGGTATAATTTCGATGCGCTGAACATCCCGCCGCACCACCCTGCGCGTCAGGAATTCGACACGTTTTATATGAACCGCGCCGAGGGGGATGAGCGCCCTCCGCATGTGCTGCGCACGCATACCAGCCCCGTGCAAATCCGCCACATGGAAAAACAGGGCGCACCTGTGCGCGTTATCGCGCCGGGCCGTGTGTATCGTTCGGATTACGACCAGACCCACACGCCGATGTTTCACCAAGTCGAAGGTCTGGCAATCGACAAAGATATATCCATGGCCAACCTGAAATGGGTGCTGGAAGAATTCTGTCGCGCGTTCTTTGAAGTTGATGAGGTCGAGCTGCGCTTTCGCGCCTCGCATTTCCCGTTCACCGAACCCAGCGCCGAAGTCGATTTGCGATGTTCATGGGACAAAGGCCAGCTGAAGGTCGGCGAAGGCGACGACTGGATGGAAATCCT
>DAOUQO010000186.1 GCA_030625565.1 Aliiroseovarius sp. | reverse complement strand
CCACGAAATGCTGGGCCTGTTGCGGCTTGAAACCAGTTTTGCCAAGCGCAAACTACACCTTGGCTATCGTCATGTGCAGACGGATCACGCCCCATTTACCGGCGCTTGGGCCGCGCATGAATTTCATTATGCAACCACGTTAAAAGCACAGGGCCAGCCGCTGTTTTGCGCCAAAGATGCCGAAGGCACCCCCTTGGCGGATATGGGCCTGATAAACGCCAATACCTGCGGCAGTTTCGCACATTTAATCGAGCCACAAACCCAACCACAATTTTAGCGCTGGTAAATCACACAAACCAAATATACCCATGCGGGATGAATAACACCGTATCATCCCCGCCGATCTCTGCGAAAACCCGCCGCAACATCCTTGTTTTGGTGATGGCGCAGGCCATTTTGGGCGCACAAATGCCAATGATTTTTACGATTGGCGGCTTGGCCGGGCAATCGCTGGCGTCAAATGCATGTTTTGCCACATTGCCAATATCGCTGATCGTGATGGGCACGATGATCTGGGCCACACCGATGTCGGCAATCATGCAGCGTTTTGGGCGGCGTACCGGTTTTTTCATTGGGACCGCTGCGGGGGCCACGGGGGCTGCCATTGGCGCCTATGCACTGTATATAGGCAGCTTCCCTTTGTTTTTATTGGGAAGTTTTGTGACCGGCATCTATCAATCAGCCCATGGGTTTTACCGGTTTGCCGCTGCTGACAGCGCACCCGAGGCCTTTAAACCCAAGGCGATTTCATACGTTATGGTTGGCGGGCTGGCCGCGGCCTTTATTGGCCCGCAACTGATCAAGCTGACATCCGAAGCCTTGGTCGTGCCATTCTTGGGCGCCTATCTGGCGGTGATTGTAATTAACATTGTTGGTTCGGGCCTGTTTTTGGCGCTGGATATTCCAACGCCCAAACGCCCTGCCAAAGATGCCCCGAAAGGGCGCACGCGCTGGCAGCTTTTGACCACGCCTAAAATTGCCGTGTCGATCATTACCGCTATGGTGTCTTATGCGCTGATGAACCTTGTCATGACCTCGACCCCGCTGGCAGTGGTTGGCTGTGGATACACCCAAGATAACGCTGCCGATATCGTCAGCGCGCATGTCTTGGCGATGTTTGTACCTTCGTTTTTCACCGGCCATGTGATTGCCAGAATTGGCGTGCGCAAGGTCATTGCGATCGGGCTGGTGATACTAGGGTTGGCTGGGATCGTCGCCCTGCAGGGCATTGAGATTGAAAACTTTTTTGTCGCCTTGGTTCTGTTGGGGATCGGCTGGAATTTCGGATTTATCGGCGCGACCACAATGCTGGCAAGCACCTATAAACCCGAAGAACAAGGCCGTGTTCAGGGCTTGAATGACATGATTGTTTTTGGCTTTGTGACCATGGCATCGCTGGCCTCGGGTGGGTTAATGAATTGTTCGGGCGGCAGCGCCCAGCAGGGTTGGAGCGCGGTTAACATGGCAATGATCCCGCTGCTAACCCTTGCCGGAGCAGCACTGATTTGGCTGTGGCTGCGCCCCGAAGAAGAAACCATTTAGCAAGAAAATTACCGTTCTCGGCTACGCCAGCCACCGCGCCTGCCTTGTGGGGCGGCTTGTCCGGCAAGGCCATCACGTAAAACCGTGCTCATCGGATGATCGGGGCAATCTGGCGCATAAAAATCCGCCAATATTTTGATTTGTGCGCTTAGTTCCGGCGTATCATTGGCGCCCAGCACCCAATCCAGAAAAACGGACCGGCATTGCCCCGCATCGATACCTTCTATCGTGTAAATGTCGCGGATTAATCCGCGCGGGTCCAGCACATCAATCTGGCTTTGCTTAATGCTCATTATTTGCCGCCTTTGCCTTTTGCCCGCGCTGCAATGCCGCCTGTATTACCTGCGCTGCAGCACCGGATTTTTTGTCAATCATATCAGCCAGCGCATCGGTGTTTTCCAAGCCAAGTTCGCGCAACACAAAATCGATCCCGCCTTTGCCAAGACCATGGATATCTGTAACCTTGTCTGCCAGCAATTTAAAGGCCGCCTGCAAGTTCCAGAAAAATCCGTAAGCATCCCTAAGGCAGGCCACATCTTCATCGCTAAACCACCCTGTTTTACCCCCGATATCAATCTGATCCAGCGTGGTTCTTGGTGGCGTGGAAGACAAAAGGCCCGCCGCCTGCGCCACCAGTTCAATGTCTTGCAAACGCCCCGCACCCAGCTTGGCGTCGCAATTCCCCCCCCCGCCCTTGGCCGCGGCTATGCGCGCGCGCATAGCATCCAGATCCCCCAGCACCTTTTGTATATTATGTGCATTGCCCAGAACCTCGCAGCGCACCCCTTTGATGCCTTTGGCTAATTCAGGCGGGCCTGCCAAAATGCGCGCACGCGTCAGGGCCAGATGTTCCCACGTCCAGGCCTCGTTGCGCTGATAGGCGGCAAATGCATCCAGCGATGTTGCAACCGGCCCCTTTTGGCCCGAAGGACGCAGGCGCATATCAACCTCGTAAAGGCGCCCCTGTGACATTGGCGCGCTAAGGGCTGTGATAAAGGCCTGAGTCAGGCGCGCATAATAAATACGCGATGGCAGCGGCTTGCGCCCATCGGAAACTTCAACGTTTTCAGCATCATAAATAACAATCAGATCAAGATCAGATCGCGCGTTCAACAGCCCCGCGCCAAGGCTGCCCATGCCCATAACCGCACCCCCGCCCCCCGGGGCGGACCCGTGCTTTAATGAAAACTGCGCGCCAACAACCGGCCAAAGCGCGGCCACAACGGCCCCGGCAAGATCGCCATATTGGCGTCCGGAATCTTCGCCTTTCACAAGCCCGCGCAAGTGATGCACCCCAATGCGAAAGTGCCATTCTTTCATCCAGGCTCGCGCCAAATCCAGTGCGGCCTCGTAATCTGGGGCCGCAGCCAAGCGCGCCTGTAAATCTTGCGTCAGGGCGGCTTCTCCGGGCCAGTCGGCAAAAAAATCACCGCCAATAACCGCATCCAGAACACTGGCATTTCGCCCAAGAAAACGCGCCAGATCGGGCGATGTTGCCGCGATATCAACGATCAAATCAATCAGGTGCGGGTTTGCCTGAAACAGCGAAAACAGCTGCACTCCGGCAGGTAAGCCTTGCAAGAAACCATCAAAAGCCATCAAGGCCTCGCGCGGGCGGGCGGCGGTGTCTAAACGTTGCAAAAGGTCAGGCTTAAGGCGTTCAAAAATCGCATTTGCCCGTTCTGATCGCATAGCAGGATAGGTGCGCCAGCGTTCGGTGATTTCTTGGGTTTCGGCGCTGATTTCCACGGCTGCCTGATCATTTTCATCGCTGGCAAAAAAGCCTTCGGTCAGCTCGTCAACCTCCTCCAATGTTGTGCGCAATTTCGCCCTGAGCGCGCCAACATCCGCGTTGCCCATCATCATCGCAAGACGCCTGAATTCATCGTCATCCATCGGTAATTTATGGGTCTGGGCATCGCGCATCATTTGCATCCGGTGTTCGCATATCCGCAAAAAACGATAGTGATCCGCAAGGCTGCTTGAAACCGTATCAGGCACCCAGTTTTTGGCCGCCAATGCCGCCAGCCCCGGCACAGTTTCACGCCTGCGCAGGCTTTCGTCGCGCCCGCCGGCAATTAACTGACGGGTCTGGGTGAAAAATTCGATTTCGCGGATACCGCCGCGCCCCAGTTTCAAATCATGCCCGACCAGATTAATCGCCCCGCCCAGCCCTTTATGCGCCCGAATTTGCAGGCGAATATCGTGGGCATCCTGAATGGCCGCAAAATCCAGATGTTTGCGCCAGATAAATGGCCTGATCCGCTCCAGATAGGCCGCACCGGCGGCAATGTCGCCTGCAGCAGGGCGCGCCTTGATGTGGGCGGCGCGTTCCCACGTGCGGCCAAGGGCCTCGTAATACCGCTCGGCGGCCTCCATTGAAACGCAGACAGGCGTGACGCTGGGGTCAGGGCGCAGGCGCAGATCGGTGCGAAAAACATAGCCCTCGGCGGTCAGCTCCGACAGCATCAAAACCATGCGCCTTGTGGCACGCACGAATGACGCGCGGGCATCATAAAAATCATCCGGCTCAAAGCGGCTTTCGTCAAACAGCATGATCAGGTCGATATCCGAGCTGTAATTCAGCTCAAACGCACCCATTTTTCCCATGGCCAGCGCCACGGCGCCGCCAGCAGTTTCAATGTCGTCCACCCCCTGCCCCGGTAATTTCCCGCGCCGAATTTCGACCCCGACCTGAAAGGTCAGCGCCTTGTGGGTGGCGATATCAGCCAGTTGTGTCAGCGCGCCAGTCACCTGTTCCAGCGACCAAACACCG
>DAOUQO010000080.1 GCA_030625565.1 Aliiroseovarius sp. | reverse complement strand
GCTTGATAGGGCGCAACTGTTGTGGTTGCGCCCGTTTGCGCTGCGGCGAAAAGGCCGCCGCTGGCGAATTGGAATATACCAACGCCGCCAATGCCGAACATGTTGATCAGCGTCACGCCACGGCCCACCAGATGCGGGGCGAAAAAGCTGCGCGCATGGGCAACCATCATTGGGAAAGATGACCCAAACAGCCCGATCGCTGCCAGCAGCGCGGTGATGCGCCACAACCCGCCTTCGGGGGTCAGCCACAGGCCGAAAACGCATGAAACCGCCAACATGTTACCTGTGAAAATCACCCATTTTCGGGTGCCAAATATCCGGTCCAGCGGCCCGTATGCAAAGCTGCCGATCACCATGGCAATGCCCATGGCCAGCGTTACCGCGCCAATGCCCGATGCATCAAGGCCGTAAATATCTTTAAGAAAAGGGCCTGCCCAAAGCCCGCGCAAGGCCGCGGGGGCGGTGTAGTTCACAAATATCAACGGCAAAATGGCCCATAGCGCCGGAATTTTCAAAAGATCCAGTACTGAACCCTTGGCGCCGCCCTGATTTTGGGCATTCGGTGGGTCTTGAACCAGCATCCATATAAAGGCGGCAACCAGCAGCGTCACGCCAGCCAGCCCGCCCATGGTCTCGCGCCAGCCCAAGGCCTCGACTGCCCATGCCATTGGCAGTGATCCGGCGATGTTACCAAAGGCGCCAATGCCAATGACAGCCCCCGCTAGGGTGGCGAAAATTGCAGGCGAATACATGCGCGCAAAGATATAATAAGACGCCATCAGCACTGGTGAACACCCGATACCAATCAGCGCCATTGCGATCTGCACATGTTCCGGTGTGCTGGCAAAGGCAAAAACCACGGCCCCGCCACCGCCGCCCAGTGCCAGCAATATCGCAGTCAGGCGGCGCGGCCCGACATTGTCCAGCGCCCAGCCAACCGGTAGTTGCATTAGGGCGAAAATCACAAACCACAGGCCTGATGCGCGCGATAAATCCCCGGCTGTTGCCCCTATATCGGTTGCTAAAACAGGGGCCATTACCGCCAGAAAAGCGCGGTAGAACTGGCTAAGAACATAGGCCAGGATCAGGGTTGCAATGCCGGGTTTCATATTGGCTCTGGCCTCCTAAGAATTCAGCGCATCTTGAGCGCAGATCGAGAGGCGGCGCAAGCGGTTTTCCTGTTTCATAGTGGATGTATTCAGGCGCGGGTTATCTAAAGCGTTTTACGCGCCTTCAGGGCGGCGGTGATTGTCCCGTCGTCCAAATAATCCAGCTCACCCCCGATTGGCACGCCCTGCGCCAACGATGTGACAGCGCAGCGCCCCCGAAGTTCATCCGCGATATAATGCGCGGTGGTTTGGCCATCAACAGTGGCGTTCAGCGCCAGGATGACTTCGGTGGTATCTTCGTTTTGCACGCGCGCCAAAAGGCGCGGGATGCCCAGTTCATCCGGCCCCATTGCGTCTAGTGCCGACAGGGTGCCGCCCAGCACGTGATAGCGCCCTTTGAAGACGTTCGCGCGCTCCATCGCCCACAGGTCGGCGACGCTTTCAACAATGCAAATCGTGCCATTGGCGCGTTTGTTATTGGCGCAGATATCGCAAATTTCGCTGGTGCAGATATTGCCGCAATTCACGCATTCACGCGCGGTTGTCGCGACCTCAGATATAGCATCGGCCAGCGGCACCAGTAGCAGCGCGCGTTTGCGGATCAGGTACAGAACCGCACGTCGGGCTGAACGCGGGCCAAGGCCGGGCAATTTGGCCATCAGCTCAATCAAATTTTCGATTCCGCGTGCAGATCCTGACATTGCTTGGCCCCGTTTGAAATGGCAGTTTTAGAATGGCAGTGGCATATTCGCTGGCAGCCCCATGCTTTCGGTTAGCCGCCCCATTTCTTCCTGACTGCGTTCAGCGGCCTTGGCTTGGGCGTCTTTGATCGCAGCAAGGATCAGGTCTTCGACCACTTCTTTTTCGTCGGGGTTAAAGATTGAAGGGTCAATTTCCAGACCAGTTAAAACGCCCTTGGCTGTTGCCGTTGCGCGCACAAGGCCCGCGCCACTTTCGCCAGTCACGGTGATTTTTTCCAGATCATCCTGCAGGCCGGTCATCTTGCCTTGCATTTCTTGCGCGGCTTTCATCATTTTGGCCATGTCGCCAAGCCCGCCAAGTCCCTTAAGCATATCGTTCTCCTGTTCAACAAATGTTTGCATCTAGATATGGATGCGCGCGCCCAAGTGCAAGTCGGGGCGCGTAAGGCTAAGTCTAGTCTTCCTCAAAGGGGTCCCATTCATCTTCGATCTCGGGCAAAGCTTGGGCTTGGGCCTCGGCGGTAATGGCCTCAAAGGTGCGAATGGATGCGATTTTGGCCCCTGGAAAGGCGGCAATTGTGGCCTGAACCAATGGGTGCGCCGCAGCTTCTTTTTTCAGGGCAAGGCTGGCTTGATCGCGCTGTTCGGCAATGGTGGGTTTGGTGCAGTCATTCACCAATGTTACGCCCCAGCGCAGGCCAGTCCAGCCCTGCAAGCGGCCAGCAAGACGGGTTGCCAGATCGGCGGGTGCCTTGTTTGACGGGGTGAACTCAATCCGGCCCGGCGCATAGGATGCCAGCCGAATTCCGATTTCGACCTCGACCAGCAGTTTCACATCACGGTTGGCACGGATCAGTTCAACGACGTCTTCAAAAACAATAAATTTCGCCAACGCGCTTTCGGGTGCTTGGGCAATTGCGACGCTGGCGTTTTGACCGGTTCCATTCCGGTTTTCACCTTGCGTCGGGGCCGAGCGAAGCGAGGGCCCCCCGCCCGCCGTAGGCGTGCCTGCGCCGTCAGGCGCACGGCTCACCCCGCCCGAACTAGGCGCAGTCGGTGGGGGTGGGGGCGTGTCTTTTAGTTTGCGCACCAGTTCTTCGGGTGTGGGCAAATCGGCCACATGGGTCAGGCGGATCACGGCCATTTCAGCCGCCATCATCGCGTTTGGTGCGGCGGCAACTTCTTCTAATGCCGTCAGCAACATTTGCCACATCCGCGTCAGGGCACGCATGGGTAATGTGGTGGCAAAGCCTTGCCCGCGGCTGCGTTCATCCGGGGCAATTGTTGGGTCATCCACGGCTTCGGGTGTAATGCGAATAACGCTGATCCAGTGGGTAATTTCGGCCAGATCGCGCAGCACTGCCATCGGGTCGGCCCCGTCGGCATATTGCGATGACAGTTCGCTTAGCGCACTGGCCGCGTCGCCTTTCATGATCATATCGAACAGGTCCAGCACCCGACCCCGATCTGCCAGCCCCAGCATGGCGCGCACTTGGTCGGCGCTGGTTTCGCCTGCGCCGTGGGAAATTGACTGATCCAGCAGCGATGTTGCATCGCGCGCCGACCCTTCCGCAGCACGCGTGATCAGCGCCAGCGCGTCTTCGGCAATTTCGGCCCCTTCGGCTTTGGCGATCTTTTGCAGCAGGGCGATCATTTCTTCGGGCTCAATCCGGCGCAAATCAAAGCGCTGGCAGCGGCTTAGCACCGTCACTGGTACCTTGCGAATTTCAGTGGTGGCAAAGATGAATTTGACGTGCTCTGGCGGCTCTTCCAGTGTCTTTAGCAGGGCGTTGAATGCTGAAGTGGACAGCATGTGCACCTCATCAATGATGTATATTTTATAGCGCGCGCTTGCTGCCCGGTAATGCACGCTTTCGATAATTTCGCGGATGTCATTCACGCCAGTGCGCGATGCGGCGTCCATTTCCATCACGTCAACATGGCGCCCTTCGGCGATGGCGATGCAGGGCTCGCACTGCCCGCAGGGTGCAATCGTTGGCCCGCCTGTGCCATCAGGGCCGACGCAATTCATCCCCTTGGCGATGATGCGGGCGGTGGTGGTTTTGCCGATGCCGCGAATGCCGGTCATGACGAAAGCCTGCGCAATCCGCCCTGCCTCGAAGGCATTTTTCAGGGTGCGCACCATCGCGCCTTGGCCAACCAGGTCGGCAAATGTTTCGGGCCGGTATTTTCTGGCTAAAACCTGATAGGCTTTCTTGGGCGTCTCTGACATGGTGTCCCCTTGAATCAACTAGGTGCAAACCTAAGCGGGTGCGGCCCGCGCGTCCAGCAAAGAGGTTGGGAATGGGCAAGTTTGCGATACATACTTTAAATGGCGGTGGCGGGGCCGTGGCGCTTTCGCCGTTGCCGGGGCGTTATGGCGCTTACGGCGATGACCTTGAAACGCTGCTGGGCTGGGCACCCGACATGGTGCTGTCGATGACGGAAGCCAGCGAAATGGCCCGCTTTGGTGCGGCTGGGCTGGGTGCGGATTTGGCGCAGGCGGGTGTGGTTTGGCACCATTTGCCGTTGCCTGATTTTGGCGCGCCACCTGATGCGGGATTAAAAAACTGGCCTGAAATTTCAAACTACGCCCACACCATTCTGGCCCAAGGCGGGCGGGTGCTGGTTCATTGCGCCGGTGGCTGCGGGCGTTCGGGCATGATTGCCCTGCGTTTGCTGGTTGAAGCAGGCGAAGCGCCGAAACCGGCCCTTGTGCGCCTGCGCGCGGTGCGCCCTTGCGCAGTTGAAACCGAAGCACAGCGCATCTGGGCTGTTGCTGGCCTTATTAATGCCTTGATTAATCGGTCAAGTGTTGCGCGATAGCACTAGCTGTTTTTATGGTTAACACCTAAACAGAACCCGCCGGGGGGCAACAGGGATAGGGGTCTTATGCGCCTTGCTTTTTTCGGTCTTTTCATGGCCATTCTTTCGGGTTTTTCCGCACCGGCCTTTTCGGGTGATCGGGTTACGCTGGGCTATGGGCGTTTGCTGACCAATGACTGGCTTGGCGATGGCCTTGATCGCTGGCAGACTGGGTCAGCCATGATTTCGATGTTGCGCGGGCCTGCGGGGTTGCAGAGTTTTGCACCCGAATTTGGTACATTGCTGGAATATCGTATTGGGTCGGTGTTGATCGCCCCTGCTTCGCTTGTGCATCCGGCAGCTTCAGACCGGCCCTATGCCGGGGCTTTGTCCTTTGGGGTGCATAGCCATTTTATCGAAGATGAATACGAGGTTTCGGCCGGTGTTGATATTGTTGTCACTGGCCCACAGACTGGCCTTGCCGATTTCCAGACTGCATTTCACGACCTTGTGGGTGATGTCGGACCGTCGGCGACGGTTCTTGCCGGACAAATCCCCGATGCCATCCACCCGACAGCCTTGATCGAGGTTGCGCGCCCGCTGGCCCTTGGCAAAAATCTGACTTTCCGCCCGTTTGCCCAGGCCCAGATCGGGGTGGAAAGCTTTGCCCGTTTGGGCGCGGATCTAAGGTGGGGTAATGCATGGGGGCAGGGCGTTTTCGTGCGCGATACAGTCACAGGCCAAGTGTACCAGTCGGCGCGCATTAAGCCGCAGCCCGGAATTTCGGTGCTGTTAGGTGGCGATATGGCGCGGGTTTATAATTCGGCCCTGTTGCCGGCTTCTGATGGGTATCAATTGACCCAATTTCGCAGCCGCGCGCGGTTGGGCCTGCATTTGCAGGGCGAAAAAGCATCGGTTTTTTATGGCGTGACATGGCTGGGGCGTGAATTTTCTGCCCAACCCGAAGGCCAAGTAGTGGGCGCAGTGCGCTTTGGTGTGAATTTCTAAGCGCAAACTCCACACGCCCAAACAAAGTATTAACACCCCCTTAACAAGATGAAGAACACGTGCTAGCCTGTTGCTAATAATAAAAATAATAGGCAGGCAGTACAGACATGATAACGGGCTTTCAGGGCACGTTTGTCATCTCGTGGACGCAAACAGAAGTAGACGGGTTAAGCAATGCGCCAAAAGGCGCGTTGGGTATTGGTTCAAGCTGGCGCTGGAGCGGTGAAGCGCTGCGCGTTGATGGGCCGAAAACCTTGCTTTTGTCAGGCGCGGAGGGAGAGGCAGACACGCGCAGACGCGCAGCCAAAATTGTGCATAAATTGGTGGGTGCCGCGTTGCACCCAAACGAATGTTTTTCCCACGCCGAGGTTGATGACCCGTTGCTGAACATTGGTTTTGAAGTCACCGATGGGCGTGAAAGCTATAAAATAACAATCATAGAATCCGCGCTGGGAATGCCGGATCTATTGATGTTTGTCGGCATGCGCCCGCCGGTGGATATGGACCTTTGGGTCGTGCGAACTTCGATGCAAATCAGTCATATCAACCGTATGACTGACCAGCCCACCGGGGTGATTTGCTTTACGCCGGGCACGCGCATTCGCTTGGAAGACGGTGAAAAACCGGTGGAACAACTAGCCGAAGGCGACCGCATCCAAACCCGTGATAATGGTGCCCAAAAGGTGCTTTGGATCGGTGTGCGCCATATCAGTGGCGCGCGGCTTTATGCCATGCCTGAATTGCGTCCGGTGCGCATTCGCGCCGATGCGCTGGGCATGGAGCGCCCGGATCAGGACCTGATCGTGTCGCCGCAACACCGCATGTTGATCAAGGGCGCCCGTGCGCGTGATTTGTTTAATGAAGATGAAGTTTTGATCGCTGCCGAAGATCTGGTTGATGACCGCAAGGTTGTGCTTGATCATTCCCTGCGTCAGGTGACCTATTACCATATGTTGCTGGAAAACCATGAGCTTGTCTGGGCCAACGGGGTCGAAACCGAAAGCTTCCACCCCGCCAACACAGCCCTTGATAGCGTCGAATCCAGCCAGCGCGCCCGCCTGATTGAAATGTTTCCTGCACTGGAATTTGACCCCTTAGCTTACGGCGATTATGCTCGGCGTAATCTTGACCGCTACGAAGCGGCTATTTTGCAGGGGTATGCTGCCTGATTTTTCAACACTGCATTTAATAAAAGGAAATTTTATGATCCGGACGAAACAAAAAATGCGGCCTGTGCTGTTAGGCGCATTGCTTGCCTGCATGGTCACGCCCGTATTTTCCCAGGATACCAACGCCGAAAAGATGGATTCAGCCTGCGGCACCGGTGATATTGCCGATGCCAAGCTGTTCATGCCGATATTCGAAGGGATCTGGAGCGTTGAACATCTGGCCGGCGTGGTTCTGGCCGCTGGAATGGTGATGCCCTTTCCCGGCGATGGCGAAATTGAAAATATTGAACTGAAGCTGGCCGATGGCTGGCTAGAGGCGCATCACCCCGAAATGCAATCCCCGATGATCATCGGTTTCGCTAATGAGACCCCCTTTGCCTTCGCGCAGGAGGATTTAACAAATGGCCTGCCAATACCCGGCATCAGCCGCGAAAGCATTGAGACCGAAGCAGGGTGTGACATCACGGACCTTCCTAATTTGCTGGGTGATGCCGAAGTCACAGTCAATGGCGTGGTCATGCGATTTACGTGGCGGATGTGGCCGATAGATGCCAACAATATCACCGTTGTACAGCATACCACCTCGTTTGTTCAGGGTATAGAGATGATCACGCGCCGGTCGGTTCGCATGATGCGCATGTAAAAAAATCATGCAACTTTATGGCTGCGCTTGACTCTGTGCGTGCGGGCCGTATAACCGCGCCGTTCAGGTCTGTTTTGGCCTGTGCATTTATTGGTGTTGGTGGCCCCTGCAAGGGGATGCCTGTCGGGCAACGGGGACTGGGAAACCAGCGACCAGATAAGACCAAAGGACAACGCCCTTCATTGTGCGAAAGCACACATAAAAAGAAGGATATCAGCCGTGACTAAACGTACGTCTGCCAAATACAAAATTGACCGCCGCATGGGCGAAAACATCTGGGGCCGTCCTAAATCCCCAGTAAATCGCCGTGATTATGGCCCCGGCCAACACGGTCAGCGCCGTAAGGGTAAATTGTCAGATTTCGGTCTGCAATTGCGCGCCAAGCAAAAACTCAAAGGTTACTATGGCGACCTTACCGAAAAACAATTCCGTCGTATTTATGGCGAAGCCGAACGCGTACGTGGCGATACAGGTGAAAACCTGATTGGTCTGCTTGAACGCCGTCTGGACGCTGTTGTGTACCGCGCCAAGTTCGTTCCAACCGTTTTTGCCGCACGCCAGTTCGTGAACCACGGCCACGTCACAGTGAACGGCCAGCGCGTTAACATTCCTTCGTACCGCGTTAAAGAAGGCGACGTTATCGAAGTTCGCGCGCGTTCCAAACAGCTGGCTGTTGTGCTTGAAGCTGTTGGCCTGCCCGAACGTGACGTTCCTGATTACATGGAAGTTGACCATTCAAAACTGACAGCCACGTTTACCCGTACACCAAACTTGGGCGATGTGCCTTACCCGGTTGTAATGGAGCCAAACCTGGTGGTGGAATTCTACGCGAAGAACTAATCTTCGCAGACAACACAAACAAAAAGCCACGCACCATGCGTGGCTTTTTGCGTTTTAGGGCCGGTCAGATAGAAATCAGCCCCATGCATATTGCCCGCACCAAGGCTTGTTCACGTGAGTGGATCATTTAAAAAAGACCAAGAATTCGTATGTTTCCCTGGGCGCCTCGGAGCAAGCTGCTATGCAGCAAAGCTCTGGGGTGTTTTATTTTTGGGTCCTTTATTCTGAAACAGCAGGTCGTGATTGTTAAGTGGTCGTGTGGGGCTATTTTCCAACATTTAAAATCATTCTAGCCATGAACGGGTTTGGGCCTTTTCGTGACAGCCAAGGGCGTCTATGAGGAAGGCGACGGAGGAATTTTAGATGCACAAGATTGTACCGCAGCCGGGTATTTTAAAAATTGACCTTTATAAAGGTGGCGCGTCTTCGGTTGAGGGGGTGAGCGATGTTGTCAAACTCAGCTCAAATGAAAACCCCTTTGGGCCGGGTGATACGGCAGTAAACGCATATAAACGTGCGGGCCATGCGCTGCACCGCTATCCATCCAGCGACCACCTTTCCTTGCGAACCGCCCTTGCCAAGGCGCATGATCTGGATGCCGATAGGATCATTTGTGGATCGGGTTCAGATGAAATTATCGGTTTTCTATGTCAGGCCTATGCCGGGCGTGGCACAGATGTAATCTATACCGAACACGGTTTTGCAATGTATAAAATCGCGGCGCAGGCGGCGGGCGCACGCCCTGTTTCGGTGCCGGAAAAGAACCGCGTTGTTGATGTTGATGCCATCTTGAAGGCGGCAAATTCCAAGACCCGACTGGTATTTATTGCCAATCCGGCCAACCCCACGGGCACTATGGTTTCTGATAAGGAACTTGCGCGTCTGGCGGCGAATTTGCCCGACCATGTGCTGCTGGTTCTGGATGGGGCTTATGCGGAATATGTCGAAGGTTTTGATGGCTCGGCCAAGCTGGTCACGCGCCGCGAAAACGTGGTTATGACACGGACATTTTCTAAAATGTACGGGCTGGGCGGGCTGCGAGTTGGCTGGGGCTATGGCCCTGCGCATGTGATTGATGTGCTGAACCGGGTGCGGGCTCCGTTCAATTTGGCCGAACCTCAACTGGCCACTGCCGAGGCCGCCATTGCCGACACGGCCCATGTTGAAAAATGTCTGCGGGAAAATATTCGCATGCGCACATGGCTAACCGGTGCCCTGCGCGATATGGGCCTTGGGGTTGATGATAGCCATGCCAATTTTGTGCTGGCCCGATTTACCAGTGCCGAAACTGCGGACCGTTGTAATGAGCATCTGAAATCTGCCGGACTTATCGTGCGTCAGGTTGCCAATTACGGGTTGCCCAATGCGCTACGTATTTCTGTCGGGGATGAACCATCGTGCCGCCGTGTTGCCCATGCAATCGGCCTGTTTCTGGGCAAGATCAAGGAACCCGGCGCATGAGCCAGATTTACCAGCGCGTCGCCCTGATCGGGCTTGGTTTAATCGCCGGATCCATGGCGCGTGCTATGCGCCGCGATGGGCTTGCCGGTGAAATTGTCGGTTTTGCCCGTTCGCAAGAAACCCGCGATACGGTGCGCGATCTTGGCTTTTGTGATCGGGTCGAAGACAGCGCAGCCGACGCTGTCAAAGGTGCCGATCTGGTGGTTTTGTGTGTGCCAATGGGCGCGATGCAGGCCGTTGCCACTGAAATTGCCCCCCACTTGGCCAAGGGGGCCACGCTCAGCGATGTTGGCAGCGCCAAGCAGGCCGTTATTGCTGCCGTTGGCCCGCACCTGCCTGATCATGTGCATTTTATTCCCGGCCACCCTCTTGCCGGCACCGAACATAGCGGGCCGGATGCGGGCTTTGCCGAACTGTTTGAAAATCGTTGGTGCCTTTTGACGCCGCTGCCAGATACCGATGCAGACGCAACCGCCCGCCTGACCCGCCTTTGGAAAGGCATGGGCGCACACGTAGAAACAATGGAGGCCGACCACCACGATCTTGTGCTTGCTGTCACCAGCCACGCGCC
>DAOUQO010000202.1 GCA_030625565.1 Aliiroseovarius sp. | reverse complement strand
CTGGATGCAGCAGGTGTCGAAGTGTCCGAGACCCCGCTGGGGCTGAAGGTCAAACGCCGTGGTGACAAGGTGCGTGCAGTGGATGTGGTGACCCAACCGTTTCCCGGTTTCCCCACCGATTTGCAGGCGCAAATGATGGCGCTGCTTTGCACGGCGGATGGTGTCAGCGTGCTGGAAGAAAAGATTTTCGAGAACCGCTTTATGCACGCCCCCGAACTGATCCGCATGGGGGCCAATATCGAAGTCCACGGCGGCCACGCCACAGTGACGGGCGTTGATAAACTAAAAGGCGCACGGGTGATGGCCACCGATCTGCGCGCCTCGGTTTCGCTGATATTGGCGGGGCTGGCGGCCCAAGGCGAAACCGTGGTCAGCCGCGTTTACCATCTGGATCGCGGCTATGAACATGTGGTCGCAAAACTGCGCGGGGTTGGCGCCTCAATAGAACGGATCAAAGACAATGGTTGAAGACGCAAAATTTGAAGATGGTGGCGAGCAGTCGCTGCGCCTGCGGGCCGAGGACGCGGATGATCTGGCGGTGATTGCCTCGCTGGCGCAGGACGCGGTGTTTCCGGCCAATGAAATGACATGGGAAAAGGGCCAGCGCCGCTTTGCCATTCTGCTGAACCGGTTCCGCTGGGAAGATCAGGAAAACGCCGAAACCCGCAAACGCGCTTACGAGCGGGTGCAATCGGTGCTGATGGTCAACGATGTTGCACAAGTGCAATCTCAAGGGGTGGATAGGGGCGGTAAAGACCTGATAATGTCGCTTTTGTCCATTTCGTTTGAGGCGGGTGATGACGGAACCGGCCGTATAATCCTGACACTTGCGGGGGATGGCGTGATTGCGCTGGACGTCGAATGTCTGGATGTTGCGCTTAAGGATGTAACCCGCCCCTACATCGCCCCCTCCAAATCCGCCCCCTATCATCCGGAGTAAACCGTGCCGTTATTTCTGACCACAACCGACACAGATTTCGAGGCAAATTTCGCCGCCTTCCTGACCACCAAACGCGAAGATTCGCCGGATGTGGATGCAGTGGTGGCAGACATCATTGCCGATGTGCGCAGCCGTGGCGATGCGGCGGTGATCGATCTGACCGCAAAATTCGACCGCCTGCAACTGACGCCTGAAACGCTGGCCTTCACCCCCGATGAAATCGAGGCCGAATGCGCCAAGGTATCGGATGCGGACCGCGCAGCGCTGGAACTGGCCGCAGATCGTATTCGCGCCTACCACATCCGCCAAATGCCGGAAGACGCCAGTTGGACGGATGACGTCGGCGCGACTTTGGGCTGGCGCTGGGGTCCGGTTTCGGCGGCGGGGTTGTATGTGCCGGGCGGGCTGGCCTCATACCCGTCCTCTGTTCTGATGAACGCCATTCCGGCCAAGGTCGCAGGCGTTGAGCGGCTGGCGATTGCCGTGCCCACGCCCGACGGTATCTGCAACCCGCTGGTGCTGCTGGCAGCGCGCATTTCGGGGGTTGATACCATCTACCGGATCGGCGGCGCGCAGGCGATTGCGGCGCTGGCCTATGGCACCGAAACCATTGCAGCGGTCGATAAAATCACCGGTCCCGGCAACGCCTTTGTGGCGGCGGCGAAACGGCGGGTGTTCGGACGTGTCGGCATTGATATGATTGCGGGGCCAAGCGAAATTCTGGTGATCGCGGACCGTAATAATGAACCCGACTGGATCGCGGTCGATTTGCTGTCGCAAGCCGAACATGACGAAAGCGCACAATCAATCCTGATCACTGATGACGCTGAATTTGGGCAGGCCGTGGCGGCAGCCGTCGATGCACAACTGGAAACACTGGAACGCCGCGCAATCGCCGCCCCCAGTTGGCGCGATTTTGGCGCAGTGATTACGGTGCGCGATATGGACGAAGCTGTGGCGCTGTCAGACCGCATCGCCCCCGAACATCTGGAACTGTGCGTGGCCGATGCGGACGGCATGGCGGCACGGGTAAAACACGCCGGCGCAATTTTCATCGGCGCATGGACCCCCGAAGCCATCGGCGATTATGTTGGCGGCCCAAACCACGTGCTGCCCACCGCGCGCTCGGCTCGGTTTTCATCCGGCCTGTCGGTGATGGATTTCCTGAAACGCACCACCTTGTCGAAAATGACCCCCCAAGCGTTGGCGGCGATTGGCCCAGCGGCAGAGAGGCTGGCGATCTCCGAGAGTTTAGAGGCGCATGGGTTGTCGGTGCGCGCGCGGCTGGATCGGTTGAATGAGTGATTGAGCGCAGGCTACGTGACTTCATGCACCATCGGTGTAACAATGGACGCAGTGTTTCATTGTAATTATCCGGTGTTCGGATATAACGAAAGAGCGGGGTTGGTGCGTGAAATCACGCACCCTACAGCTTGCTTGTTTTCATCAAATCTATCGGTTTTAGATATTCAAAGCATTATCGGAAAAGCGCTGCGTGAAAATCCAAATGTGAGTCCTTGGCAACAGATTACAATTGTATATGATGGAACTACTTATGTTGTGGGAACTCAAGGGCATGGTCGTATCGGACAACTCTACCCCTTACCCTGATATGGAATTTTTTTTAAACATAAGATTAGGTAATCCAGATAAGTTTCACAGAACTATACTGGATGAATTAATGGCTATTCAGCGCCGAGGTGCGATGAATATCGAATGTGAAACGGATCGGATTTTGGCATCCACTGCTGTAGAGTTCATCATATCTTTCAATGATAAAACCATTTTATATATAGAAGATTTCAGTTTTTTCTTCGGATACCAAATATCTGCTTACAAACGAACAAAAGTCTCTGGAAAACAAACCGAAGTATTATCATTTTCTGGGAATAAAGTGCTATTTAATAAGGATAAAATACAAATCATCTCAAAGAACAAAGATGTAATATTATTGACCAACCTTTCATTAAAGACGTATTTTGTAAAACTCTTAGATTTACTTTTTGAAACAATCGCCTTTCTGAAATTGAAAGGTTTTAGTTCAGAAGATTTGAACAACTTTGAACACGATTTAAAATCGTTCCTTCAGTAATTTTTCTAAGAAGACGCAGGGATAAAGCAAGCCGTAGGGTGGGTGCCAACCCACCGTATCAACATCAAACTCGCGCCAATGGTGGGTTGAAACCCACCCTACAATAATTTGAAAATGCAGCAACCCGTAGGGCGCATGATTTCACGCACCATCCCCCAGACCAACTTCAACGTGCTCCCATGATGCGGCCGCCAACGGCGGGGTGAACCCCGCCCTGTATCCCGTCAAAACCTCATATGGAATTCATATGCGAGTCATATGGTTTTCATATAGCAACGCGGAAGGTCGGATGCTACAATCTGCCCATCCGGAAACCCACCAAAGCAAACCAGCGGGGTGTGCGAATTGTCGACAGACTCTAACCGTATCAGCCATATCGAAATAGACGACAGCGGCCTGCCCGCCCCAACGCCCGAGATCGAACAGGAACGCAAAGTTGCGGTGTTTGATCTGCTGGAGCAGAACAGTTTCGCGCTGCCTGCGCGCGGGGATCATGTGGTGCCTGCGGGGCCATACCGGCTGACGCTGGCGATCCGTGAGCGCCGCCTTGTGTTTGATATTACAACGGAAAATCAGGAAAGACTGGGGGAATTCCATCTGTCGCTTGGCCCTTTCCGGCAGGTGGTGAAGGATTACTTCATGATCTGCGAAAGCTACTTTGACGCGGTGAAAAAGCTGCCCCCCAGCCAGATCGAAACCATCGACATGGCGCGCCGTGGTATCCACAATGAGGGCGGGCGGGTGTTGCAGGAACGCCTTGTGGGCAAGGCCGAAGTTGACAGCGACACAGCGCGGCGCCTGTTCACCCTGATCTGCGTTCTGCATTTTGGCGGATAGGACGATGAGCGACAGCATCCCCACCTCGGTTTTGTTTTGTTGCGACCAT
>DAOUQO010000281.1 GCA_030625565.1 Aliiroseovarius sp. | reverse complement strand
GGCAAAGTTCGCGAAAGCGACGACGTGACATTCGGCTTCAATGCGCAAACCGAAGAATATGGTGACATGTTCGCCTTCGGCGTGATTGATCCTGCGAAAGTTGTTCGTACGGCTCTGGAAGATGCAGCATCCATCGCTGGCCTTCTGATCACAACCGAAGCAATGATCGCTGACAAGCCAAGCAAAGACGCTGGCGGAATGCCGGGCGGAATGCCTGACATGGGCGGCATGGGCGGCATGGGCGGCATGATGTAAGCATCACGTCCCAAGCTGAATTCCACATTGGAATGAGCCTGAAATATTACACCCCTCCGAGGAATCGGGGGGGTGTTTTTGTTTGATGCACTTGCATACAGGGCCGCACCTGTGGGCTGGGTCGTGCGAAATGTTAGCGCTAATACCTTTTCCTTGATTGCCTAAGCCTAAAATGTTTTATGTACTTTGTGATGGCTGTTACATTGTTGTTACATTGTTGGTACGGTGATTAACGGCCGCTGCTTTGTGAGTGTTACTTGGCGGATTTGAATAAAGTTTGTTTCTAAAAAGCAGACAAAATAAATATTATTCTGGGAGGAATACATGAAAAATACACTTAAACTTGGTGCTTTGGCGCTTGGCGTGACTATGTCAGCCCCGCTTGCTGCTTCGGCAGATGAGCTGAACCTGATCTGTTCGGCAGGTCAGGAATGGTGCGACGTGATGGTTGGTGCTTTTGAGGAACAAACCGGTATCGATGTTGCCATGGTGCGCAAATCTACTGGCGAAACACTGGCGCAAATCCGCGCCGAGGCATCCAATCCAAAAACCGACGCATGGTGGGGCGGCACGGGTGATCCACACCTGATCGCGGCTTCCGAAGGCCTGCTTCAGGCGTCCGGCGTTGACATTTCCGACCTTCAGCCATGGGCCGTTAACATGTCCACGCTGTCTGGTGGTCACACTGTTGGTATTTATTCCGGCGCGCTGGGCATTGCCTATAACGCTGAAATTCTGGCCGAAAAAGGCATCGAGCCTCCTTCGTGCTGGCGTGACCTTGCCAACCCGATCTATGCGGGCGAAATTCAGGTTGCGAACCCCAACAGCTCCGGCACAGCTTACACCGAACTGGCAACTATCGTTCAGATCTTCGGTGAAGAAGAAGGTTTTGCATTGCTGAAAGAAATCGGTGCGAACGTGAATTCATACACCAAATCAGGCTCGGCCCCATCCAAGGCTGCCGCGCGTGGCGAAACCGGCATTTCGATCGGCTTCATGCATGATATGGTTAAGCTGAAAACACGTGGCTTCCCGCTGGAAATCGTCGCGCCTTGCGAAGGTACCGGTTATGAGGTCGGCGCGGTTTCCATCATTGCTGGCGCGCGCAATCTTGATGCGGCAAAAGCATGGGTTGAATTCGCCCTGCAGCCAGCCACCCAAGAACTTGCTGCAACTGTCGAAAGCTTTCAGGTTCCATCGAATGTTCACACATCGATCCCACCTGAATCCCCAGATCTGGCAACGATCAACCTGATCGATTACGATTTTGCCACTTACGGATCCACAGACACGCGTGCGCGTCTTTTGGCCCGTTGGGATGCAGAAGTTAAATAAGCCGACATGATATTGCGCGGGGCTATCCATTAGCCCCGCGTTTTTTGATTTATTATTTGGATATTTTTAATGAAAAAGACTGTGTTTCTGTGGCTTCTGGTCGGCCTGTTTAGTGCTGTATTCTTGCCGTGGTACGCAGTTGAAAGCGAATTTTTAACGTTTCACTGGCTGTTTTCCGATTTTGGTTCATCTGACAGTGGATCAGCCCTGATCCAGTCCTTGGCGCATGGGCGCTGGTGGCTATTATCAAGTATTTTGCCATTTGTGCTTGCGGGCGGCGTGCTTGCCATTGTTCAAAACCATCGCAAGCTGGCGCGCCTTATCGTGGGCATTTCGGTCGCGGGCATTGCTATGATTGTGGCGCAGGGCTTCATTATTGCACGCACTGGCCCCGCCATGTTTATCGAGGCCTTATCCCAAGGGCCAGCCGCCACCGGGCAGGTCGGCATGGGCGTTGGTGCGATGCTGGTTTTGGCCGCACTATTGTTCATGTTTACCACCGGCGTTTCGGGCATGGGCAAGGGGCGCGGGGATGCCTTTATTGTCGGCCTGATTGGCCTGATCATCGCACTGGTTGCCACGTTTGTTTTCTTT
>DAOUQO010000032.1 GCA_030625565.1 Aliiroseovarius sp. | reverse complement strand
GCGAAAACTATAAATATGGTTGGGCCACTGATATTGAAATGGAATACGCCCCCAAGGGTGTGTCCGAGGATATCGTGCGCCTTATCAGCGAAAAAAACGACGAACCTGAGTGGATGCTGCAATGGCGTCTTGAGGCGTTTCGCCGTTGGGAAAAACTGGTCGAACCTGACTGGGCGCTGGTTGATTACCCTAAAATTGATTTTCAGGACATCTATTATTATGCCCGTCCTAAAAGCATGGAGGTGAAGCCGAAATCATTGGACGAGGTTGATCCTAAACTGCTGGAAACGTACAAAAAACTGGGCATTCCGCTTAAGGAGCAAATGATCCTTGCCGGTGTCGAAGGTGCCGAAGATATGCCCGCCGAGGGGCGTAAAATTGCCGTCGATGCGGTGTTTGATTCGGTATCAGTGGGCACGACCTTCAAGGACGAACTGAAAAAGGCAGGCGTGATTTTCTGTTCTATTTCCGAGGCGATCAAGGACTATCCTGAGCTGGTTAAAAAATACCTGGGCACCGTAGTGCCGCAAAGCGACAATTACTATGCTACGTTAAATTCCGCTGTGTTTTCAGATGGTTCATTCGTTTACATCCCGCCAAATACCAAATGCCCGATGGAACTGAGCACCTATTTTCGTATCAATGCTGAAAATACCGGCCAGTTTGAACGCACGCTGATTATTGCCGATGAAGGCGCATATGTCAGCTATCTTGAGGGCTGCACTGCGCCAAAACGCGACGTGGCCCAGCTGCATGCCGCTGTGGTTGAACTGGTGCTGCTGGATGACGCGGAAATCAAATATTCCACTGTGCAAAACTGGTATCCAGGCGACGAAAACGGCAAGGGCGGGATTTATAATTTCGTCACCAAACGTGCCGATTGTCGCGGTCACCGATCGAAAGTTATGTGGACGCAAGTTGAAACTGGCTCATCGGTTACGTGGAAATATCCAAGCTGCATTTTGCGCGGTGACGAAAGCCAAGGCGAATTTTATTCGATAGCCATCACCAATAATTACCAGCAGGCCGATACCGGCACCAAGATGATCCATCTGGGCAAAAATACCCGCTCGCGGATCGTTTCCAAAGGGATTTCAGCGGGGCGCGCGCAAAACACGTATCGCGGGCTGGTTTCGATGCACCCCAAGGCGCAAAATTCACGCAACTACACTCAATGCGACAGCCTGTTGATCGGTGATAAATGTGGTGCCCAGACCGTGCCTTATATCGAGGTTAAAAACAATTCGTCACGGGTGGAACACGAGGCAACGACATCCAAGGTAGATGACGAACAAATGTTCTATTGTCAAAGCCGTGGCATGAACGAAGAAGAAGCGGTTGCGCTGATCGTTAACGGGTTCGCCAAGGACGTGTTGCAAGCCTTGCCAATGGAATTTGCCATGGAAGCACAACAGCTTGTGGCAATATCTTTGGAAGGGAGCGTCGGGTAATGCTGACCTCGGACATGGACAATGCCAAACTTGATCCGCCGCTTGTCGCGGCCGGTCAGGCATTGTTGGGCGAAGGTATGAAAACGTGGGAAAAGCCAAGTGAGCTGGACCAGTTTTTGCACCAAAGCCACGCGATACTTAATGGAACTGGCGACCATGTTTACGGGGTGACAAACCATGGTCAGGCTCGACTTTGGGTCTTACAAAATGACTGGTCAGGTTTTCCTGATCCGTCTGAATTTATTCTGGTTGGCTTTGATAAGTTAAGCCAGGTTATTGCCCTGTGCTACTTTGAAGATTGGCCGAATGGCTGGTCATGGGCGGCGGGAAATGAACGTGCGGATAAGGATTAAATAATGTTAAATATCAAAGGCCTGAAGGTCAAACTTGAAGACGAAGACAAGGTCATTTTGAAAGGTCTTGATCTGGATGTTCCCGCAGGCGCGGTTCATGCGATTATGGGCCCGAACGGGTCGGGCAAATCAACGCTTTCCTATGTTCTTAGCGGGCGCGCAGGTTATGAAGTGACCGGTGGTTCAGCCACTTTGGATGGCATTGACCTGCTGGATATGGCGCCTGAGGATCGCGCGGCGGCGGGGCTGTTTTTGGCGTTTCAATACCCCGTGGAAATCCCCGGTGTGGGCAACATGACCTTCCTGCGCACGGCGGTAAATTCACAGCGCAAAGCGCGCGGCGAAGAAGAAATGTCAGCGACTGAATTTCTGAAAACCATCCGCGCCAAGGCCAAAACGCTGAAAATCAACGCTGATATGTTGAAGCGTCCGGTCAATGTCGGTTTTTCTGGCGGGGAAAAGAAACGCAATGAAATCCTGCAAATGGCGATGCTGGAACCTAAAATGTGCATCCTTGATGAAACCGATTCCGGCCTTGATGTGGATGCGATGAAACTGGTTTCCGAAGGTGTGAATGCCCTGCGTGACGAAGGGCGTTCATTTTTGGTTATTACGCATTATCAACGGCTTCTGGATCATATTAAACCTGATGTGGTGCATATTCTGGCCAATGGTCGCATCGTTAAAACCGGCGGGCCGGAACTGGCGCTTGAGGTCGAAAATAACGGTTATGCCGACATTTTGGCCGAGGTTTCCTGATGAGCGGCACCCCTCAAAAATCCAACCGGTCACTGGCGTCGCTTAACGCGCTTTTGTCAGGTATGGAGCTGCCAGAATCCGGGCCTTGGGCGCAAGCCGCGCGCGCGGATGCCCTGACACGGCTGAACGTTGTGGGCCTGCCTGCACGTCGCGATGAATATTGGTTGTTCAGCCGGCCCGACACCTTAATTCAGCCCGAGCCAGTCACAGCACCTTTGTTTAAGGATGCCGATGACGCCGCTGTTTTTAGTGACATTGACCAGCTTCAACTGGTTTTCAATGACGGTGTTTTTGATGCGGATGCGTCCGATGATCTGGCCCTTGCCGGAGTCGAAATTTCGCGCCTTGCCGATGTCTCTGCGGGCGACAACCACTGGGCCACAGGCCTTTACGGGGTGCTGGAAACCAATGGCCAGTCTCCGGTTTCACGCCCCTTGGCGATTTTGAATACAGCCTTTGCACCGGATGGAATATTGATCCGTGTGACCGGCAAAGCGGGTCGGCCAATTGGGCTAAAGTATAATCAGGTAAGTGAAAATTCCGATGCCATGCTGCATCATGTTGTTCAGGTTGAGGCGGGCGCGACCCTTACATTGCTGGAAAATGGTGGTGGTGCTGCGCGCCTGAATACTGTGCTTGAGGTTGATGTGGCCGATGGTGCCGCGTTCAACCATGTGCGTGCCCAAGGGCGCAACCATGAGCGGCGCGCCGCGACGCATATTTTCGCCCGCTTGGGTGCTGAAAGTGTGTTCAAAAGTTTTACCTTAACGGCAAATGGCGCCCTTACACGCAACGAATGTGTGGTGGATGTTTTGGGTGACAACGCCATTGCCCATATCGCGGGCGCGGCGGTTGGCGACGGGGACTTCCACCATGACGATACGGTTTTTATCACCCATGACAGCCTGAATTGTGAAAGCCGTCAGGTTTTCAAAAAGGTGCTGCGCAATGGCGCCACAGGGGTTTTCCAAGGCAAGATCTTGGTCAAACCCGGCGCACAAAAAACCGATGGTTATCAAAAAAGCCAAGCCTTGCTGCTGGATGGCGATAGCCAGTTTTTAGCTAAGCCCGAGTTGGAAATTTACGCTGATGATGTGGCGTGCAGTCACGGTTCAACCTCTGGTGCGATTGACGATGGAGCCTTGTTTTACTTGCAATCACGCGGTGTGCCTTTGGGGTTGGCGCAAGATTTGATGGTGTTGGCATTTATGGCCGATGCCTTGCAGGAAATCGAAGACGAAGACATCGCCGAAGATATCCGTTCGCACCTTGAGGCATGGCTGGTCAGGCGGCGCGATTAATGTCGGTATTACGCGACATAAGCGCCACCTATTTGGCACCACGCGCGGTATTTCGGCGCCGTGCCGGGGACACCCCGCGCGAAGATCGCGCGCTGGTCATTTTAATGGTGGCCTGTTCGCTGGTCTTTGTTGCACAATGGCCCCGTCTTGCGCGCCTATCGTTCGAAACCGGTGAAGAATTGCAACCAATGCTGGGCGGTGCGCTGTTTGGCTGGCTGTTTATCGCACCCTTAATCCTGTACGCCCTTGGCACAATCAGCCATTTGGTCGCCAAGTTACTGGGCGGAAAAGCAAGCGCATATCAGGCGCGATTTGCGCTGTTTTGGGCGCTTTTAGCAGCCTCGCCACTATGGTTGTTCTGGGGTGTAATCGCTGGCTTTATCGGGCCTGGACCGGGGCTAAGTGGCGTTGGTATGATTGCGCTGGCCGCGTTTATCATGTTCTGGACCATGGGGTTTTTCGAGGCCGAATGGGGACAGGGCGACACATGAAATTTGAACCTGGATACCTGCTTGGCATGGCGCTGCAATCCATTCCCGAGCCACGAAAAATAGCCCGCGAAATACAGGCGCTGCGTTATCCGCGGGCCGTGTTATGGCAGGTATTCGCATTGTTCGAAGTGCTTTCCATGGCGATTGGCGTTGCTATTTCAGTACTTTACCCACCAGCACCAGAATTGTTGGCAGCAATATCTGAAAACCCTGTTCTGGCCATAACAACCAAGCCGGTCTTGGCCGGAATGGTCGGTGCCTCGCTTTTGGTCATCACGATTTTTGCGATTTACTGGGTTGGGCGCAGCTTTGGTGGAACGGGCCGGTTTGACCAGGCAATATTAACGGTGCTTTGGCTGCAATTTGTAATGTTAATTGCCCAAGCTGCAATGTTGGTTTTGGCAATTTTTGCGGCGGGTCTGGCAGCCATTGTTAATGTTTCAGCCACAGTTTTGATGTTTTGGATCCTAAGCCATTTTATTGCAGAAATGCATGGGTTTAAATCCGTCGGACTGGTCTTTTTAATGATCATATTAACCATTGTTGCAATGCTTGTAGGGCTTGCAGTCATTTTGGCCCTGATCGGCGTGGGCACAGTTACGGCAGGGGGCCTGTAATGTACGATATCGATAAAATCAGGGGCGATTTTCCGATCCTTGCACGTCAGATTAATGGCTATCCTTTGTGCTATCTTGATAACGGGGCCTCGGCGCAGAAACCACAGGTGGTGATTGATGCAATCACGCGTGGCTACGGCGAAGATTACGCCAACGTGCATCGCGGCCTGCACACACTTTCCAATATCTCGACCGAAAATTACGAGGCTGTTCGCGGTATTATCGCGCGTTTTCTGGGCGCAAAAGATGAACGCGAAATTGTGCTGCATTCCGGCACAACCGAAGGGATCAATATGATCGCCTATTCATGGGCGATGGCGCATATGCAGGCGGGCGATGAAATCGTTTTGTCGGTGATGGAACATCACGCCAATATCGTGCCGTGGCATTTTTTGCGCGAACGTTTGGGGGTAAAACTGGTTTGGGTTGAACCTGAAGCAGACGGATCATTAGCACCTGAAACGGTTCTGAATGCGATCACGAATAAAACACGTCTTGTGGCAATTACCCAATGTTCCAATGTGTTAGGGACCATAGTTGATGTGAAATCAATTTGTACGGGCGCACGTAAATTGGGCGTTCCAGTGTTGGTCGATGGCTCCCAAGGGGCGGTACATATGCCGGTTAATGTGCAAGACATTGGCTGTGATTTCTATGTAATAACCGGCCATAAATTGTATGGCCCGTCTGGTTCCGGTGCCAGTTTTATTCGCCGTGAACGGATGGATGAAATGGTGCCCTTTATGGGCGGCGGGGACATGATCCGCGACGTTTGTCGCGACGCGGTTACCTATGCCGACCCCCCAATGAAATTCGAGGCCGGCACACCGGGCATCGTGCAAACCATCGGTCTGGGTGCCGCGCTGGAATATCTGATGGATCTGGGCATGGAAAACGTAGCGGCCCACGAGGCAGATCTGGCAAAATACGCCAGCGAACGCTTTTCCGGACTAAACTGGGTACAGGTGCAAGGCAATGCACCAGGCAAAGCAGCAATTTTTTCGCTGACCTTGGACGGGGCAGGTCATGCCCATGATCTTTCGACCATTCTGGATAAAAAAGGCATCGCAGTGCGCGCAGGCCACCATTGCGCGCAACCTTTGATGCAACATCTGGGCGTGCAGGCGACTGCGCGGGCCTCTTTCGGGCTGTATAACACCCGCGCCGAGGTTGATACTTTGATCGAAGGGCTGGAACTTTGCCACCGTCTGCTGGGCTAGGCGGCCTTATTCGTCCGGCTTGATCAGGCCAAGACCGCGCAGGTAAATTCCGATCCCGCTTTCCAGCAGATCCTCGGGTGGAAACGGGCTTTTGGTGCCCGGGGCGCCGCGCGCAAATAGTTCGACAACCCCGTGGCACAAGGCCCAGATATGGGCGCTGACCATGCGGGCGGGCGGGCGTTTTTCTGGCGGAATATTGGCCGATAATTCACTTGCGGCCTTTTCCAAAACCCCCAGCGCGCGTCCGGAAACCTGCGCCAGTTCCGGCGTGTGGTTTACTGAAATGCCGCTTTCAAACATTGCAACATAATGGCCTGGATACTTACACGCGAAAGCCAGATAGGCACGCCCAGTTGACTCAAATGATGCCAAGGCCGATGGCTGGCCTTTATTGTAAGCATATTCCATCAGGTCGGCGAACACTGCATAGCCTTGCAAGGCCGCTTCGCTAATCAGGTCTTCGCGACCGGCAAAATGGCGGTAAACTGCGGCGGGGGTAACGCCTGCCTGCTTGGCGGCCTCGGACAAGGTGAAACCGGTCGGCCCCTTGGCTTCGATCAGTTGCAGGGCCGCGTCAACCAGTGCCTGACGCAAATTCCCGTGGTGATATCCGCGTTTTTTAACCATGCTGGTTTCCGGTCCAAATTTCGGGCCCGCCACAGATGTTTTGGTCGGGGGCGGCAGCGATGACCTTGTCTTTACCAACGTAATCAATACCTGACAGCACCGCCTGCAATCCGGCAATCCGCGCACGGCGTTTATCGTCAGAACGTATAATCGTCCAGGGCGTGTGGGGGCGATGGCTTTGGGCGAAAGTTTCGGAAATGGCCTGCGTATAAGCATCCCATTTTTTCAGGCCCTCAACATCAATCCAGCTAAGTTTCCACTGCTTCAGCGGGTCGGTTTCGCGGGCCATAAAGCGACGCAGTTGTTCGGCGCGTCCGACATTCAGCCAAATCTTAACAAAATGAATACCCTCATCGGCCAGCATGTCTTCAAATTCGGGGAGTTGGCGAAAGAACGCGGCGCGCTGGGTGTCATTACAAAAGCCAAACACCTTTTCAACCACCCCGCGATTGTACCATGATCGATCAAACAAAGCGATTTCACCGGCGGTGGGCAGGTGGCTGACATAACGTTGAAAATACCATTCGCCCATTTCGCGTTCGGTGGGTTTTGACAGGGCAACAACCTTGGCAACCCGTGGATTAAGGTTTTCGCGGAACCGTTTGATAGTACCGCCTTTTCCAGCTGCATCGCGCCCTTCAAACACCACGACAACGCGCTTGCCTGTTGCTTTCACATCGGCCTGAAGTTTCACCAATTCACATTGCAGCGCACCCATCATTTTTGAGTATTCATCGACGCCCATACGTTTTTTATAGGGATAATCAGTGGCCAATATATCCTTTTTACCAGCGCTTTGGATGGCCGCGCGGATATCGGCGGGGGCCGCGTCATTATAAAATGCAGAAATGCCGCCATCAAAGGGTAACGTCATGATATTTGTCCTTATTTCCGGCCATTATGGGCATGTGGGCAGGGCAAGGCAATGCGCATCACCCACGCCAATCCGTGGCCTGTTGCCCAATTTTCATCATGTCATATGGCGTTGTTAGGTAAATTTCACTGATCCAGTTGCTATACAGCAGATGTGCATGGCTGCGCCACCGGTTTTCGGGCGGCTGGGACGGGTCGTCATTGGGGTAATAATTCATCGGCACATTGATCGGAGTACCGGCGGCGATATCGCGGTCATATTCTTGCTTAAGCGTGTCGCTATCATATTCAAAATGGTTGAAAATATACAACGCGCGATGGCTTTTATCCTGAACTAGGCAGGGGCCAACATCGTCCGATCCAATCAGGGTTTCCAGCTTGCCAGTGGCGCTCATCTCGGCTTCGTTCATTTCGGTCCAGCGGCTGACCGGAATAACAAAATTGTCGGAAAACCCCCGCAGGTAAGGCGACGCAGGGGCCTTGTTTTCTTGGGGATAACAGCCAAATGATTTGTGATCCATCATATGTTTTTGCACATTATGGAAATGGTATGCCATCGCCATGCCGCCCCAACACACACCAAAGGTCGAATGCACATTGGTTTGGGTCCAGTCCATGATTTCGCACAGTTCATCCCAATAAGACACATCTTCAAATGGTAAATGTTCGATCGGGGCGCCGGTGATGATCAGCCCATCAAATTTTTGGTCTTTGATCGCCTGAAATGGCTCATAATGGGCGCCAATATGGGCTTGGGATGTGGTTTTGGATTTGTGTTCGGACATGCGGATAAGCGTCAGTTCGATCTGCAGAGGGGTTGCACCGATCAGGCGGGCAAATTGTGTTTCTGTCTGAATTTTCTTTGGCATCAGGTTCAAAATCCCGATTTTTAGGGCGCGAATATCCTGCCGCGCAGCCCCGCTTTGCGACATGACCATCACGCCCTCTTGCGTCAGCACATCAAAGGCGGGCAGGGTTGATGGAATTTTGATCGGCATATAGGTATCCGTTGATTAAGTGTTTACTAAAAGATAGGTGCGCGCCTAGGCATCCTCAAGGGCGCGCGCGATTAGTGCTGTGAAATCCGCAGGGTTTTCAACCTTAGCCACATCTTCGGCAGTCACGCTTACACCAAACCGTGCCATCGCCTGATATAATGGCTGGCGATGGGCAAGCGCGCGGGCATAGGCCCAGCGAATGAAATCATCAGGATTAACTTCGCCGCCCAAGCATTTGTTTTTGCTTAGATATTCACCCCAGCAGCGCGCCAGAAATTCGGGTTGATAGCTCATCGGTTTAGGGGCGGCATCAAAGCGCTGGATAAGGGTATCGGTATGGGCATCATCCCCTTCTATCCACACCATAAGGCATTGATTTGAAAGTGATTTCATTAATGGATCATCCAGCCCTGCATCAGGGTCGACCCATTCACAGATGGACCCGCCAGTGTCACAGACAAAGTGGTCATATTTATATATATTCGCTGCCTTATCAATAAAGGCACCGGTGTCCTTCAGGGCGGAAATTTCGGCTGATTTGAACTGCAATTGCCGGCGTTCATATTCAGAAATCGGCAGGCCACCCTTGCTGACATCACCGGGTTTTCCCAGATATGTTGAAACGGCAGTCAGATTATCAAAGCTGATGTTTGAGCCAATATGAATGGAATCTGACAACAAAAGATCCCGCAAAAACGGGTTTTTCATGGCTTCCGATTTGAAATTATCGCAAATATGTTCACCCATATAACGGGTGCCAATCCGGTAATCGACTGAATAATGAAACCAGTCACCGGACTTGCGCAGCATGTTTGAAATATGGGTTTTGCCAAGGCCGGACATGCCAAAAAGCAGCACGCGTTTTTGCGGTGCATTTCGCCAGTCTTGTGCAGAAGAATATATCATGTCGCTGCCCTTGTTATTTTGTATCCCTTGGTAAGGGGCGCGGGGGCTTGGGTCAAATACTATGAAATATTAGCGCCGGACTTCACCGCGCAGGTTAATGATATTGGCGGTAATTATGACAATTGCCCCAAGGATAATCCAGATATCCAGAACCTCGCCATACACCAAATAACCAACCAGCGCGATCAGGGGCAGGCGGGTAAAATCAATCGGAATAACGATTGAGGCGGGTGCAAGGCTCAGTGCTTTTGTCAGACAAAAATGCGCAAATAACCCGGCAAGTGCGATCAGGATCAACCATGGCAGGGTTGCCAGCGTCGGGGCGGCAATGTCACCGTCAAAACCTGCGCAAACAGCCCCAAAAATGGCCTGCATTGCGGTCAACCAAAACAAAATGCCGGTAATGGAAACATGGCGCGTTAGGCGACGCGTATACAGCGCTGAAATCGCAAACCCAATGGCGGCAAGGGCGGCAGCAATAATGCCCGCGCTCAGGGGCGCACCAAATGGGCGGGTGATTAACATGACTCCGGCAAACCCCATACAAGCGGCCAGAATTCGCACGCGCGTCAGACGTTCGCCCAACACAAATGGCGCCAAAACAAGCACCCAAAGTGGCGAGGTGAACTCAAGCGCAAAAACTTGCGTCAGCGGGATCACCGTAACCGCAAAAAACCATAAATTCTGACCTGTAAAATGGCCAATATTCCGAATTAGATGCAGGCCTAAATGCTGTCGGGATATATCGCTAATTGTGCCTGAAAGGCTGGCAATACCGACGACAATAACCAACCCGATCAAACTGCGGTAAAACAAAAGCTCAAACGTATCAAGCGCCACCGCAACTTCGCGCCCAGCCACCGCCATCGAAGAAAAGGATATAATAGCACCAATCATCCAGAATGCGGCGCGTTGTATCGGGGCGATTTGCATTATCTGACTTCCTTAATCTGGTAGCTGCGCGCAATACCTGTACTTATCCGGCCCCAGTCTGAATTTTTAACCCGTTCCTGATGTGCCGCAAAGGTTGTCTTGGTGCTGAAAACCTCGACCACAAAAAAACGGCCAGCAATATTCGGGCAGGGAGTAACCGAGAAAGATAAACAGCCATTTTCAGCTAATGATAGCTGTATGTGTTTGGGCAGGGCGGCCTGAATGTCCTTCAGGCGTTCGGCCGGAACATCAATATAGCCATTTAATCTAATCATGATGTTTTCCCGCCATCTTTGTTCTTAAAATATCCCCGCCGGAGGCATTAAATCTTTCTGGTGCTCCAAAAACAAGAGCCTCCGGCAGGGATATTTTAAGAACAAAGATGGCAATTAAGAATATATTCACCTTAATTTGCATAAGTAGTCAGGCGATACAGGCGGGGACGCCGATGGTCGTGAACGAAGATGGTGTGACATCCCGCGCGGCAAACGGGCGGGGTGTCATTCCCATTCAATTGTTCCGGGGGGCTTTGATGTGATGTCATAGGTCACCCGGTTAATGCCTTCGACCTCATTAATAATGCGCGTGGCGGTTTCACCAAGAAATTCATGACTAAATGGATAATAATCAGCAGTCATGCCATCAACGGATGTGACGGCGCGCAGGGCGCAGGCATAATCATAAGTGCGTCCATCGCCCATGACACCAACGGTTTTAACCGGAAGGATCGCCACAAAAGCCTGCCAGATATCATCGTACAAGCCATGTTTTCGAATCTGGTCAATAAAGACCGCATCGGCATGGCGCAGGATTTCCAGTTTGGGGCGGGTGATTTCGCCCGGGCAGCGGATGGCCAGACCGGGGCCGGGGAACGGATGGCGCCCGATAAAGGATTTTGGCAAGCCCAGTTCAACCCCTAATTCGCGCACCTCGTCTTTAAACAGCTCGCGCAGGGGTTCGACCAGTTTCAGGCCCATTTTTTCAGGTAAGCCACCAACATTATGGTGGCTTTTGATTGTCACGGATGGCCCGCCGGAAAAGCTGACGCTTTCAATCACGTCAGGATACAGCGTGCCTTGGGCCAGAAATTTGGCGTCTTCTATTTGGCTGGCATATTTCTGAAAGACATCAATAAACAAACGGCCAATGATTTTGCGTTTGGTTTCAGGGTCGCTTTGCCCGTCAAGTTCGCCCAAAAACAAATCGCGTTCGTCTGCATGAATCAGCTTGATGTTATAATTGTCGCGAAACATTGCCACGACTTCTTCGGCTTCGTTTTGGCGCAGCAACCCGTGGTCGACGAACACGCAAGTCAGTTGATCACCGATGGCTTCGTGCAGCAACATTGCGGTGACCGAACTGTCGACCCCACCGGAAAGGCCGCAAATAACATGCGCCGCGCCAACTTGCGCGCGGATTGCGGCAATGGCGTCTTCGCGGTACGCCCCCATGGTCCAGTCACCGCTAAAGCCAGCCATTTCAACAAAGTTTTTATACAACATTGCCCCGTTCGGGGTGTGGTGTACCTCGGGGTGGAATTGCACAGCATAAAAGCGGCGCGCAGGGTCGGCGGTAATGGCAAACGGTGCGTTCGGGGACGTGCCATAAACGGTAAATCCGGGCGCAATGCGCGATACGTGATCGCCGTGGCTCATCCAGACTTGTTCATCGCCCTGCATGAACCAGCCATCTAAAAGGTCCAGCTTGGCAGTTCCGGCTGTTACAAAGGCGCGGCCAAATTCGGCGGTGCCGTGGCCGCGTTCAACCTTGCCGCCCAGCATGTGCATCATCACCTGTTGACCATAACAAATGCCCAGCACCGGCACGTTCAGTTCAAACACCGAAACCGGAGGGCGCGGGCTTGCATCATTAATGACGCTGGCAGGTCCACCCGACAAAATTACCGCTTTGGGTGCAAAGTCAGCCAGAAAACTGTCGGTAACATTTTGATAAGGGTGGATTTCGCAATAGACGTTCAGTTCGCGCAGGCGACGCGCAATAAGCTGCGTTACCTGGCTACCAAAGTCGATGATCAAAAGGCGGTCATGTGTTATATCTGTCATGCACAAGCCAATAAGGCGGCTTGGACCAACAGGCAATAGCGCGATAAGGCTGCGCTAATTTTATACGGGCCTGTGATGCGGGTCGAAATGTCGTTTTCCCCCCTAAATCGCCGTTATCCAAACGCTTGGGCAAACTGGTCGCGATATAAATAAGGCAAGCAGTATGGTTGGAAACATTATGGCAGATATAAACAGGCGCAAACAGGCGCGGGGCGGCAGGGCGGCAAAACGGGCTGAACGCGGCGCGGTATCTTTTGAAACAATGCGCTATATCACGCGCAACATCCCTGATCTTGAGGTGCTGAATGGCGAGGCGCTTGAACTGATCGAGGCCAACGCCGAAACTGTTCTGGCCGAAATTGGCGTGAATTTTGTTGATAATCCTGCGGCGCTGGCGCGTTGGCGTGATGCGGGGGCGGATGTTGACGGAGAGCGCGTGCGCATTCCACGTGGGCTGGCCCGTAAGCTTTGCAAAACCGCGCCTTCCAGTTTCACCCAGCATGCGCGCAACCCGGAACAAAACGTGGTTATCGGCGGGCGCAATCTGGTGTTGGCGCCGGTCTATGGCCCGCCTTTTGTGCGCGATATTTCCGGTGGGCGGCGTTATGCGGTGATGGCCGATTTTGAAAAATTTGTGAAGCTTGGTTATATGTCTAAATGGCTGCATCATTCTGGCGGAACCGTATGTGAACCTACTGATATTGCAGTGAATAAACGACACCTTGATATGCTACATGCCCATATGACGCTGTCCGATAAGCCGTTCATGGGGTCGGTAACCGACCCAACCCGCGCCCGCGATTCTGTCGAGATGTGTGAAATTCTGTTCGGCAAGGAATTCGTTGCGAACAACACCGTCATGACATCGCTGATCAACATAAATTCCCCCCTGACGTTTGATGCGGTGATGATGGGCGCGCTTGAAATATATGCCGCCAATAATCAGGCCTGCATCATTTCACCCTTTATTGTTGGCGGGGCAATGGCGCCGGTTTCGGTTGCAGGAACCTTGGTGCAGGTCTTGGCCGAGGTTCTGGCGGGCGTTGCCTATTCCCAACTGGTACGCAAGGGCGCGCCGGTGATTGCCGGGGCGTTTGTCAGCTCGATCGATATGAATTCGGGTGCGCCCACTTTCGGCACACCTGAAGCGGCCCAAATCACATACGGGGCAGGGCAGTTGTTTCGCCGTTTGGGCCTGCCATACCGGTCGGCGGGTGCGTTTAATGGCTCAAAACTGCCGGATGCGCAGGCCGGATATGAAACCGCCAACAGCCTGAATGCCGGACTGCTTTCGGGGGTGAATTTTATGCTGCATGCCTGCGGCTGGCTTGAAGGCGGGCTGGTTGCCAGTTTTGAAAAATTTGTTATGGACGCTGACCAGTTGGGGGCGCTGCACACTATGGCTGCGGGAATTTCCACAGACGAAAACGCCTTGGCAATGGATGCCATTCGCGAGGTTGGGCCGGGTGGCCATTACCTTGGCTGCAACCACACGCAGGCCAATTTCAAAACGGCATTCTGGCGCTCGGATGTTTTGGATTACAAACCGTTTGAAACATGGGCCAGCGAAGGCGCACGCAGTACCGAACAGATTGCCGCGATACGGGTCGAAGGCTTGCTGAAGGCTTACCAACAACCCGCCATGGACCCAAGCATTGCTGACGGCCTGCGCGACTATATCGCCCGAAAGAAACAGGCTGTACCAGACAGCTTTCTGTAAAAAATCAGGCTGAGCCTGCATTCATCAGACGCGATTCAGCCATTAAGGCGATCAAAATCTCAACATGACGCGCGATGGAATATCCAGCGCTGCCTGCTGCACGGGTATTTTCAAGCTCGGCCTCGGTTGCGATCAGGCCATCCAGGGCTTTCGCCGGGCTTGGTGTTGTTGGCAGGCGCATCAGGCGCCGCAGGTCACGGTCACGATTGTAATCAACCAATCCAAAGCGCGCGGCGCGAATCAGCAGGCGTGGGCGGTGCAGGTTTTTCAGTGTTTTCATGCTGGGTGTCATCAGGTTTTCCTTAATTGATTCCCCCAAACCCTACACAACCACAGGAGGTGTTGCCTAAAATAGGAAACTATCGCACGTTGCACTGTTTTAATGTTAAGGCTTTGGAAACAAACTAAGGATGTCGTTGGAATAATTAACTTTTCGGTAACCTTTGCGATGATAACTTAAATTGTGGTTAACAACTTCGGGTTGTTTTTGCTGCAAACGATACTTGCTAGAATGGGGGCATTGATGGCAATTACGGTAAAACAACATTCGTTCAAAAGGGAAATACCCAATTGGGTATGCCAGGACGTGCGCCTTTATCTTGATCATATCGAGGGCGGGGTGCCAATTCGTGCGCTTGCACGTGATAAGGGCGTTCATGCCTCAACTGTTCTTAGGAAAGTCCGCAAAACCGAAAGTCGCCGCGACGACCCCTTGGTCGACAATGTTTTGCTGAATTTGGGCAGGTTGCGTCGGGTACAGGGGAAAACGCCTGTTAACCCTGATGAGGTGCTTTTAGATATGAGTGATGCTCCACCCGATGAAATTACCCTGAAACGCGATGCAATCCGTATTTTGCGCGCCTTAATGCAACCCGGCGCTGTATTGGCGGTTATGGCGGATGTGCAAACGGCCGTTGTTGTGTGCGAAAGTCCCGACGGCAGGCCGCGCCAGATGGCAAGCGTTGAACGCCCTGTTGCCGAAGCAATGGCATTGCAAAACTGGATCACCTGTACGCCACAGGGCAGGGTATCGCGTTATTATATCAACCAGAAAGGCCGGGTGGCCTTAAACAAATTTTTAGCAGAAAAAGAATCTGAAAAGGCCACATTTAATGATGTTTCGACACATCGCAAAGGGGCAGGGTTGTCGGGTGCCAACACCAAAGGCGCCAACTTGCATGTGGTTGCGGGGGGGGGCGGAAAACACCGTACAATAGGCGCAGAATCTCCGCTACAGGTTCTTGCCCGGCGACGTGATAAATCGGGTGCAACCTATCTTTCACATGATTTGCTTATGGTTGGTGAACGCTTGCGTATGGATTTCGAAGTCGCACAAATGGATGGGCAGGGTATCCCGAGCTGGGAGGCCATCATGCAGGCAAGTGCCGCAAGCAAATCCGCCAAAACCAAAGACCCGCGCCAATACCAAGCCCGCCTGCGGCTTGAGAATGCCATGCGTTTTTTAGGGCCGGAACTGGGGGATATAGCACTTATTACCTGTTGCCATGAACAGGGCATGGAACATACTGAAAAAACGCTGCATATGCCGGCCCGTTCTGGCAAGTATGTCTTGCGTATTGCGCTGAATATGTTGGCCCGTCACTTTGAAAATGACGGTGATGAGGCGCATAATATGATTTCATAGACAAAAACCACCATAGGTAGTAAGGTTAATTGGCGCGTTGGTCTTTTTCTTTACCAAGGTTAACAATGTCAAAATCAATATCTGGACAGCTTTCCTTGATCTCGGCACGAATTAACTGGGGATAGTGTAGGCCTTCGCCAATTACCCGATAGCGGCCTTTATAGCCAACCGCCTGCAATATAACAGCGACATCCAGGCAATCAAAGCTGCTACATAATAACGGAGAGAACACCGCCATTGGTTCAATAAGTTCAATGATATTAGTGGTTAGATCATGGATATCTATGCAATGAATTCCAGGCGATTGTGGCACCTGGCGTCCTTGACTATCCCACCGCGAAACTTCGCCAATGACCAGTATTCTATTTTCCGCAACGTCCTGATCCAGACGGGCTTCGTGGTGAATAATTCCATGTTTTGGTTGGCTGGGTTGCATAATTCGGCTTTCTAGGGTGATCCTTTGTTCGCACTGGATATACCGCAATTATAGGGCGAGTTGTTTGCTTGGCAACTAACGTTTTTATTAGGTAGGGGGAATAATGCATATATAAGCGGAAAATGGTGTCGATAACACAACATTTTACTTT
>DAOUQO010000066.1 GCA_030625565.1 Aliiroseovarius sp. | reverse complement strand
CTGGTCATGGCGCACCCGCAAGAGCCCAGCTTTTCCAAGGGCGCGGCGGTGACTTCGGGAAAATTTGCGTCCCTGCGCGGGCTGCCTTCGGTGTCGCCAATGGCCGAACGTATGGGGTTGGAACGCGATCTGGCATTGGTTGAAATGACCGGCGCGCGTTATCACGCTGATGCGCTGTCAACCGCGCAATCACTGCCCGCACTGGAACGCGCCAAGGCGGCGGGGCTGGATGTAAGTGCGGGCGTCAACATTCACCACCTGACTTTGAATGAACTGGATGTCGGCGATTACCGCACATTTTTCAAACTAAAACCGCCCTTGCGCAGCGAAGACGACCGCCAAGCAATGGTCGCTGCGGTGGCCTCGGGCTTGATTGATATCATTTGTTCCATGCACACCCCGCAGGATGAGGAAAGCAAACGTTTGCCGTTTGAAGAAGCCGCGTCAGGTGCGGTGGGTCTTGAAACCCTGCTGCCTGCGGCGATGCGTCTGGTGCATGTGGGGGCGATGGATTTGCCAACTTTGTGGCGGGCATTGTCGCTGAACCCTGCCAAACGGCTGGGCCTGCCTGCTGGGCGACTGGCGGTTGGCGCGCCTGCGGATCTGGTGCTGTTTGACCCAGACGCGCCGTTCGTGCTGGACCGTTTCAAGTTGAATTCAAAATCCAAAAACACCCCCTTTGACGGGGCGACGATGCAGGGCCGTGTGCTTGGCACATGGGTTGGCGGCGCACGTATATTCGGAGGCAAAAATGCCTGATATCATCACAACCCCCTTGATGCTTGGCGCGGTGGCGCTGGCGGCGTATCTGTTGGGATCAGTGCCTTTCGGGCTGGTTATGGCGCGGATTTTCGGGCTGGGGGACATTCGCAAAATCGGGTCTGGGAATATAGGCGCGACCAATGTTTTGCGCACCGGCAATAAATTTGCGGCCTTTCTGACCTTGATGCTAGATGCAGGCAAAGGCGGCATTGCGGTGCTGGCCGCGCGCGCATTTGTTGGCGAAGACGCCGCGCAACTGGCTGGGTTTATGGCATTTCTAGGTCATTGTTATCCGGTATTTTTGGGTTTTAAGGGCGGCAAGGGCGTGGCCACATGGCTGGGCACTTTGCTGGCGCTGGCATGGCCTTTGGGTGTCGCCGCCTGCGCCACATGGCTGGCGATTGTTGCCGCCACACGCATTTCATCGCTGGGCGGATTGGTTGGCGCAGTGCTGTCGCCGCTGCTGGCATGGCTGCTGGGATTACCAACACTGCTGGGCCTGACGGCTGCCTTGGCCTTGCTGATATTACTGCGTCATCGACACAACATATCGCGGCTGATAGCCGGAAAAGAACCACGTATAGGGGCTAAATAACCATATCAATCACTTTTTTGTTGCTGAAATGGGGTGCTGGCGGCTAGGTTTCCAGCATCAAAATAAACAAATAGGGAGATTGATATGAATTTAATGACAGCAGTTAAAACCTGTATTGGCAAATATGCCACGTTTTCAGGTCGTGCTCAGAGGTCAGAATTTTGGTGGTTCGTACTGTTCGCATGGCTTGGAACGATCATCTTGTCGATGGTGGATTCAACATTGTTTGGCACGGTTGTCACTACCTCGAACGGGTTCTCGGCCTCGACCAACACACCGATTTTCAGCGGTATATTTTCGCTGGCGATACTAATCCCAAGTATTGCCGTTGGCATTCGCCGTATGCACGATACTGACCGTTCTGGGTGGTGGATGTTCATTGTTCTAGTTCCAATACTTGGCTTTATCCTGTACATCGTGTGGCAGGCGTCCAAGGGCACACATGGCCAAAACCGTTTCGGCAATGACCCGCTAGGTGGCAGCAATGATGGCGGCGATTTCGCGCAATCCAGCATTCCAAGTGTTGATAACTAGCGCCTAGCGCCAATCAAAAAAATCATCCCCCGCGCGGCCCAGCAGGTCGCGCGCAAGGGTTTCACCAAGTGCAGCGGCCTGATCAATCGGGCCGCTGATTTCGTCTGCCAGGGCCTCGGACCCATCGGTGCGCAAGATTTCACCGCGCAGGCGCAACGTATCTCCATCCAGTTCCGCCAGCGCCGCAATCGGCGTTTCGCATGACCCGTCAAGGGCCGCCAGAAACGCGCGTTCAGCCGCCAAACGTTGGCCGGTTTCAATATTGTGAATCGCCGCCAGCATGTGGGCGACGCGCGCGTCACCGGCGCGCCGTTCAATCCCGATTGCGCCTTGGGCGACGGCGGGCAGCATGTCTTCGGCCGCGATCGCGTATTTGGGTACATCGGCGCCCAGACGGTTCAGCCCAGCCATGGCTAAAAATGTTGCCTCGGCCACGCCTTCGCCCAGTTTACGCAGGCGCGTTTGCACGTTTCCGCGAAATTCGACCACTTCCAGATTGGGAAATTTATGCAAAAGCTGCGCCTTGCGTCTGAGCGATGAGGTGCCAACAACCGTTCCCTTGGGCAGATCAGCCAGCCCCGAAAAATTTAGGGAAACGAACGCGTCGCGCACATCTTCGCGTGGCAGGTAACAATCCAGCAGCAGGCCTTCGGGTTGGTCAACCGGCATGTCCTTCATCGAATGCACTGCAATGTCGATCGCGCCTGACAAAAGATCCTGTTCGATTTCTTTGGTGAACAGGCCTTTGCCGCCGATTTCTTTCAGCGGGCGGTCTTGCACCCGATCGCCCGTGGTTTGGATCACTTTGATCGCAAACGCATCTTCGGGCAAATCGAAAGCAGTTGATAGGCGCGCGCGCGTCTCACGGGCCTGCGCAAGTGCAAGCGGTGAACCACGGGTGCCGATATTCAGCGGGCGGGACGGGGTGGGCATTTGATAATCCATACCCCCCTTTAAGCGCGTCAAAATGACGTGGCAAGCACCTGTTGCTTGACATCTTGTCGCTGAGGGCCGACCACCGCCGAAATAAATGCCGGATGAACGAGGGTATCATGACCAAACAAAAGACAATTCTGCGCGCTTTGGCGGGTGAAACGCTACCAACACCGCCGATCTGGATGATGCGCCAAGCTGGGCGTTACCTGCCCGAATATCGCGCAACGCGTGCCCAAGCCGGTGATTTTCTGAAGCTGTGTTACAACCCTGATCTGGCTGCCGAAGTAACGTTGCAGCCCATCCGGCGCTATGGTTTTGATGCCGCGATTTTGTTTGCAGATATATTGTTGCTGCCCCAAGCGCTGGGCGCGGATTTGTGGTTTGTTACGGGCGAAGGTCCGCGTCTTTCAACGATCACAACACCGAATGAATTGGCTGCCCTAAAGGGTGTTGATGACATCCAAGAACACCTTGCGCCAATTTATGAAACGGTGCGGATCTTGCGTCAGGAATTGCCTGATGAAACCACTTTGATCGGTTTTGCTGGCGCGCCGTGGACGGTTGCAACCTATATGATTGCCGGTCGTGGCACACCCGATCAAGGCCCTGCGCACGCGCTGATGCGCGCCGATGTGGCAACATTCGAAGGGCTTTTGAACCTTATTACCAAGGCGACAATTGAATATCTGTCGGCGCAAATCGATGCCGGTGCCGAAGTGGTAAAGCTGTTTGATAGCTGGGCAGGATCACTGAAGGGCGATGCGTTTGATAAATACGCGCTGGCCCCTGCGCGTGAAATAATTACCGCCCTTAAGGCACGCCACCCCGATACGCCAATTATCGCTTTCCCGCGTGAAGCAGGTGATCGCTATGTAGGTTTTGCCAAAGCAACAGGGGCTGATTGTGTGGCGCTGGATAATTCGGTGTCTGCCACATGGGCCGCTAAAAATGTGCAGGTTGACGGCTGTGTGCAGGGCAACCTTGCCTCGCGCCATATGGTGACAGGTGGACAGGAATTGGTCGATGAAACCCGCGCCATTGTTGATGCCTTTGCCGGAGGGCCACATATTTTCAACCTTGGTCACGGTATCACACCTGATGCAGATCCTGAGAATGTGGCTTTAATGATCGAAACCGTCCGCGCCGGTGGCTAAGTCCATAAGTAATTTTTTCTATAAAAATTTACCCGTGATGCGGTGCAGATTTTTCTAGAAAAATCTGGGTGCCTAGATCAGAACAAACTTTTTTGATCCGGGGCCGGTTTTTTTGGGGCGCTTTTTGCTTTTGGTTTTTTACCAAGGGTCATTTTGCCATCTGCAAATTCAACCTCTAACATACCGGCTTTGGCTGCGGATTTCGTGTTTGTCACAACGTGGCCGTCCCCACGCATAACGGCATAGCCACGTTTCAAGGTTTCGGTATATCCCAGCGTTTGGCGCATCCGTTCGGCCGCGTTCAGCCGGTCGCGTTGGGTGATTGTGGTTGCGGTAAATGCCCGTTTCAGGCGCACATCCGCGCTTTCCAGACGAAGCCGCATTGCGGGGGTGTATGCCGCAAGAATACCGGGGCGCAGGCCTGCGGATATCTTGGTCAGCTGGATCCGGCGCATTGTGGTCATGTGGCGCAAGGCCACTGGCAGGCGGTCACTTGCGCGGTCAAGTTTCTGGCGTGGGCCTTCCAGCAAGGTATCGGGGCGGGGCAGGGCGCGGGCAATATCATGCAGGCGTTGGCTGCGGCTGCTGACCGCCTGGCCAAGGCTGCGCGAAAGGCGTGCGCTTTGTTCATTTACCCATGCCAGCAATTCCAGCCGCACAGGTACGGCCATTTCAGCAGCGGCACTGGGGGTCGGGGCGCGCCGGTCTGAAACATAATCAATCAAGGTTGTATCTGTTTCGTGACCCACGGCAGAAATCAGCGGAATGTCGGATGCAGCGGCGGCGCGCGCCACGCTTTCTTCGTTAAAGCCCCACAGATCTTCGATTGAGCCACCGCCGCGCGCAACAATAATCAGGTCTGGGCGCGGTATTGCCCCGCCCGGGGTCAGGGCGTTGAAACCCTGAATGGCGCGGGTGACTTCGGGTGCGCAGCGTTCACCTTGAACAGCCACCGGCCAGATTAAAACCTTGCGCGGAAAACGGTCGCGCAGCCGGTGCAGGATATCGCGAATAACTGCGCCGGTGGGGGATGTGATCACGCCGATCACTTCGGGCAGATAGGGCAGGTCGCGTTTTCGCTCAGGCGCAAACAGCCCTTCGCCAGCCAGTGCTTTCTTGCGCTTTTCCAGCATTGCCATCAAAGCGCCTTCGCCTGCGACCACCACGTCATCAACATTCAGCTGGTATTTTGATTGCGACCCAAAGGTGGTCAGGCGACCTGTGACAATGACCTCCATGCCTTCTTCTGGCTTTATTGACAGGCGCGAAACCTGACCTTTCCAGCTGACCGCTGCCAGCACCGAACGCTGGTCTTTGACATCAAAATACAAATGACCCGAGCGCGCCAGCATGGTGCGCCCGACCTCGCCGCGCACGCGTACGCGCCCAAACGCGCCCTCGATGGTTTTCTTGACCGCGCCCGAGATTTCCGAGACCGTGAATTCCGGTGCATTCCTGCCCGGCTCATCTTCATCAATAAGGTCTGACATTTGCATCCTTGTGCTTGCAATGGGTCGACTTTAGAACGCTAAACAACAAAGGCCAACCGGGGGCAGTATGAATATTCTTATTCTTGGCAGTGGCGGGCGCGAACATGCGCTGGCTTGGGCAGTAACGCAGAACCCGAAATGCGAAAAACTGTTCGTGGCACCGGGCAATGCCGGTATGGCGTTGATTGCCGAATGCGTTGATCTGGACATCATGGATGGCGCCGCAATCGCGACCTTTGCGTTTCAAAACCGGATTGATTTTGTCATCATCGGCCCCGAAGGGCCGCTGGCGGCAGGCGTAGCAGACCAGTTGCGCGCGGCGGGCCTGCTGGCCTTTGGGCCGTCGGCGGCGGCAGCGCAGCTTGAGGCCTCCAAGGCGTTTACCCATGAAATTTGTGACGCGGCAGGTGCGCCCGCTGCCGGCTATGCGCGGTTTGATGATGCCAAGGCAGCCAAGGATTATATCCGTGCGCAAGGCGCGCCCATTGTGGTCAAGGCCGACGGGCTGGCTGCGGGCAAAGGTGTGGTTGTGGCAATGGATGTACCCACGGCCTTAGCGGCGGTTGACGATATGTTTGGCGCAGGCTTTGCCCAGACCGAGGTCGTTATCGAAGAATTCATGGATGGCGAAGAAGCATCCTATTTCATCTTGTGTGACGGTGAAAATGTCCTGCCGATTGGCACTGCCCAAGACCACAAGCGGGTGGGCGAAGGCGACACAGGGCCAAACACGGGCGGCATGGGGGCGTATTCACCCGCGCCGGTTCTAAGTGATGCAATCTCCACACGCGCGATGGATGAAATTATTCGCCCCTGCATGGCAGAAATGGCCCGACGTGGCACGCCGTTTCAGGGGGTTTTATATGCGGGCCTGATGATCAAGGACGGCCAGCCCCGACTGGTGGAATACAACGTGCGCTTTGGGGATCCGGAATGTCAGGTTTTGATGATGCGGCTTGGCGCGCAGGTGCTGGATTTGTTGCTGCAAACAGCCCAGGGGCAGCTGGATAAGGCCCAAGCAAACTGGGCCGATGATCACGCAATTACAGTTGTTATGGCGGCGCAGGGCTATCCCAGGTCGTACAAAAAAGGCAGTGTTATCAAAGGGTTTGAGGCCCTGCCCGAAGATAGCAAAAATATGGTGTTCCATGCAGGCACAACGGCGGTGGATAGGCGTATTATGGCAACCGGAGGGCGGGTTTTGAATATTACGGCGCGCGGTGATAACCTGAATGAAGCGCGTGAGCGCGCCTATGATATGGTGGCAAAAATTGACTGGCCTGAAGGATTTTCGCGCCCTGATATTGGCTGGCGTGCTTTGAAATAAGGCGTGCTCCCGCCCAAATGCGGCCCCTGCCGGGTGCCTGTTTGGTTGGGCCGGGCCTCGCTTCGCTCGGTAAAGGGCGATGGGTGCATATGAACGGGGGCAGACATGAACGAGGCAACATTTAAGCCAGCGGTGCTTGCAAGGGCCAAAACCTATCGTTTGCAGGGCGGCGTTTTAAGTGAAATTGGCATCGACGGGCCAAAGTGGGAATTGCCCTTGGCAGATGTTGAATATGCGGCCTATGTCGATGCGGTGTTCAGAAAAATCCGGATGACGCGGCTTGATTTACACCAAGGGGATACGTGCCGGTCAATACGGCTGGGTCAGCCGGCTGCAGGCTGGATTGGCGACCCTGATACGCAGAAATTTCTGACCCTTGCACGCGATATATGCGCAGGGCTTGAGGCCGCCCAGCCCGGCACCAAAATCACCCAAGGTGAATATGGCCGCGCGCGGTGGATCATGTTTATCATGGGGGTCATAACGCTTGTTTTTTCAATTGGCATCCTTGCCCTTGTTATTATTACAGGGGTGCCCAGCCAGAAACTTTGGGCTGGAATGGTGCCCATGGGGCTTATGTTTTTGTTCGGAGGCTATATCAGTTATCTTAGTTTCCCGTGGCGGGCTTTGGGCAAAATTTCGGCCGCTGAACTTGTCCGGCGGTTTGATCATTGGCTAACGTCACCCCAGCCGCCGCTGAAAGAAACAGACCGCTTAAGGGATTGAAAAATTAGGCGCGGGACCAAGCGGAATTGGCCCAAATGCAACAAAGCCATTGCGAAATGTTAACGGGGTGTCGATGGTGGATTTATTGCCCGACAGGGCTGCTAGAAACGAAAGCGCGTCGGTAATTGTTGGCAGCAATGCGCTGGGTACCAGCCCGCCCTGATGCGCCAGCGCCAGCATTTCACGCCAGTTTTTCGCCTTCACGGTTATCTGCCCGCTTGGCACACCTTGCGCGTCTATCTCAAGCAAACCAGCCAACTGCAAATCCAGCTGACCCCAGTTTGCTTGCAAAAGATCAAGATCAATTTGGGTGATTTGCGGCCGTGCACGTTCAATTGCAAACCGGTCCCACGGGGCGTCAAAGGTGATATTAGCGGTGATATCCATGCCCGTGATCACATCGCTTAGTAGCGCCACATTTTCAAACCTTTTAATAAAATCCGACGCTGGCGTGATGCCTTTGGCGTCGAAATGCAGCTCATACGCAGTTTCACTTCCTTCAATCTGGCGCATGGCCAATTGCCCGTGTTCAAGGTGATTGGCCCAGCCATTATTTGAACTAAGCCCCAAGCCTTCAAGGATTATTGATGTGCGATTAAGGTTAAGATCAGTGGTTTCATTAAACACGGCAGAGCCACGCATGGTGTCAGCCGTCACAGTGATGCGTTGCGTTGGCGTCGCGATTGTTTGGGTTTCAGGCCAAACCACGATGATATGGCCGGGGTTATAACTCAGCGCCAATATTTGGAAAAACGGCGCCGACCATGCCAGACCAGTTTCGGGATCAGCCAGTGTTAACCCCTTGATTGTGGTGTCAAAACGGTTGGGAAAGCCGCTGGTGGCAAGGCTGGTATATTCGGCCTGCCAGCCGGTGGCGCGGCGCTGGTCAAACCACAGGCCCATGCCGCGTTCCAGTGCGGTGGATCCGGCAAACCAATAGCCGCCCCACGCCAGAACCGCGACGATAATGATGAATGTAAGTTTGCGCATGATCTGCCTTTTCCTTGATCTAGGATGTGTTTATATCGGACACGCAATAAGGACCAGCATATGCGTGATAAAGAACTGTGGGTGTTTGGATACGGGTCCCTGATGTGGCACCCCGAATTTGATTATGCCGAGCGCGCGATTGCGACGCTTGCGGCTTATTCGCGCGGCTTTACCATGCGTTCAATCCACCATCGCGGAACTGTGGCGCGTCCCGGTCTGGTGCTTGCCTTGGATGTCGAAGATGGCGCAGCCTGCACAGGGCTGGCATTTCGCATCACGCCGGGTTGCGAAGATGTGACCATGGCGCTTTTGCGTGAACGCGAACTGGTTTCGTATGCCTATAAAGAAATGCAGTTGCCTGTTGCCTTGACGGATGGGCGGCAGGTGCAGGCCGTGACATATGTGATCGATCGAAATCATGCCCAATATACCGGGGCCTTGGCGCTTGAAGCCCAAGCGCAGATTATTGCGCAGGCCATTGGTGGGCGCGGGCCAAACCGTGATTATTTGATGAATACCCATCGAAATTTATGCGATCTGGGGATCGAAGATAATGACATTTCGTGGCTGGCGGCGCGGGTGCAAAACCTGACTTAGGCCAGATAAAACCGCGGGCTATACATTCCGCGCTTGGCAGCGGGCCTTTCACGCCGTATCCTGCAAAAAAAACAGAGTAACCAAAAGGGGCAAACCCAGTTGGAGCAGCCAGAAATCGGGCTTGATCACAAAACAACCCCGTTCTTTACACAGCCGTTTCGTCAGATCGTTCTGATCTTGATGGTCATTGGACTTGTCAGTTTCGGCGGGTTCTTTGTCTTGCCGCTTTTGTTGCCGGTTTTCTTGTCAAACCTGTACTTGAACGGCTTTATTCTGGCCGTGTTTTTTGTCGGAGTGTTTGCCTGTTTCTGGCAGGTCTACCAGATCATGAAATCGGTCAGCTGGATTGATGGCTTTGTTGCCGATAATCCGGGCCATAAATTTGTTACAGCGCCGCGCCTTTTGGCCCCTCTGGCGGCGCTGCTGCGCGCGCGTGGCGCCGGCAACCATATTGGCGCGTCGTCTTCGCGTTCTATTCTGGATTCGGTTGCAACCCGAATTGACGAAGCGCGCGATATTACGCGCTATATCGTTAACTTCTTGATTTTCCTTGGACTTTTGGGAACATTTTTTGGCCTTGCAACCACGGTTCCGGCGATGGTCGAAACCATAAAATCCCTTGCGCCCCAAGATGGCGATAGCGGAGTCGAGGTGTTCAGCCGCTTGATGTCCGGGCTTGAGGCACAGCTTGGCGGCATGGGCACGGCATTTTCATCGTCGTTGCTGGGCCTTGCCGGGTCTTTGGTTGTCGGGCTGTTGGAATTGTTTGCCAGCCATGGCCAAAACCAGTTTTACCGTGAACTTGAAGAATGGCTTTCGACCATCACGCGGCTTGGCTTTGCCTCGGGTGAAAACGATGGTGACAACGAGGAATTTACCGCGGCAATCGCGCAGGCGACACCTGAAATAGGCGCTGCCGCACCGATTATTGCCCACATGTCTGAACAGATGGACGCCTTGCAAAACCTGTTTACCCAAAGCGATGTTAGTCGTTCCATGGTTGATGAACGCCTTGGCGTTCTGGCTTCGGCGGTTGAACGTTTGGCGCAGCGGATTGATGACGAAGGCGTCTCGACACCAGTGTTGTTGCGCATTGCGGATGGCCAAGAGCGGATGATTACTGTCCTTGAGGCCCAAGCTGCAAGGCCCGAAGAAGAAGGGGCGCAAAGTGATGCGGAAAGCCGTATGCGCCTGCGCTCAATCGATGTGCAATTGCTGCGGATATTGGAAGAAATGTCGGCAGGCCGCCAAGAAAGCCAAGCAGAATTGCGGGTCGAAATTTCCGCTTTGGTTAAAGCTATTCGCCAACTTGGCAGCAGCAGGCGGGGCTAAAAATGGCGCTAACCCGGCGATCCACGCAACGTGTTTCCGGTTCAATATGGCCCGGTTTTGTTGATGCAATGACCGCATTGCTGTTGGTTTTGATGTTTGTTCTGACCATTTTTATGGTGGTGCAATTTGTGCTGCGCGAAACCATTAGCGGGCAGAAAACAGAACTGGATGAACTGTCGCTTCAGGTGGCTGATCTGGCTGATGCGCTGGGTCTGGAACGCAGTCGCAGCGCCAGCCTTGAAGGACGGATTGGCGAACTTGACGCAACCCTTGGCCAACAGCGTTCGATCACTGCTGCGCAGGCTGCAATCATTACAGAATTAACCGCCAATAATGCCGAACATCTGGCCGAATTGGCCACGCGTGCCGCCGCAATCAGCAGTTTTGAGGCTCAAGTGGCCACCTTGCTGTCAGAACGTGACACTGCCCTTGCCGAAGGCAGCCAACTGGCCGCGCGCCTTGCCGATATCGAAGCCGCCAACGCCCGTCTGGTTTCTGAGGAAGAGGCCTTGAACCTTGCCCTTGCGCAGGCCCGTGATGAAATTGATGCAGATGCAGAAGCCGCCCGTTTGGCCGCCGCCCGTCGCGAAGCCTTAGAGGTATTGATGGATGAAATGCGCACTGATTTGGCCACGCGTGATGCGACATTGGCGCAAATGTTGGCGCAATCCCAGACAGATGCGGATCAGATGGCCAGCTTGCAAACCTTGATTGCCACCCTGCAATCCAAGACCGAAACACAACAGGCATCCTTGGTGACTGCCCTTGCCCAACTTCAAGAAAGCGGTGAAAATGCTGGTGCCCTTGAGGCCGAGTTGGCAATTATCCACCTTGCACTTGCCGATAGCGAAACCCAGCTGAACGCGTCCCTTTCGGATGCCGCGACCCTGCGTTCGGCGATTGTGACGCTTGAGGCCAAGTTGACCCGCGAAGAAGCCGAGCGCAGCTTGGCAAATGCAACTGTGGATGAACTTCGCGCACGTATTGAAAGCACCGAAACCGGACTAAGTGACAGCGAAGCGGCCCGCTTGGCCCAACTTGCGGCCGCTGAAGCCCTGCGCACGCGACTGGCCGAAATTCAGGCTGCACTTAGCGATGAAGAAGCGGCAAAACTGGCCGAGGCCGCCGCCGCCGAACGTTTGCGCCAGCAGTTGGACGGGTTGCAAGACAGCCTTAGCGATCAAGAGGTCGCGCGTCTGGCAGAATTTGCCGCCGCTGAAAAACTGCGCCAACAATTATCCGAAGTTGAACGCGCCTTAAGCAGCGAAGAAACCGCTCGTTTAGTCGAAGCCGCCGC
>DAOUQO010000168.1 GCA_030625565.1 Aliiroseovarius sp. | reverse complement strand
CAGCCTGTGCATTGGTCTGGTTTGTGCAGTTCCGCGATCAGTTGATCGTTTAGACGCAAGCAGCGTTCGGGGCACATTTTGACGCAGATATCGCAGCCTTTGCACCAGTCTTCGGTGATTTCCAGCTTGGTTGTGACGTGTTGCTGGGTGGCGGCTTGGGATTGAAACAGCCCCGTTGCGCTTTCATCGACGCGCTTGTCGCCCGCTTGCGCCCATTCGCGTCCGGCGGCGAATGCGGCCATGTTGATGTCGATGGATTTTGGCGGCACGAAAGAACGAATGACCTCTAGCCAAGAATCAACCGAGAATTCCAGTGAATTTGACAGCGCGCCCAGCAAAACCGTGTTGGCGGCTTTGTGGTTGCCTAGCCCGTCCGCGATCGAGGTTGCGTCCATGGCGTAGCCCGCGCGCACCTGCTCCATGATTTCCTGCGGCGATTGCGGCGAATAGGTTGCGTCTTCGCCCCGACCACGCGCGCGGCAAGCGAAGGGCGGGACGATGCGTTGTGTGTCGGCGATGAACGTGCCGGTTTCGGGGTTCATGAAGTTGATCCAGCGCAGGGCCTCGGCCCACTCTAGCGCCAACAAAACGTCGGCTTCGCCTTCGGGAATTGTTGGCGACCAAACGGACGACCCGAAACGCACGTGGCTGAACACCCCGCCGCCGCGTTTGGCCATGCCGTGCACTTCGGATTGTTTGACCTCATAGCCGTGGTTTTGGCACAACATTGCCAGCACCTTGGAGACCATGATCACGCCCTGCCCCCCAACGCCAACGATCAAAACATTCGTTGGCCCGTCTTTCTTTTCAACCATTTCGAATATTCCTTACAATGCAATGCTGTCTGTTGGGCAGATCTGGGCGCAGATGGAACAACCCATGCAGCTATCTGCGTTAATTTCTACTTTGTGACGGCCTTCGAACCAGCCCTCGGACCATGTTAGCGCTGGGCAGCCAAGGTTCATGCACGACTGGCACGCCACGCATTTATCTTGATCGACAATGAATGCCTGACCTTTGATTTTATGGGGGTCCAGCACGCATGGGCGGTCAGATATGACCACCGAAACGCCTTTGAACTCGACCGCTTCACGCAGGCTTTGATACATCGCGGCCATGTCGTAACTGTCAACGGTTTGCACCCATTCAACGCCTAAGGCTTTGACCAGCTTGGTATAATCCACCTTGGCGGTATCGTCCCCGCGCAGGGTGCGCCCTGTGCCGGGGTGGTCTTGGCCGCCGGTCATGGCGGTGATGTGATTATCCAGCAAGAATACGGTGATGTCGGCCTGATTGTAAATCGCATCAATCAGCGGTGGGATGCCGGAATGCAGAAACGTGCTGTCGCCAATGGTTGCGATAATCGGTTTGGTTTCGGTGCCGGCCTTGGCCATGCCGACCGCATTGGCAATGGATGAGCCCATGGAAACGCAAGTATCAATCGCGCTAAGCGGCGCAGCAACTGCCAACGTATAACAGCCAATATCGCCTGCAACCCGTGCGTCAAGTGCGCGCAAAGCCATGTAGCATGACGTGTGCGGACACCCCGAACACAAAACCGGAGGGCGCACCATTGGGGCGAAATCAAACGCGCCTTTGCGTTCCTTCGGCTCAAGCAAACCGGCGGCAACGAAACCGTCGCGAACAACCTCGGGCGAAAATTCTCCGGTGCGTGAAAACAGCGTTTTGCCTTCGCATTCAATGCCCATTACCTTCAGCGCATTTTCGATCACTGGTTCCAGTTCTTCGACGATGATAATGCGTTCAAACTGGTCGGTGAATTCGCGGATGTGGCTTTCTGATAACGGGTATGATCCGGCCAGTTTCAGCACGCTGACATCTGGCATTACCTCTTTCACGTAAACATAGCTCATCGCGGCGGTGATCACGCCAACCTTGCCGCCTTGCAGTTCGGTTTTGGTCAGGGGTGAATTTGCCAGAAATTCGGCGATATCCGTTGTTCGTTGCAGCACAATAGGGTGCTGGCGGCGCGCATTCATCGGCACCATCACGTTTTTCGATGGGTCTTCGTTGAAAGGGATCGGCGCTGTGTTATTGCGCGCGCCAACCTTCACCTCGGAACGGGTATGCGAAAGCCGCGTGGTGGCGCGGACAATGACCGGCGTGTCGAATTTTTCGGAAATATCAAACGCGAATTTGGTGAAATCAAACGCCTCTTGGCCGTCCGAAGGTTCAATCACCGGCACCTGCGCGAAGCTTGCAAAAACCCGCGTGTCTTGTTCGTTTTGCGAGCTGTGAATGCCGGGGTCATCGCAGACTAAAATGACAAGGCCCGCATTAACGCCGATATAGCTAAAGCTCATCAAGGCGTCCGAGGCGACGTTCATGCCCACATGTTTCATTGCGGCAAACGAACGCACACCGGCGAATGATCCGCCAATGGCGACATCCAGCGCGGTTTTTTCGTTGGTGGACCATTGCGCGTGAATATCCTCGCGGGGATATTTGGCAACGGCCTCCATGATCTCGGTGCTAGGCGTGCCGGGGTAAGCTGCGGCAACTTTGACACCCGCCTCCCAAACCGCGCGCGCGATGGCTTCATTACCAGTGAATGGTCCGGTCACGGGTTTTTCAGCGGCACCCTTTGGGGCCACTGTTGCAGCTTTATTCATTACCTTAATTCCCTGTCGCCGTTTTAATCAAACGCACTGTGCCAAGGGCAAAAATGATTCCCATGATATAGATCAAGTTGTTACATTCTGGGGCCATTTAGGGCGATTTAAGTAACATTAATTGGCAAAACCACAGCGCGCCACGCAATTTGCGCGATTATTTAGTGGGTTTTAAGCGTGTTTATTGCAAACCAACGCCTAGATTCGCGCGGGTTCACGCGCCAGCAGCGAATCCCTGATTGCAGCGTCAGCACCGCTGTGCTGGGTTATCCAAACGCAAAAGGGCCGCGCAGATTGCACGGCCCTTTCGTAGAAATTTAGACGTTGTTTATTTCAAAGCAGCGTCTGTAATTGCGTGGGTCCATGCGCCTGTTGGTGCCGCGCTTAACACGCCGCCGTCCATGACGATACCAACGGTGCGCTCATAAGCAGCCTCGTCAAGTGCGCCGTTTGAACCAGCAGTCAGTTTGGCGATTTCGCCCATCATGCGGATTTGGTGCGCTTCTGTCTGCGCGCCAGTTTCATCAAATTCTAGCACGATCATTGCTGCGGCTTCTGAATTTGCCTCGGCCCATTTCCAGCCCTTCATGCTGGCGCGCACAAAGCGAACCATGCGGTCAGAAAATGCGGGATCAGCAAGGTTGTCTTCCAGCGCGTACAGCCCGTCTTCTAGGGTTGAGATGCCTTCGTCTTCATAGCTGAACACAACCAGATCGTCGGCTGTCAGGCCCGCATCAATTACCTGCCAGTATTCGTTATACGTCATGGTTGTTGCGCATTCGACCTGCTTTTGCAGCAGAGGATCAACGTTGAAGTTAATCTTTTGAACAGTCACGCCGCCGTTTGATCCATCGGTGGAATAGCCAAGTTTGCCCATCCAGACCATCAGCGGGATTTCGTTACCATAAAACCATGTGCCCAGCGTGTGACCGGGGAAATCCGAAGGCGACGTAATGCCGTGCTCTTTCAAGCAAGTCAGCATCAGGCCGGACGACGCAAAAGGTTGCGCGATGTTAACAATCGGCGCGCCCTGTTCGCGGGCAGACAATGCGGATGGCATCCAGTCAACCATTACGTCAGCGCCGCCACCCATCAAAACCTGCACAGGGGCCACATCGGGGCCACCGGGTTTAATGGTTACGTTCAGGCCTTCTTCTTCATAAAAACCGTTTTCCAGCGCAACGTAATAGCCAGCAAACTGTGCTTGTGTAACCCACTTAAGTTGCAGCGTCACATCATCGGCAGCCGAGGCAGCGCCACCCATCATTACCAGCGCAGCAACCGCGCTTTTTGTATATTTCATCATTATCTTCTCTCCCGTTGGTTATTCAGTATTTATTAGTTTCGTTGCGAAGGGTGCCAGAACGTGACCCCCTTTTCGATGGTTGCCACGATACCGTAAAATGCCGACCCTGCAAGGGCCGCTATGGTAATCTCGGCCCAAACCATGTCCAGACCCAGCCGCCCGACCTCGGTCGAGATGCGAAAACCCATGCCTTTGATCGGGCTACCAAAGAATTCGGCAACAATCGCCCCAATCAGCGCCAAGGTGGTCGCGATTTTCAGGCCGTTGAAAATGGCAGGCATTGCGGCAGGAAGGCGCAGTTTAGTCAAGCTTTGCCAGTAGCTTGCCGACCATGTCGCCATTTGGTCGCGCTGCATTGTGTCGGTTGCGGCCAGCCCCTGAACGGTATTCACCAGCATTGGGAAAAACACCATAATCACCACAACTGCGGCCTTGGAATGCCAGTCAAACCCAAACCACATCACCAAAATCGGCGCGGTGCCGATGATTGGCAAGGCAGCGATGAAATTACCAACCGGCAGCAGGCCCTTTTGCAAAAATGGCGAACGGTCAATCAAGATCGCGATGATCACGGCCGAACCGCAGCCCATGATATAGCCGGTCAGCGCGCCCTTCACAAAGGTCTGCACGAAATCGACCCACAAAATCGGCAGGCTGGACATAACCTTGGCCCCAATCACGCTGGGCGGTGGCAAAATCACACCAGGCACACCAAGGCCGCGCACCAGTCCCTCCCAGACAATTAACAGCGTGATGCCGAAAATCGCAGGCACAGCCAGCTTGACCAGCCTTGTGTGGTTTGCGCGGCTATTGGCCAGACGATGGTTGACGAAATAAGCACCGGCCCAAAATGCTAATGACAGATAAACCAAGTTCATGATTGCATCCCCAT
>DAOUQO010000010.1 GCA_030625565.1 Aliiroseovarius sp. | reverse complement strand
CCGTGAAAAACGCCGCGTCAAGGGCTTTGGCATCATTTTGGTAATGTGCGATCACGTCGTTTATTAGCGCGTCGTGGATACATACCTTGGTTTTTTTCTCTGCAGGCATTGCGGCAAGCATTATCGGGAAATTCCAGCCAATCGAATGACGTACATCATTTAGCTTTGCATCATTGCCAATCTGGATATGGAAGTCGCGCATCATCACCAGATCCTCGAGGGATAGTGATTCATTGCTTTCAAGGTTATTGAGAATGGTGAAATCAGCACCTTGAAACGTATAATTCAGGAAGTCATGCACAACGCAATCTTTGTAAAGTTCACTGCGGATCATCGGGCGCAACTCAAAACGATCCCCGAAGACCTTACGCCATTTAGTGAAGCGCGCGAGGTACATCGTATCGGGATTGTCTTTGAACTGTTCGAATAAATTGGTCAGAGACCCCGTGTAAAAGCCGCGCTTCAGGCGCTCGGCGTAGGTTGAAATCAGGCTGTCTGCGTGAGGGCGAACGTAGGCGATATAGCGCGCGGTTTTGGCGTATTTGGGCAGGTATTTTTTAACCGCAGCCTTTAGGTCCGAGGGGTCAACCCGATCGAAAACCTCGGCGGAAATCACACCGACGTCAGCATCCGATGCATCGAGGTTGCGGGCTAGATTAAGAAACTTTTGTTGCTTTGTTGATTTAAGCCTCTTAACAAAAAACGATTCCGCCAAAGGGATATTATTAATATTTGCGGGAAAGTACAGGCTGACAGTATCACAAGAATAGTTCTTGCTGGTTAGTGTGTTCTGGATCGACGTGCTGCCAGTTTTTGGATCTCCCAAGTGGAAAACAATGCTTTTCACCATGATAGTGGTATCCTTATTCCTTACTCTTACTTAGACACTTTGTTCCAAAAACCCTTCGAGGCCAGCTTCGGGTATTCATTTTTATACGCTTTGCGCAACTTGTTATAGCCAAGCACAAACCGTATGTATATCCAGAAAATCTTGGCTGAAAGGGCGAAAAATCGCAGTTTAGAGTGTTTAACTGTATAGCCCTTGTCCATCGCGGCGTTCAGGTAGGTTAACTGCGAGGCGCCCCACACTTTGGCAAAGCTTGATCGATCAAGCGAGCAGATAACCGGTCGATTGCCCCACATGCTAAAGAATGGCAACAGATGGCCGTTTAAAGTGGTACGGAAAAACTTGCGGGCGTATCCTTTATGGGCGTCATAGCCGATGTGCTCATCCAGATCCAGATCACTGACAGGCTTCCACTTTTCATCGTTGATCAACTTACCGATATCACTACGGCGTGTGGCCATATCGGCGTTTGCTGCGAAGAAGCCCGGCCCACTAAGGACATCATTCCAGGATAACAGCAGTGCTTCGGCAGTTTCATAGTGAAAGCGGGATAGTGCTCGGGCTAAGAACCATAGCGAGATATTGGCGCATTTCGTGGCACTAATGTGGATGGCCTCAACCGTTAAGTGCTGCACAAGATGGTTGCGCAGATCGAGGTACAGCGTTTGCGCGGTTTCCTTATCAGAGAAGTCATCTTGAAACGATACAATTCCATTTAAGGTATTGATCTTGAAATCATTTGTTAGAGAGAAGTTGATATCATCACCACGAACAAAAAATGGGAAGGGGTAGTTTTCCACCGCCGCAATAGGGAATGCGAAGTACCACCAGCCGCCGTAGAATCTGGGGTCATCATGGCGCGAGGGTGTAACCTCCATCTCAAGGATATTGTCATGATAGCGCAGATCAAGACCGCAGAACAGCGGGTGACAGGTTCTGTCAAATATCGCACCGGATTCCCACATGCGCCACTTGTGCGTGTTGCTGATCATTGCCCCGGCCAGTGCTGTTTTGGGGTCTTTGGTTAGGGCCAAAAATGCATAAGTCCGCAGGATATTTTCCATGTGGAATGTGGCATCATCATCCATGAATAAACAATGGGTAAAGTTGCCATTTTCGGCTTCCATCAGGCCACGTGCGAAGCCACCCGCACCGCCAAGGTTGGCGTTGGGCATATAGGTGACGATTTCGGTATCTTCGATTATTGCGGTTTGGCCGTTATCAACCACAAAAACCCGGATATCATCTTTGTAGTCGCTCTCACGGACAAGGGCATCAAGGCGGGCAGCTGTGTTTTGAACTTCAGCTTCACGGCGGAAAGTCGTGATGCTGATCGCTAGTTTGGGCCTGATTTCAGGGGGGGTATCAGTATGATAGCGCGCGCCTGTCAAGGTGGTGTCCTGAAGGGCTTTCAATTTGAAAAAGATAATGCCGTCTGTGCCATGCTGATGGAAATGCGACAAATCTACGGTGTGGGGGGCATCGGCACTTAGGTGAATGTGCTCGCTATAAAGGATCTCCCAAGAGCGGCCAGATTTGGAGAAAACCACCAGTAGCTCGCCCTCGCCCTCGCCTTCAACGGTTAGGAACAGGTTCTCTAGCTGGCATTCCGTGTGCCACTTTCCAATGCTTAAGGCGTTAAAAAAGGTATCGAAAGAAATATTCGAATTGGCGGCCAGCCATAGGGACGAGGTTTCCGAGGAGAATCCAGAATTGCCACTGGTGTGGAAATACAACTCGTATTCGGTGCAGATATTTCTGTTAGGAAATATAATGTTTTGAAGCGTGATCATCATGCGCCTTTCAAAAAATCCATGGCTTACTTAGGTAGGTAATCTTTATATACCTTAATCAATTCCTCAAGGAGAGGGGCAACCATGGTTTCGATTAATATATTGCTGTCAGCCGGAAGTTGTGGATTGGCAAGCTCGGCATCAGCGTTCGGTAGGGGGTCTAGGAAAAGTTTTTTGCGGTTAAAATACCTTTTTGCCACGGCTTTATTGCCTTTGGCAAATTCTTTCGTAATTATTTTGCGCTGCTCCGGGGTCAGCAACAGCTTACTTCGCGACCCCGATGACGGATGGTTCTCGCGCAAATGTGCATCCAGCTTTTCGAATGCAGATTCAAAATTCGAGCGATGGCGTGGCGTGGCTGTGTCCAGCGGCAAACGGCGCATGAACTCTGAGGTGATGGGTGCCAGGCTGTAGTTTTTGTTTGGGAGGGCGCCCAGCCCGTCCAGGTTTCCCAGCTTGATCTGATCTGTAAACGCTGCAACCGGTCCCTGTGGCATTTGCGAGCGCTCGAACGTATAAACCTGTATATTTTCTTGCCCGAATATCTGTTCAAGATTCTTCAGGTAATTATCGTAATCGATCCAGAAATAGTCTTCTTGGGTGGCGCGAAACTGGTCGAAGGACAGGTGGCTTAGCTTTGGATTCCACTGCCATTTGATGTTTTGCAAGTACCAGCTTTCCAGCCACAGATCTTGGCGGCGCAGGCAAAAGATAATTTTGACGTTGAAATACTTGCGCAGCGTTTCAAGTTTGGACAGGTCACGTCGCATACAAATATCTTCGTCACTAATCACAACCGAATGGACCGGATTGGATTTATTGTTGCTACGCAAAAGCAGGTTCGCCGCAATCTGGTCGATATCGCTGTCATTAGAGAACATATGCTGCATCAACTTAAAGTGGCGGCGCACACCAAAGGGGTACAAATAGCCGCGCTTCAGAAGGTTGGCGCGGTTCTTACCCATAAATTCTTGAATCGAGCTGGTGGCGGTTCTGTGAACACCAATATGAATATAGAGGGTTTTCATCAAAGTGATCTCCACTGGATAGAAAAAGGGCGCTGCCTGACCGACGCATTATAAGGGCAATAATAAATATGTATTAGCAAAAGCAAAAGCTTATTATTCAAAACATCTGTATGAGCCATCAATCTGCAAAACCCGGATCAAACATTGTTTGAACTAAACTGGAACGGAACCGCGACACGGCCATTATACGATAAGCCGTTAATTTTCTGTCGAAAAAAGCGCTTTGCACCCTATTCTTGCGGAATTATGCGCAAATGCAGATCACGCAGCTGTTCATTTGTGGCGTTGCTTGGTGCGTTCATCATCTGATCTTCGGCCCGCTGGTTCATCGGGAACATGATGACTTCGCGAATGTTGGCTTCGTCGGCCAGCAACATGACGATCCGGTCAATACCTGCGGCGCAACCACCGTGGGGCGGTGCGCCATATTGGAACGCGTTAACCATGCCGCCAAACCGCGAGCGTACTTCGTCTTCGCCGTAACCTGCCAGCTCGAACGCCTTGAACATAATCTCGGGCTTGTGATTTCTGATCGCACCCGAAAGCAGTTCATAGCCATTACAGGCCAGATCATATTGATAACCGCGCACAGCCAGCGGGTCGCCGTTCAGGGCCTCCATGCCGCCTTGGGGCATCGAAAACGGGTTGTGGTCGAAATCAAGTTTGCCGGTTTCTTCGTCGCGCTGGAAGATTGGGAAATCAACGATCCACGCAAAGGCAAAACGCGTTTCATCGGTTAGTTTCAATTCCTTACCGATGGTGTCGCGCGCGCGCCCTGCGACGCTTTCAAACGCTTTGGGTTTGCCACCAAGGAAAAAGGCCGCATCGCCCAACTCAAGACCCAGCTGTTGACGAATGGCTTCTGAACGTTCGGGGCCGATGTTTTTGGCCAGTGGTCCAGCGGCCTCAAGCCCCTCGCCAAGGTCACGCCAGAAAATATAGCCCATGCCCGGCAAACCTTCGCCTTGGGCAAATTTATTCATGCGATCACAGAATTTGCGCGACCCGCCTTTGGGGGCAGGGATGGCGCGGATTTCAGTGCCTTCTTGTTCTAGCAACTTGGCAAAGATGCCAAAGCCGCCGCCGGCAAAATGTTCGCTAACGATTTGCATTTTGATCGGGTTGCGCAGGTCGGGCTTGTCGCTGCCGTACCACAAGGCGCTGTCAGCATAGGAAATCAGGGGCCAGTCCTGATCAACGCTGCGGTCGCCGCCGAATTCCTCGAAAACGCCCTTCAGTACCGGCTGGATGGTGTCGAATACATCTTGCTGGGTGGCAAAGGACATTTCAAGATCAAGCTGGTAAAAATCGGTAGGCGAGCGGTCAGCGCGCGGATCTTCGTCGCGGAAACATGGCGCGATCTGGAAATATTTATCAAAACCCGCGACCATCATCAGCTGTTTAAATTGCTGGGGCGCTTGGGGCAGGGCGTAGAATTTGCCGGGGTGCAGGCGCGAAGGCACCAGAAAATCACGCGCGCCTTCTGGTGATGATGCGGTAATAATCGGTGTTTGGTATTCGCGGAAATCCATATCCCACATACGTTTGCGCATGCTGGTCACCACGTCTGAGCGCAGCTTCATATTGTTTTGCAGTTTTTCGCGGCGCAGATCAAGAAAACGGTATTTCAGGCGGGTTTCTTCAGGGTATTCCTGATCGCCAAAGACCATCAGGGGCAGTTCATCGGCCGCGCCCAGTACTTCCATATCGCGAATGAAAATTTCGATTTCGCCAGTTGGAATTTTGTCGTTAATCAGGGACGCGTCGCGCGCTTTCACTTCGCCATCAATGCGAATGCACCATTCCGAACGTACATTTTCCAAGGCCTTGAATGCGGGGCTGTCTTCGTCGGCCAAAACCTGTGTGATGCCGTAATGATCACGCAGATCTATGAACAAAATTCCACCGTGGTCGCGCACACGATGCACCCAGCCTGAAAGGCGAACGGTATCGCCAATATTGGATTTGTTAAGATCCGCACAAGTGTGACTGCGATAGGCGTGCATAATTTTGCTCCGGTAGGTCAAGAAAGTTAGGGGCCGTGTGGCCTGTCAAATACAGTAAAGTCAAGGGCGCGCGCGTGATTGAGCGACTTTTGCGCCTTGCTAAACCTACTTTGCCCGCTAGTTTAGTGAAAACTATTAAAGGCGAGCCGGATGTTTGATTGGCTAACACGGTGCTTTGTGAAGAAAAATATTAATCCTGATATGCAGTCCCGTCTGCTTTTTCTTGCCCTTACCGGTTTTGCCTTTACGGCCTATTTTTATATACGTCAGGTATTGCCATCGCTTGATTTGATGGCCATGTGGCTGGCGGGAAAATTTCAGGCTGCCGGTGATTTGTCGCAGGTTTACCCACCTGATATGGGCATTTTCACCATGTATCCGCCGGACCTCTGGGCTGGGTATTTGCGCGCAGAGCATGGGTTTGATGTGGCAGTTTACCCATTTTTATATCCGCCGATTTGGGCATGGATTTCCGGGTATTTGCCTGCCGATCTGGCGTTTTATTACATTGCGCAAATGGCTTTGATGTCGAATTCAATGTTGTTGGCCGCCAGCATGTTTTTGGTATTACGGGTCACGAATTGCCGCATGAACCCGATTATTTATGTCGGTTTGTCTGGTGCTATCTTGCTGTTTACGCCGATTGGGTCAGTGGCGCTTGCTCAGGGGCAATTGCAGATACTGGTCTCATTCCTAATTCTGCTGGCATTAGAGCGCAGCCGCTTTGACGCGCCAGTCGCAGCTGGAATTGCCTTGGCGCTTGCTGCGTCGTTAAAGTTATATCCAGCGTTGTTTGCACTGTTTTGGCTGGCAACAGGGGAACGACGCGCATTCCTGAGCTTTGTCATTTTCGGTGCCATATTGGCGGGGCTTTCAATTTTTTTGACCGGCTGGCCTTTGCACGCTGATTTTTTGCATCAAATAAGCACCATAACCAATACGGTTTTGATCACTGGGGTTACTGTGAATATCGATGCTGTGGTTGGTCTAATTTTCTTTACAGACCAGATGACCATTGTGCCTTCGTTGGATACTTATGGCCTGCAGTCTCCACCTTCAGGATGGTTTGTAATGCATCGGCCGCTTATCTGGAAAATGCTATCAAATGTCGGGCTTCTGGCTGTTCTTGCCGGGCTTTGGTGGCTGTTTCGTTCCTTGCCTGTGCGCCTTCGGTATACGGTCTTGTGGCCCGTGGCTTTGACCTTGGTTGCGCTTATGGCCCCGATTGCGTGGACGTATTACTATATCCCGACGGTGCTGTTTGCAGTGACCTTGCCCGGGCTTTTGGGCTACCGAAAGGGGTTGGCGCTTTTGGCGTTGGGGGCGGTGCCGATGCTGACAAAAATCATCCCTTTATATTTGTCGCTGCATTGGCTGGTCTGGATGTTTCCTGTAGTGTCAGTGATGGGTCTGCTGATCTGGTGCGTTGGTTTTGGCTTGGGGGCGCGACAAAAACTGTAAAAAGCCCCTTTATGGCGCGCGCCCTCTTGCGCCTGCGCGCCTGCGGGGTATAACCCACGACACTTTGTCGCCTTGGGGGTCACGATGCCGAAAAGAACGGATATCTCATCAATTATGATCATCGGTGCCGGACCGATTATCATCGGTCAGGCTTGCGAGTTTGATTATTCCGGTGCTCAGGCTTGCAAAGCCTTGCGCGAGGAAGGTTATCGCGTGATTCTGGTCAATTCAAATCCGGCCACCATCATGACGGACCCGGAATTGGCCGACGCCACTTATATTGAACCAATCACCGCTGATATGGTTGCCAAGATCATTGAAAAAGAACGCCCCGATGCCTTGCTACCCACAATGGGTGGGCAAACCGGGTTGAACACAGCGCTTGAGCTGGCCGATTTGGGTGTGCTGGAAAAGTTTAACGTGGAACTGATCGGTGCCAAACGCGAAGCTATTGAAATGGCCGAGGATCGCAAGCTGTTTCGCGAAGCCATGGACCGTCTGGGCATTGAAAACCCGCGCGCGACCATCGCGGAAAATATGGATGAATGCCGCGCCGCGCTTGATGATATCGGCCTGCCTGCGATTATCCGCCCTGCCTTTACCCTTGGCGGTACTGGCGGCGGGGTTGCGTATAACCGCGAAGAATACGAACATTTTTGCCGCTCGGGGCTGGATGCATCCCCCGTTAGCCAAATTCTGATTGATGAAAGCCTGCTGGGTTGGAAAGAATACGAAATGGAGGTGGTGCGCGACACTGTCGATAACGCCATTATCGTGTGCTCGATCGAAAATATTGACCCGATGGGCGTGCATACTGGTGACAGTATCACCGTCGCCCCGGCGCTGACATTGTCGGACAAAGAATACCAAGCGATGCGTAACGATTCGATTGCGGTTCTGCGCGAAATTGGCGTGGAAACCGGTGGCTCGAACGTGCAATGGGCTGTGAACCCTGCCGACGGTCGCATGGTGGTGATTGAAATGAACCCGCGCGTGAGCCGCTCAAGCGCGCTGGCGTCCAAGGCTACGGGTTTTCCCATCGCTAAAATTGCCGCGAAACTGGCCGTTGGTTATACGCTGGACGAGTTGGACAATGACATCACCAAAGTCACGCCCGCCTCGTTCGAGCCATCGATTGACTATGTCGTCACCAAAATCCCGCGCTTTGCGTTTGAAAAATTCCCCGGATCCGAACCTCTGCTTTCCACCGCGATGAAGTCGGTGGGTGAAGTCATGTCGATAGGCCGGACCATCCACGAAAGCCTGCAAAAAGCGCTGGCTTCGATGGAGGACGACCTGACCGGCTTTGACGAGGTCGAAATCGAAGGCGCACCTGATGTGGCTGCCGTGACCCGCGCCATTTCACGCCAGACACCCGACCGGATGCGCACGATCGCACAGGCCATGCGCCACGGTATGTCAGATGAAGATATCCACACGACAACCATGTTTGACCCGTGGTTTCTGGCACGTATTCGTGAAATTGTTGATACCGAAGAAGGCGTACGAAACGCAGGGCTTCCATGCGATGAAGCAGGCATGCGCGCGCTGAAAATGATGGGCTTTACCGATGCCCGTCTTGCAACCTTGACTGGCAAATCTGAAACCGAAATTCGCAAGGCACGCATCGTGCTGGGCGTTACCGCAGTGTTCAAACGCATTGATACCTGCGCTGCCGAATTCGAGGCCCAGACGCCTTACATGTATTCCACCTATGAAGCCCCGATGATGGGCGAGGTCGAATGCGAAGCACGGCCATCCGAGCGCAAGAAAGTCGTCATCCTAGGCGGCGGCCCCAACCGGATTGGTCAAGGGATCGAGTTTGATTATTGCTGCTGTCATGCGTGTTATGCGCTGACGGATGCAGGTTATGAAACCATCATGATCAACTGTAATCCCGAAACGGTTTCCACTGATTACGACACATCCGACCGGTTGTATTTTGAACCGCTAACATTTGAACATGTGATGGAAATTCTGCGGGTTGAACAAGAAAACGGCATTTTGCATGGCGTGATTGTCCAGTTTGGCGGCCAGACCCCACTGAAGCTTGCACGTTCACTTGAGGCCGAAGGCATTCCAATTCTGGGCACCACCCCTGACGCGATTGATCTGGCCGAAGACCGCGAACGTTTTCAGGCGCTGGTTAATGATCTGGGCCTGCTGCAGCCCAAGAACGGTATTGCATCGAATGACGCGCAAGCACTTGAAATTGCAGGTGATATCGGCTTTCCGCTGGTGATTCGCCCGTCTTATGTTCTGGGCGGTCGCGCCATGGAAATCGTGCGCGACATGGCCCAGCTTGAACGCTATATTGCCGAAGCTGTGGTCGTTTCCGGCGACAGCCCTGTGCTGCTGGACAGCTACCTTTCGGGGGCGATTGAGTGCGACGTAGACGCGCTGTGTGATGGCAAAAACGTCCACGTGGCCGGTATTATGCAACATATCGAAGAGGCCGGCGTGCATTCGGGCGATAGCGCCTGTTCGCTGCCGCCTTACACGTTGTCGGACGAAATTATTCAGGAGCTACACCGCCAAAGCCACGCCCTTGCGCTGGGCCTGAATGTGGTCGGGTTGATGAATGTGCAATTCGCGGTCAAGGACAACAAGGTTTACCTGATCGAGGTCAATCCACGCGCCAGCCGCACCGTGCCTTTCGTGGCCAAAGCGACCGACAGCGCCATCGCATCCATCGCCGCGCGCCTGATGGCGGGCGAGCCTTTGTCGAACTTCCCGCTGCGCGGTGCATACCCAAAAGACGCCAAGCCCGGCACATTGCCAATGGCCGACCAAATGACGCTGGCTGACCCTGACATGCCGTGGTTTTCGGTGAAAGAAGCAGTGCTGCCTTTCGCACGTTTCCCCGGTGTGGACACGTTGCTTGGCCCTGAAATGCGTTCAACCGGCGAAGTAATGGGTTGGGATGTGTCGTTCCACCGCGCCTTCCTGAAGGCCCAGATGGGCGCGGGCGTGGATTTGCCCACAGGTGGAACCGCGTTCTTGTCAATTAAAGACAGTGACAAAACCGATTTGCTGATCGAGGCCGCCAAAGCATTGATTGTGCTTGGCTTTGATTTGCTTGCCACCCGTGGCACGCAGGCATTTCTGGCGGAACATGGCGTTGCCAGTGAATGCGTCAACAAGGCCTATGAAGGCGGGCGTACTATCGTTGACATCATGAAAGACAAGCTGGTTCAACTGGTGATGAACACGACTGACGGCACCCAGGCGGTGGAAGACAGCCGTTCCATGCGCAATGTGGCGTTGATGTCGAAAATCCCGTATTTCACCACTCTGGCGGCCAGCCATGCCGCAACCTTTGCAATGAAATCGCGTGAGGAAGGCGAGCTGAAGGTCATGCCGCTTCAGGGCTAGGTTTTGAATGTATAAAAGGCGCGCGGGCTATCCCCGACGCGCCTTTTTTATCCAGCTATTCTTTGGCCCCACTAGCCGCTAATGCGCCCAGTATTCCGCCATAGACCAAGTGGCCCATCAGCGATGCCATTACGGCCATCATGCCACCGATATTGGCCATCATAAATCCGGCGCCTGCCATGGGCATAACGATCATTACAGCCGCAACCCACAGGGCGACGCCCCAGATCAGGCCGCTTTTCAGGCCGGGGCCGGTGATAACCCGCAGCACGACAAAAACATAGATCATCGGAAATATAATCACACCCATCATAAAGTGCGCGGCCATCCCCAGTATGTATGAGCCACCCAGCATACCCGAAAGCATGGCGGCAATATCCATCGGCATTCCCGTTAGCATCGGGGCGACATACATCATCATTAAGGTCATTACGATCGTTCCGGCAACACCGCCCAGAATTGCATTCTTATGTGTTGGTTTCATTGGTCCATCCTTTGTTTGATAGAAACAACATGCACCTTATTCCGACTGCTTTCATCGGTGCATACAGTTCTGTGAAATGGGTGTGATCGGGCGTGATTGCGGGCAAACTGAAAAATTGCAAAGGGCGTTAGCCTGCGGTGTTTACCTTGGATTTCGTAAATTAATGTTATGTTACAGTTTACGGTGCATTCACGGGGTAATGTTACAGTTTATGACAAATACAGGGGCCCAAGCCAGAAAGGCAATTTGCAATTTGACTGAGCCAAGCGCAATCTTCTGACGGGGTTGCGACATATTGTCTGAAACCCTCAAGTTTCGGGTAATCAGGTGTTATACTTGATCTTAGTCAATGAGCAGCCCATGAAACTCTTGCTTATTATACATGACTCGATACTGGTTATATAATGTTAAAACTTGTAACAAAACCTAATCCAACCAACACTCAGGGCTTACGCGCTTTGGGTGGCTGGGTTTTGTGCGTCGTGCTTTCAGTAGCGGTGTTTTTCGCGCAATCCATGCCGATGAACGCATCGGTGGTATCCCATGGTGGAAACTGGATTGAAATCTGCGGTGGCGAAGACGGCTCATATTTCATTCAACTTGAAGATGGCGCGCCCCAACCCGGCCCGCTTGATTGCGACCATTGTGATGACTGCCTGCTGATGGCCAACACCCTTAGCGTAAATGCAACGCCAGAATGGGCCGCGCTGGCCCCCTTTGGTTTTGGCACTTTGTCGTTTGACCTTGCCCAAACTGTTGGTTTGGCGGGGGCCGAACAATATTGGTCCGCTTGCCGTGGACCCCCCTTGGAAAAATCAGGAAACAGAATGCCCACACCCTTTATTCTGGCATCTCTTGCCCACGACCCGGCCATTTCAGACACATGGAGCAATCCATGGACCTGATCGAAAAAAGCCGCCGCGCATTTGCCAGTCTGATCCGCCATATGGCGATCATACTTCTTACGCTGTGCATCGCCCCTTTGGCTGCATCTGCACAGACCTCCCCAGTCCTTGAAGAACTGTTGCCCGACGTCATCGCCAGTGAACTGGTCGAGGGCGCGACCAGCTTTGGCGATGTCATGGCGGACCTACCAATTGTGTCGGTTCTAAGTGGTGATGAGCTGCTGGGCTATGCCTTTATTACTTCGGATTTTGTTGGCACAACCGGATATTCCGGCAAGCCGATCCACGTTATGGTGGCGATTGGCGAAGATGGCGTGCTGCTGGGTGCGGACCTTGTTAAGCACTCGGAACCGATTGTTTTGATCGGGATTCCCAACAGCAAAATCAAGGCCCTGACCGAAGAATACCGTGGCCTTGATATCGTTGCCGAGGCCGCCGCTGGTGGTTCTGGTCATGACGTCGATATCATTTCCGGCGCGACTGTGACCATCATGATTATCGATGACAGCATCGTGCGATCGGCCATTAAAGTGGCGCGCGCGCTGGGCCTTGGCGGGCTTGAGGGCGAAGCCCCTGACTCTGTCCCGACCCACGAAGTCAACATGGAAATGCGCGATGTTATTGACTGGCAAACCATGGCTGGCGATGGCTCAACCCGTCGTTTGACGCTTGAAGTCGGTCAGGTAAACGCAGCATTTTTGGCGCTGGATGATCCGCGTGTTGTGAAATACGAAGAAAAAGGCGACCCCGCCGATACTTTTATTGACATGCATGTGGGGTTGGTTTCGACGCCTTCTATCGGGCTAAGCCTGCTGGGCGAACATGAATACGCTAACCTTGTTGACTGGATGGACGAAGGCGATCACGCGATCCTTATGATGGGGCGCGGGCTGTTTTCGTAAAAAGGATCCGGCTATGTGCGCGGTGGTATTTTTGACCGTATTCAGCTGATCCAAGGCGATATTTCGGTTCGTTTCCGCGACAAACAGCAGATACGCCTTGGCGGTGTTCCGGCCGAAGGCGCGCCGGAATTTGTTGAAACTGACCTGTTTAAAATTCCGGCTGATTCAGGGTTTGACCCGACTAAACCTTGGCGCATCCAGCTGCTGGTCAACCGTCCGGTTGGCCCTGTTGAAAAGGTTTTTCTGACATGGGATCTGGGCTATATCCTGCCTGATCTTTATCTGACCAAGCTTGAGGTGCCGGTGGTTGCTGCACCGGTTGTTGAGGATGCCGGTGATGCCGCCGCGCGCGCTGCGCTGTGGAAACGTATTTGGGATGGTAAAACCATTGAGATTGGCCTGCTGGCCGGAATGATCACGGTGCTGACCGCGGTGTTCTTTTTCCAAGTACAAGTCACCCGCCACGCGCGCGTTTTTTACTGGTTCCGCATGACATTTCTGGTGGTAACGCTGGTATTTCTGGGCTGGTCACAAAACGCGCAATTATCAATCGTTAACCTGATGGCGCTGGGCGCATCGATACGCGACGGGTTCAGCTGGGATACATTCTTGATGGATCCGATGGTGTTCTTGCTGTGGTGTTCAGTCGCGGTAACGATGCTGTTTTGGGGGCGTGGCGGCTATTGCGGCTGGCTGTGTCCGTTTGGCGCCTTGCAGGAAATCACCAACCAGATTGCGCGCTTTTTCAAGGTGCCACAATGGACCCTGCCTTGGGGCCTGCATGAACGCCTTTGGCCGGTCAAATATATCATCATGCTGGGCCTGCTGGGCGTGTCGGTCGTGTCGATGGAGCTGGCGGAACATTACGCCGAAGTCGAGCCGTTCAAGACAACCATCATTCTGAAATTTGCCCGCAGCTGGCCGTTCATTTTGTTTGCGACAATTCTGCTGGGCATAGGCCTGTTTATCGAACGCTTTTATTGCCGGTATCTGTGCCCGCTGGGGGCTGCACTGGCGGTGCCTGCCCGGATGCGGATGTTTGACTGGCTCAAACGTTACAAAGAATGTGGCTCACCTTGTCAGACCTGCTCAAACGAATGTTTCGTGCAGGCAATCCATCCAACCGGTGAGATCAATCCGAATGAATGCCTGTCGTGCCTGCATTGTCAGGTTCTGTATCAGGATCATTCAAAATGCCCGGTCGTTATCCGTAAGGATAAACGCCGCGCATCTGCTGAGAAGTCGTTGGCGCAATCGGGCGATACCCTTGCGCGTCTAAGTAAATCTAACAATCCAAGTTCAACAAAGGAGAACTAAAATGTCTGATGACAACAAAGAAAACGCAGGTCTGTCGCGTCGCGAAGTCCTGACTGGCCCACTTCGGGGCGCTGCCCTGATGGGTACAGCTGCGGCTGTTGGCGGTGTTGGCGCTGCAAGCCTGATGGCTGGCACTGCTGCTGCGGCTGACGCCACAGGCCACGCGGTTGTTGGCCCCGGCGAGCTGGATGATTATTACGGTTTCTGGTCGTCAGGTCAGGCCGGCGAAGTGCGCATTATGGGCGTGCCTTCCATGCGTGAATTGATGCGTATTCCGGTATTCAACCGCGATTCAGCCACAGGCTGGGGCAGCACTAATGAATCCCTGAAAATTCTGAACGAAAACTTGACAGATGAAACCAAGGATTTCTTGGCCAAGTCTAACATGAAAACATATGACAACGGCGATTTGCACCACCCGCATATGTCGTTCACAGACGGCACATATGATGGCCGTTACTTGTTCATGAACGACAAAGCCAACAGCCGTGTTGCACGTATCCGTTGCGATGTGATGAAGCCCGACAAAATCATTGAAATCCCGAATGCATCTGACATTCACGGCCTGCGCCCACAAAAATTCCCACGCACAGGTTATGTGTTTGCGAATGGCGAGCACCGTATTCCGCTGGTCAATGACGGCACAAATATGGACGATGTTGCCGGCTATGTTTCGATCTTTACCGCCATTGATGGCGACACAATGGAGATCGCTTGGCAGGTCATGGTTTCAGGCAACCTTGATAACGTCGATGCCGACTACCAAGGCAAATACGCCATGTCTTCGTGCTATAACTCGGAAGAAGGCGTTACCCTTTCCGACATGACCGAAGCGGAAATGGACCACGTTGTTGTCTTTGATCTTGCGCGCATTGAGGCCGCAGTGGCCGCTGGCAAATTCGAAGTGCATAACGGTGTGAAAGTTCTGGATGGCCGTAAAGAAGCAGGCACAGACCTGACTGTTTACATCCCGATCCCGAACAGCCCGCACGGCGTTAATTCGTCACCAGATGGCAAATACGTCATGATCAACGGCAAACTGTCACCAACTGTTTCGATCATCCAGTGGGATAAAATCGAAGCGGTATTCGGCGGTGCAGAACCACGCAGCGCTGTTGTTGGTGAACCTGAACTGGGTCTTGGCCCGCTCCACACTGCCTTTAACGGCAAGGGCGAAGCCTATACCACCTTGTTCCTAGATAGCCAAATGGCACATTGGGATATCGACAAAGCTGTGCGCCATTATGGCGGCGAAGATGTTGATTACATCATCCAGAAAACTGACGTGATGTATCAGCCCGGTCACAACCACACCACTATGGGTGAAACCAAAGAGGCCGATGGTAAATGGCTGATTTCGTTGAACAAGTTCTCAAAAGACCGGTTCTTGAATGTGGGCCCACTTAAGCCTGAGAATGACCAGCTTATCAACATCCAAGACGGTGCTTTGGAAGTTGTGCATGATGGCCCAACTTATGCCGAGCCACATGATTGCATCATGGTGCGTGCCGACATCGTGAACCCTGTGAATGTCTGGCAACGTGATGACCCAATGTGGGCCGATGCGCGTGCGCAGGCCGAAGCAGACGGTGTTATACTTGAAGATGGCCATGACGAAGTTATCCGCGACGGTAACAAAGTGCGTGTCTATATGTATTCAAGCGCGCCGGTCTTTTCGCTGGAGGAATTCCGCGTCAAAGAAGGTGACGAGGTCACAGTCTACGTCACCAACATCGATGATGTGGATGATCTGACCCACGGCTTTACTATGGGCAACCACGGTGTAGCGATGGAAATCGGCCCGCAGGCGACTGCTTCGGCGACCTTCATTGCGACCCGTCCGGGTGTGCATTGGTTCTATTGTCAGTGGTTCTGCCACGCGCTCCATATGGAAATGCGCGGCCGGATGCTGGTTGAACCTGCATAGGGGTTTGAAACGTGTTGCGCCGGTTTGTATTACTGATTGCTTTGTTGTTTGCGGCCCCGGCCGCAGCGGTCGAGCATTTCGTGCAAGCGCAGGCTGGCGCACTTGTTGAAGCCATAAAAAATGCGCAGGCGGGGGATATCCTCCGCCTGTCGCAAGGGGCCATTTATGATGGGCCTGTACTGATTGAAAAGCCGCTGACCATTTTGGGGCAAGGGGCCAGTGTTGACGGCCATTTGGTTGGGTCTGTCATCACGGTAACCGGCGAAGATGTGGTGCTGCGCAACCTTACAGTTTTTGGCTCAGGGTCGGGCGGTGACGGGTTGGATGCGGGTATTACGCTGACTAAAACCGCCGCGCGCGCCATTGTCGAAGGCAGCCGCATTCTGGGAAATTTGGTTGGCATTGATGTCCACGGCGCGCAGGACGCGTTAGTGCAGGGCAATTATATCGAAGGCCGCCAAGACCGGCGGATGAATGACCGGGGCAACGGCGTTTATGTCTGGAACGCACCGGGCGCCAAGGTGATTGGCAATGATGTGCGCTGGGGGCGCGACGGTATTTTCGTCAACACCTCAAAAAATAACGAATTCATCGGCAACAGATTTAGCGACCTGCGTTTTGCTGTCCATTACATGTATGCCAACCAATCTGTGGTTAGGGGCAATATTTCGCGCGGCAACCACCTTGCCTTTGCCATCATGTTTTCTGATCAGGTCGAGATACGCAATAATATTTCGACAGGCGACCGTGACCACGGCATTATGTTGAATTATACCAATAACAGCCTGATTTCTGGCAACATCATTCTGGGTGTCGAAGATAAATGCCTGTTCATTTATAACGCCCATAAAAACACCATCGAAGGCAACCAGTTCGAAGCCTGCAATATTGGCGTGCACTTCACCGCCGGGTCTGAACGCAATGAAATTTTTGGCAACGCCTTTATCGGCAATCGTACGCAGGTCAAATATGTTGGATCACGCTGGGTTGAATGGCGTCAGGGCCAAGTTGGAAATTTCTGGTCTGACCACGCGGCGTTTGATTTGGACGGCAACGGTATTGCCGACAGCGCCTATCGCCCTAATGACGTGATGGACCATATCTTATGGACTCAACCCGCAGCGCGCGCATTGCTGGGATCCCCGGCTGTGCAACTGATCCGCTGGTCACAATCGGCCTTCCCGGCATTGTTACCGGGTGGGGTAATTGACCCCGTGCCTTTGATGCGCCCAGCGCCTATAACACCCCCAGTTTGGGAAGAAATGTAATGACTGCGCTGCAAATCAATACCCTGTCTAAAACCTATGGCGAAGTCCGTGCTGTGCGCGCGGTAAGCCTTGCCTTGCAACCCGGTGAACGCCTTGCGTTGCTTGGCCATAATGGTGCGGGCAAAACAACGTTAATTCGTATGATTCTTGGGCTGACCACGCCAACTAGCGGTGAAATTCAGGTGCTGGGCGCTGCGCCGGGTTCGGCCAAAGCGCGGGCTGCAGTTGGGTACTTACCTGAAAGTGCTGCTTTCAACGGGGTGCTGTCAGGGCGCGAACAATTGCATCACTTTGCCCGCCTGAAAGGCGCACCAGTCAAATCTGCCGATGATTTGCTGGATCGTGTCGGCCTAAGTGCCGCGGCGGATCGCCGCATTCGCACGTATTCCAAGGGCATGCGCCAACGCGTTGGGTTGGCACAGGCCCTGATTGGCCCGCCCGAATTGATCTTGCTGGATGAACCAACCAGCGGGCTTGACCCAATTTCGCGCCACGAATTTTACGATATTGTTGATGATCTGTCCCATGCCGGCACTGCGGTTTTACTGTCCTCGCATGCCCTGACCGAACTGGAAAGCCGCACGGACCGCATCGCGATCATGAGCAAAGGCAGCCTTGTCGCCAATGACAGCCTTGACGCCCTGCGTGATGCGGCGGCACTGTCGATCCGTTTAAATGTAACCGCCACGCCCGACGGTGCTGACCGGGTTTCGAACGCACTTGGCGGCACCCGCATCAATGGCCAATCGGTGCTGTTGGAATGTATGCCGGAACAAAAAATGCCCCTGCTTGGCCAGATCATGGCGCTAGGCGCGGACGTTACAGATGTTGCGGTCGCATCCGCGAGTCTGGAAGAACTTTATCGCCATTATAGTGCGTCGCAAGCGGAGGGGCGGTAATGTATATTCTGACCATCGCACGCATGGAATTATTGCTGGCGCGGCGCAATATGTGGGTGGCGACATCGGTTTTGCTGATGGCGCTGTTCAACACCGTCCTGACCCTTGCAGGCGGTGCGCCCAGCGGTGATTTGGGTGTTGATCCTTTGACCATCGCAGCCACATCCATCACCACGCTTTCGGTTTATCTGATCCCGTTGATCGGCCTGCTTTTGTCGTTTGACGCCATATCTGGCGAAGCCGAGCGCGGCACGCTGGCGCTTAGCCTGACATACCCGCTATCGCGCGGTGAAATCCTGCTGGGCAAGTTTTTTGCGCACCTGTTGGTGTTGGCCTTTGCCATCGCGGTGGGGTTGGGACTTACGCTGGTGTTAACCGTTTGGAAACATGGCACTGATGGGCTTTCTTATGCGCCGATCGGATGGCTGTTTATAACATCGCTTGCGCTGGGTGCTGCGTTTATCGGCATCGGATATCTGGTGTCAGCCTTGGTGCGCCAAACCGGGGTGGCGTCGGGTATTGTCATCGTGATCTGGCTGGCTTGCGTGGTTTTGTATGACCTTGGCCTGCTGGGCGCGCTAGTGGCTGATGGTGGTGGAACTTTCAACATATCGGTGTTTCCGTGGCTGTTGGTCGCCAATCCTGCGGATGCATTTCGCCTGATAAATATGCCTACAGAAACCGTATCAACGCTGGCCACGGGGCTGGGCGCTGCGGGTGCTGCATCGGGTTTGGCCAGCCAAATTGCATCCCTTGTGCTGTGGCCCGTAGGAACATTACTGCTGGCTTGGGCCGCATTTCGAAGGATTGAGCCATGAACAAATGGGTGCTTATTGGCGCGTTCGCGCTGCTTGCCGCTTGCAAAGAAGATGCCGCCGATACCACCTTGCCGCCCCCCCTTGCCCTAACCGAAGAGGCCGCGGGGCATTATTGCCAGATGGTGATTTTGGAACATGACGGCCCCAAAGCGCAGGCGCATTTGGCCGGCTATGAAGCACCGTTCTGGTTTTCGCAGGTGCGCGATGGCCTTGCCTTCTTGAAATCCCCTGAACAAGAGGGCGAAATCATGGTGATTTATGTCAACGACATGGGCGCTGCGATCAGTTGGAGCGAGCCAGGCGAAGACAACTGGATCAAGGCGCGCGACGCCTTTTATGTGGTCGGATCAGACGCCCTTGGCGGCATGGGGGCACCGGAACTTGTGCCGTTTTCAACCTCGGAAGCGGCCACAGAATTTGTCGCAGAACATGGTGGCGACATCATGCGCCTTGATGACATCCCAATCGAGGCTGTTCTGGCCCCGGTTGATTTTACAGATAACGAAGTGGAAGCATCGAAATGACGACGCGCAGACGTTTTTTGACTATTTTCGCCGGGGCTGCGGCCCTGCCTGCCCTTGGTCTTCGGGCCTCGGATGCACCCGCGCAATGGCGTGGTATTGCCTTGGGGGCCGAGGCGCAGATTGTGCTGGACCATCCCAACGCGGAACAGCTGATCGCGCTGGCGGTCGATGAAATTCACCGGCTTGAGGCCATCTTTAGCCTGTATAAAACCGACAGCCAGCTTGCGCGCCTGAACGCCGACGGGGTTCTGGAACATCCTGCCTTTGAGATGCTTGAGCTGCTATCGATCTCCTCGCAAATCCATGCGCAAACCGGCGGGGCGTTCGATGCGACAGTGCAACCCGTTTGGGCGTTATATGCTGAACATGCTGCTGCTGGCGGTGTGCCCACGGGCGAAGAAATTTCGGCAAGCCTTGCCAAGGTCGGTTGGGAAAATGTTGCTTGGTCTGCGGCGCAGGTATCGTTTGCCAAACCCGGTATGCAACTTACGCTGAACGGAATTGCGCAGGGCTTTATTGCCGACAAAGTGGCCGATTTTCTGCGCGCGGAAGGCGTGGAAAACGTGCTGGTCAATACCGGCGAAATCGCCGCCCTTGGACTTAATCCTGACGGCGTTGCATGGCCGGTCGGGCTGCAAGGTGGTCAATCAGTGCAGCTTTCTGATCGCGCTATTGCCACTTCGGCCCCGCTGGGCACGACCTTTGATCAGGCGGCAACAATTGGCCATATTCTGGACCCGCGCACTGGCATGCCAGTTTCGCTGTGGTCGCAGGTTAGCGTCACTTCGCGTTCGGCTGCACGTGCCGATGCGCTGTCCACGGCGTTTTGCGTAATGGCGCGCGCCGATATTGACCGCGCCATGGAAGGCACTTCGGAACAGGTGCTTTTAAGCGCGGCGCTGTAGCTATAGCCGCCCTAAATAGGTGCGATATTCAATAGGGCTGATTTCGCGGGTTAACTGCGCGATTTCATCGCGGCGCACATCTGTATAAATTTTTTGGTATGCGGCACCAAAGGTGTCAGTCACAAAATCCGATGCGGCAAAGCGTTCAACGGCTTGCTCCCAATCGGATGCCAGCGGCGCGGCGGGGCTGGATTTCGGGTCATCCAGCGGCAAGGGTAATTCCACAGGGTTTTCCAGCCCGTGCAAAATGCCACCAAGGATCGCGGTGATTGCCAGATACGGGTTTACATCGGCGCCGGATATGCGGTGTTCCAGCCGCGCACCGGGGCCGGTGGTTTCGGGCAGGCGAATGGCAGCGGCGCGGTTGTCAAACCCCCAATCAGGGGCCGAAGGCGCAAAGCTTTCGGGTTTGAACCGCCGATAGGAATTCAGGTGTGGCGCAAAAATGGCCTGCATGTCACGCATAGTTTCCAGCACGCCGCCAACCGCAGCCTTCAATTTTGGCGAAACACCGGAATCTACGGTAAAAATATTGGTGCCATCCGTATCAAGCACGCTGGCATGCACATGCATTCCGTTGCCGGGAAAATCGGCATAAGGCTTGGCCATAAATGTCGCGTTCAGCCCATGGGTCAGGGCAACGCCGCGTACCAAGCGGCGAAACCACAGCGCCATATCTGCGGCAAACATCACGTCATCGGTGTGGTGAAAGTTGATCTCAAACTGTCCCGGTCCAAATTCCGCGATTAACGTGTCGGTGGGCAGGCCCTGCGCCTTGGCCGCATCCAGAATGTCATTCAGAACCGCCTGTTGGCGTTCCAGAATCTCAAGGTCGTAATTTTGCGCATTAGGGCTTCCTGCTGGTGGAATTGGCGGGTCTTGCGGGTTTAGGCGGGGCTGGAAAAGATAGAACTCTAGCTCGGTCGCCAGTACCGGATGCAAGCCCTTGGTGTGAAACCGATCCACCATATTGGCCAAATGTTGGCGCGGCGACAGGTCAGATATTGCGCCAGTTTTATCAAGCATTTCAACCTGCACTTGGGCGACGTTTCCCTTGGCCCACGGCACTGGCTTAAGGCTGCCGGCAACTGCCTGAATGCGCCCGTCTGGATCGCCTGCGATGATGCCAAGGCCGGTTGCCGCGACCTCTTCGCCTAAAATATTGGGGGCATAGGTGGATATGGGCAGGCGCACGTCGCCGCCATCTAGTTTGGCGGCGTCACCGCCCGCCAACCACTTGCCGCGCAAGACAGAATTTAAATCGCACAGCATCAGTTCCAGCCGGTCAGGGCGGCCATGATCTGTGCAATAGGTTTCGTATTCGTTCAGAAAATTACGCATCTGCAAAAGCTTTCTGTTCTTCACGCTTGGCGCGTGTGATTGCACGTTTGGATGTTAAGGATACGGTAATGACGCCAAAGGCGACGATGCCAATCATAATGGTCGAAAGCGCATTTATTTCAGGGCTGACCCCAAGGCGCACGGCTGAAAATATCTTGATCGGCAGGGTGGTTGATGACGGCCCCGACGTGAACGAGGCAATGACCAAATCGTCCAGCGACAGGGTAAAAGCCAGCAGCCAGCCGGAAATAACGGCGGGCGCAATAATTGGTAGGGTGACCGATTTGAACGCGTCAAATGGCGTGCAGCCAAGGTCAAGCGCTGCCTCTTCAAGGGATTCATCAAACGCGACCAGCCGCGATGAAACCACCACCGAAACATAGCACATGGAAAATGTTGTATGGGCCAAAATGATGGTCAAAACCCCGCGATCCATACCGATGGCGATGAACAGCAAAAGCAGCGACAGGCCGGTGATAACCTCGGGCATAACCAGGGGCGCATAGATCATTCCGGAAAACAATGTACGGCCCGGAAATCGCCCGGCCCGCACGATCACGATCGCGGCCATTGTCCCCAAAATTGTCGCGAGACAAGAGGATATAAACCCAACCTTCAGCGTCACCCAAGCGGCGTTCATGAAGGCTTCGTTTTGAAATAGAGAGCCGTACCATTTGGTTGAAAATCCGGCCCAGACTGTAACAAGCTTGCCCGCGTTAAAGCTGTAGATCACCAAAATCACCATGGGCAAATACAAGAAGGCAAGCCCAAGGGTCAGCGATGTCGCGTTGAACCAACTAAGGCGTTTCATGGTGTGGCCTTTCTGATCTTGTTCATCCTTGGGCCTCGCGGTTTTTTTGTTCGTTGCGTTGAAACAGGATGATTGGAATGATTAAAATCAGCAAAAGGATCACTGCCACGGCCGATGCCACGGGCCAGTCACGGTTTGAAAAAAACTCCTCCCATAACACCTTGCCAATCATCAAGGTGCGCGATCCCCCCAGCAGGGCAGGGATCACAAATTCACCCATCGCCGGAATAAAGACAAGAAAGCTGCCGGCGATTATGCCTTGGCGCGACAGTGGAAAGGTGATCAGCCAAAATGCAGAAAACCGTGAACAACCAAGGTCTTCGGCGGCCTCTAAAAGGGATGCATCCATTTTTTCCAGCGCTGCATAAATCGGCAGGATCATGAAGGGCAGGTATGTATAAACAATGCCGATATAGACGGCGACGTTGGTGTTTAGAATAATTAGCGGGTCATGGATTGCCCCGGTCCAGAGCAGAAATTGGTTCAGAAACCCTTCGACCGATAAGATTGCTTTCCAAGCATAAACCCGTATCAGAAACGAGGTCCAGAAAGGCAAAATCACCAGCATTAACAGGGTTGGTTGCCATTCATCGGCCGCCCGTGCCATGCCATAGGCAAAAGGATAGGCCACCAGAAATGTCAAAAATGTGGAAATTGCCGCGATTTTAAGGCTGGAAAGATAGGCCTTCCAATATAGATTATCATCGGCCAGAAACCAGTAATTTTCCATGTCCAGCCCGTCAAGCCAAACCAGAATTCCGGCCCAGCCTTGTGACAGATCCAAGGTCGGGGAATAGGGGGGGATCGCAAGGGCCGCATCCGAAAGAGAGACCTTCAAGACAATCAGGAACGGTACTAAAAACAGCACTATCAGCCATAGGTAAGGCACGCTTATCAAGGTGAAACGTTTCACGTTGTCAGCACCATGCCTGCCGTGTCGGTAAAGCTGATCCAGACATCATCTTCCCACGTGATCGCGCGGCGACGAATGCGCCGCGTGTTGGCCGATTGTGCCTTGATCATCTGGCCCGAGGCCAATTTAACATGATACGTCGAAATGTTGCCCAGATACGCGATGTCCACCACTTTGCCGGATAAAATGTTGGCGCTTTCAGTTGGTTTTTCGGTTGAAATCAATAATTTTTCTGGCCGAATTGCAAAAGAAATCCTTTGCGGGGCTGTCAGGCCGGTTGGGCAAGACGTATGAATTTTGGGCTGTCCTTCGGCAAAATCGACACTGACCATAGTGTCGGAAATCGGGGTGGCGTACCCCTCTATGATGTTTATATCACCAATAAAATCAGCCACATACACTGAATTTGGTGCTTCGTATATATTTGCCGGTGTGTCGACTTGCACGACTTTCCCGTGGTCCATTACAGCAACGCGGCTGGCGACGGTCATTGCCTCTTCCTGATCATGGGTGACAATTACAAAGGTTGTGCCGGTTTTTTCCTGAATATCGACCAGTTCAAATTGGGTTTCTTGGCGTAGCTTTTTATCAAGCGCGCCAAGGGGTTCATCCAGCAACAATAATTTCGGGGCCTTGGCAAGGCTGCGGGCCAGCGCGACCCGTTGGCGTTGGCCGCCGGAAATCTGATGCGGCTTGCGGCGTGCAAATTTTTCAAGCTGGGTCAGGCGCAGCATTTCTTCGACCCGCGCCGCGATCTGATCCTTGGCCATGGATGAGCGTTTCAGCCCAAAGGCGATATTGTCCCAGACATTCAGATGCGGAAACAAAGCATAGCTTTGGAACATCATATTGATGGCGCGCTTGTTTGGCGGCACCGGGGCCATGTCCTGCCCGCTCAGTGAAATTGTGCCTTCGGTGGCGGTTTCAAATCCCGCAAGCATACGCATAATCGTGGTTTTACCACAGCCGGATGGGCCAAGCAGCGCGTAAAATTCGCGGGCATAGATATCAAGTGTCAAATTGTCGATGGCGGTGAAATCACCAAAGCGTTTGGTGACATTTTTGAACTGAATAAGCGGCACTGCCTTGGGGTCATTCCAGGGCTCAAAATCGGTTCCTGTGGATGCTGATTCAGTCATGTTTACGCCGCCTTGATTGCAAATTCCGCCCGCAAATATTTGCGGACGGAATTGTGTAACAGACCTTAGGTGCCAGATTTGATCCGGGTCCAAAGGCGGGTGACTGTACGCTGTACGCGAATATCATAAGGCGTTGTTGTGTACAGGTTTTCCAGCGTTGCCGCATCTGGGTAAATGGCTGGATCACCAATCACGTCTTCCTCAAGCATTGGCTGCGAGGCCAGATTGCCGTTGGCGTAATAGACATAGTTTGACGCATCCGCCATGTTTTGCGCATCCAGAATAAAGTTTAGGAATTTATGCGCACCATCCGGGTTGGGGGCATCCGCAGGAATGGCCATTTGGTCAAACCACATCAATGCGCCTTCGCTGGGGGCGTTATACGCGATTTCGACACCGTTTTCGGCCTCCCAAGCGCGATCGCGGGCTTGCAAAACGTCACCGGACCAGCCGAACGCCACACAGATTTCACCGTTGGCCAACGCGTTGATATATTCCGATGAATGGAACTTCAGCACATAAGGCGCAACCGCGCTTAGAACTGCGTCGGCCTTGGCGATTCCGTCGGGGTCGTGGCTGTTGGGGTCTTCGCCAAGATAGGCCAAGGCTGCGGGAATAACTTCGGCAGGGGCGTCCAGAAGATGCACGCCGCAACCCGCCAGTTTTTCCATATTGGCGGGGTCAAATATAAGTGCGAGCGACCCGATAGGTGCGTCTGCACCCAGAATTTCGGCAACTTTGCCAGTGTTCACGCCCAGACCGGTCGTGCCCCACATGTAATTGATTGAATAGGCGTTGGCGGGGTCATATTGCGCGGTGCGCGCGGCAATCACATCCCACAGATTGCCGGCATTTGAAAGCTTGGACATATCCAGCGTTTGGAACGCACCGGCGGTGATTTGGCGTTGCAGGAAGGTGCCCGATGGTACCACCACGTCATAGCCCGACCCACCGGCCAGCAGTTTGGTTTCAAGAATTTCATTGCTGTCAAACACGTAATAAATCAGATCAATACCGGTTTCAGTTTCGAACTTTTCCAGCAAGGCTTCGTCAATATAGTCGGACCAGTTATAGACCCGAACTTGTTCTGCGCTTAAGGTGCCTGCGCTGAATGCCAGCGCGGCCCCGAAGGTAATCAAAGTGGTTTTCATATACTCTCTCCCTA
>DAOUQO010000110.1 GCA_030625565.1 Aliiroseovarius sp. | reverse complement strand
CGCGCGGATCAACCTTTGGCCCTTGATGGCTGCATCCGCGAAGACAAAATTGCCGCCATTGGTATCCGCCTGCGCAAATGGGTCAGCTTTCACGGTATATCGATCAATGTAGAGCCGGATCTGGAACATTTTAGCGGCATTGTGCCTTGTGGCATCACCGATCACGGCGTGACCAGTCTGGTTGATCTTGGCCTGCCTGTTGAAATGGCCGACTTAGACACCGCACTTAAAACCGGTTTTACCACTGTTTTCGGGTAAATAAACATATTCGGTTTTGTGAACGCTTGACCTGCGCCCTCTTAGTTAGTATTCAGTTACTAAAATAATCAGGGAGAATAACAATGAAATCATGTAAAATAAGCTGGGGCATTTCCGCCATTCTGGCCATACTTGTTGGTGTGATGGGCTATATGTTCGTCATCAAAGGCAGCACAATCGAAGCCAGCGATGGGCGCACCGAAATTCAACTAAGTGTTGGTGAACGTGACCGGGTTCTGGGCGAAATGCGCCTTTTGCTTGAAGGCGTTCAGGCCATCACTGCAGCCATTGTTGTTGATGATATGGCAGCCGTCGCCGAAGAGGCATCCGCCATTGGCATGGTTTTAGCGCGCGGCGAAGACCCTGCAATGATCGCCAAGCTGCCGCTTGAATTCAAAACCAACGGTTTCGCCGCCCATAACGCGTTTGATGAACTGGCGCAAAATGCCCTTGATTTTGGTGACCGCGAAATGGTGCTTGAGGAATTATCAGTTATCCTGACCGCCTGCACCGCCTGCCATGCAGGGTATCGGGTTGGGCTGGAAAGCAAGTAAAACCCCAAAAGGCAAACGAATCTGGAAAGCGGTACTCAGGTGCCGCTTTCTACGTGTTCTGGCGTTATCGCGATCAGTTTCAGACCTATTTTCCGCCCCAAGGGTGTAAGAAAACGTAAAATTAATTGATTTTAGCCGCCATTTACGTGGTTGCGACAATTCTTCCATAGCATCCAGCGTCAAAATAAGTAGTATCCGCCAAGAACAACTTAATAGGACGGAAACCTTATGAAACGTATACTTTTGACAGCCGCTGCCAGCCTGATCGCAGCAAGTGCTGCTTTTGCAAGCGACCACGAAGCAGGCAATGCTGCTGACGGCGAAAAAGACTTTAAAAAATGCAAAGCCTGCCATTCGATCATTGATGACGAAGGCGAAAAAATCGTTAAGGGCGGGAAAACCGGCCCGAACCTGTGGGGCGTAATTGGCCGCACTGCGGGCACAGCCGACGGTTTCCGTTACGGCGCATCGATTGTTGCCGCTGGCGAAGCCGGTCTGGTTTGGGATGTTGAGCAATTGCTTGCCTACATTACCGACCCGAAAACATACCTGCGTGAATATCTGGATGATTCATCAGCAAAATCAAAAATGACCTTCAAAATGCGTGACGGTCTTGATGTTGCAACATTCCTCGCGACATTCTCGCCAGAAATGGAAGAAGAAGCCACACCTTCCGAATAAGCGCAAAGCTTAATTCAGGCGGCCGTTTCTGGCCACTTATTAACAGCCCATCCCAAAGCATATTTGGGGTGGGTTTATTTTTTGAATTATTCTAATTGCCCAAAAGCATATAGCGCACTACAAATACCTAACCTGTATTGGGAAACCAGTGAGAATGCAGGACAACATCTTAGGGAGGTCCACATGGCAGATACAGCCATCGACGGCCATGAGCGCGCGCACAACAGAGGGTTCTTTACCCGCTGGTTCATGTCCACAAATCACAAGGATATCGGCATCCTTTACCTGTTTGCAGCAGGCATTGTCGGGTTCATATCGGTAAGTTTCACCATTTATATGCGGCTGGAATTGATGGAGCCAGGGGTGCAATATATGTGCCTTGAAGGCGCGCGTTTCATCGCGGACCCGGCCAGTTTATGCACCCCGAACGGGCATTTATGGAACGTCTTAATCACCTATCACGGTGTTTTAATGATGTTTTTTGTGGTCATTCCTGCGCTTTTTGGTGGGTTTGGCAATTATTTCATGCCGCTGCAAATCGGTGCGCCGGACATGGCATTTCCACGGATGAACAACCTTTCTTTCTGGATGTATATCGCCGGTGTTAGCCTTGGGGTGGCGTCATTGCTGTCACCGGGCGGCAATGGCCAGCTGGGTTCGGGCGTTGGCTGGGTTTTGTACCCGCCGCTTTCCACAACCGAGGGCGGCTATTCCATGGATCTGGCGATCTTTGCGGTGCACCTATCGGGGGCCTCGTCGATTTTGGGCGCGATCAACATGATCACCACATTTTTGAATATGCGCGCACCGGGGATGACCATTTTCAAGGTGCCGCTGTTTTCGTGGTCGGTCTTTGTTACTGCGTGGCTGGTGCTTTTGTCTCTGCCCGTTTTGGCGGGCGCGATCACCATGTTGCTGGTTGACCGAAACTTTGGTGGGACGTTTTTTGACCCGTCAGGCGGGGGCGACCCGATTCTGTATCAACACATCTTGTGGTTCTTTGGCCATCCAGAGGTATACATTGTTGTACTGCCCGGCTTTGGTCTGGTTAGCCACATCATCGCAACCTTCAGCCGCAAGCCCGTTTTTGGCTATCTGCCAATGGTCTGGGCCTTGATCGCCATCGGCGCTTTGGGCTTTGTCGTCTGGGCGCACCATATGTACACGGTGGGCATGAGCCTAACACAGCAAAGTTATTTTATGCTGGCAACCATGGTTATCGCAGTGCCGACAGGCATCAAGGTGTTTAGCTGGATCGCAACAATGTGGGGTGGGTCGATTGAGTTTAAGACCCCGATGTTGTTCGCGCTGGGCTTTTTGACATTGTTCACCATGGGCGGCGTTACCGGCGTTGTTCTAAGCCAGGCAGGCGTGGATCGCGTATATCACGACACCTATTATGTGGTCGCGCATTTCCATTACACCATGTCGATGGGGGCCGCATTTTGTATCTTTGCCGGAATTTATTTCTGGATCGGCAAAATGTCGGGGCGGCAATATCCAGAATTCTGGGGCAAACTACATTTCTGGATGTTCTTTATCGGCGTTAATGTCACGTTCTTCCCACAACATTTTCTGGGTCGCCAAGGCATGCCGCGCCGCTATATCGACTATCCCGAGGCGTTTGCCTATTGGAACCAGATATCCAGCTATGGCGCGTTCTTATCGTTTGCATCATTCATATTATTCATCGGCATCGTATTTTATACGCTGCTCGCGGGTAAAAAGATCACCCAGAATAATTACTGGAATGAATATGCGGATACGCTGGAATGGACCCTGCCGTGTCCTCCGCCCGAACACACGTTCGAGCAGCTTCCAAAACAAGAAGACTGGGACAAACAGCCGGGGCATTAAGCCACCTGTTGAACAAAATGAACAAAGGCCCCGGAACAATATCCGGGGCCTTTTTATATGTATCGTTGATAAACCGCCAATCAGAATCATGCGTGCCGCAGGCAGTCTTTTGGGTAACGCGGGCCTTAGCCTAGCCCAGCAGGTCTTTCACCATTGGGCCGACTCGGCCAAAATCCATTTGGCCAGTATATTTACCCTTCAGCACGCCCATAACCTTGCCCATATCGCGAATAGATGTGGCGCCGGTGGCGGTGATTGCATCGGAAATGGCAGTTTTGGTTTCATCCGCATCCAGCTGGCGCGGCAGAAAATCCTGAATAACAACGATTTCGCTCCGCTCCTGTTCGGCCATTTCAAGGCGTCCGCCTTCTTCATAGGCGCGGATGCTTTCATGACGTTGCTTGACCATTTTTCCAAGGATAACAAGCACGTCGGCATCGGTGACGATGACGTCATCGCCTTTGGGGCGCAGCGCGATATCCATATCCTTGATCGCAGCATTGATCAGACGCAGGGTCGACAGCCGTGCGGCATCCCTGTCCTTCATCGCAACCTTAAGCGCATCGGTTATTTGTGTTCGTAATTCCATCGGTGCTTATTCCCCTAGCTTTTCCGAAGTTCCCAACTTACCTGTTCATGCACGGGCGCACAACACCTGATGTTTTCGGCTAAGTCATTGTTTTTACAGTATATGACATTTTCCCTATTCCGCGGTTCCCCCTTGACCCGACGCGCATGCGCCCTTAGTTTCGGCCCGATTTATCAACCGGAGTGCTGCCATGCCTGCCGCCAACGTCCCCGCGACCCAGCAAAAACCAACCGCCTGTCTGGCCTTGGCCGATGGAACTGTGTTCTTTGGACAGGGCTTTGGCGCCACTGGCGACACCACTGCCGAACTTTGCTTTAATACCGCGATGACCGGCTATCAGGAAATCATGACTGACCCGTCTTATGCCGGTCAGGTTGTGACCTTCACCTTCCCCCATATCGGCAATACCGGCGTCACGCCCGAAGATGACGAAACCGGCGAACCTGTGGCCGAAGGCATGGTGGTCAAATGGGACCCGACCCAGCCTTCGAACTGGCGCGCCACTCAGGATTTGCACAGCTGGCTGCAAACCAAAGGCCGCATTGGCATTGGCGGCATTGATACCCGCCGCCTGACCCGCGCCATTCGCCAACAAGGTTCCCCGCATGTGGCGCTGTCCCATGATCCTGCCGGAAATTTCGATATCGAAGCGCTGGTTGCCAAGGCGCGCGCCTTTCCCGGCCTTGTTGGTCAGGATCTGGCCGCCAAGGTTAGCTGTGTGCAAAGCTATGACTGGAACGAAACCAAGTGGGGCTGGCCAGACGGGTTTGGCACCATGGATACCCCCCGCTACAAAGTTGTGGCGCTGGATTTCGGCGCCAAACGCAATATTTTGCGCTGCCTTGCCTCAACCGGCTGCGATGTAACTGTGCTGCCGGCCAATGCCACCGCCGCCGAAGTACTGGCGCATAATCCCGATGGTGTGTTTTTATCAAACGGCCCTGGTGATCCCGAAGCGACCGGCAAATATGCGGTGCCCATGATCCAGAAAATCCTTGAAGAAAAAAATCTGCCAATTTTCGGCATTTGCCTTGGTCACCAAATGCTGGCTTTGGCTTTGGGTGCCCAAACCATCAAAATGAACCACGGCCATCACGGGGCAAACCATCCGGTGAAGGATCTCGATACCGGCAAGGTCGAAATCACCTCGATGAACCACGGCTTTACCGTCGATAGCCAAAGCCTGCCCAAAGGGGTTGTTGAAACTCATGTATCGCTATTTGATGGCTCAAATTGTGGTATTCGCATGGAAGACCGCGCCGTGTTCAGCGTTCAATACCACCCCGAGGCCAGCCCGGGGCCGCAAGATAGCGCCTATCTTTTCGACAGATTTGTAACAGCAATGGAAAATCGGCCTGATTCCAAGGGCTAATTTGCTGGCGTTAACCATTCTTTAACCCCCTCCAGCCACGCTCTGGTGAGTAATATCACCGGAAGCCATAATGCCTGTTGCAAACCTTCGGCTGGTCCATGCAGCTCCAGAACCGACACCTTGTGAACCCGCGCCTAACCGCGAACGGATTGGCGAAATATTGCTTGATCGCGGGGCGCTGTCCAAAGCAGACCTTGAACGTGCGATTGCGATTCAGTCCGGTGAAGATGCCCGCTTTGGCGACATTCTTTTGGCCCATAATATGGTCACGTCGCAAGATCTGTATGACGGGCTTTCTTACCAATACAACACCATGGTTGCCGACCTGAGGGCCGAGCCGCCGGATGTAAGGCTAATCGACAGTCTTGGTGCAAGCACCTGTATTCGCAAAGGCGTGGTGCCATGGAAACGGGTTGGTGGCGCGACCGTCATTATATGTTCACGGCCCAAAGAATTCACCCGAATTGCTGCCGAAATGCCGAAGGAATTTGGCAATATCCGTCTGGCCATCGCCCCCGAAGAAGACATTCAAGACGCCCTGATCATTGCCCGCCACCGGTCACTGGCACATCAGGCCGAAACCCGCGTTGCCGAACATGAAAGTTGCCGCAATTGGAACGGGGCGGCCATTGGCCGTATCTCTGCTGCGATCATCCTTATGCTGGTATCTTTGTTCATCTTTTCACCAATGATTGGCTTTGGTGTCATCACCGCATGGGCCGTGACCACCCTAATCCTTAATTCAATCCTGAAAGCCGCCGCTGCCTTAATGCACCTTAAGCGTCGCAAACACGAAAAAATCACCTTTTTCTCAAGGCGTCATTCACCCGATCAGGGATCCTTGCCCAGCGTTTCAATCATGGTGCCATTGTTTAAAGAACGCGCTATTGCCGAACGGCTTGTGCGCCGACTTGAAGCCATCCAATACCCCCGCGAATTGCTGGATATTTGTCTGGTTGTCGAAGAAGATGACACCGTCACCCACGCAACCTTGGCCAACGCCAATTTGCCGCGATGGATGCGCCAGATCACAGTTCCGCGTGGCGCAGTACAGACGAAACCACGCGCCATGAATTTCGCGCTAGATTTCTGCCGTGGCTCTATTATCGGGGTGTATGACGCCGAAGACGCCCCCGCGCCGGACCAAATACAGCGCGTGGTTCGCAGGTTCCATGAACGCGGCAAAGACGTGGCCTGCCTGCAAGGGGTTCTGGATTTCTACAATCCCAAAGAGAACTGGCTAAGTCGTTGTTTCACTATTGAATATGCCACATGGTTCCGAATTGTTTTACCCGGCCTGGAACGCCTTGGCTTTGCCATTCCGTTAGGGGGAACAACCCTGTTTTTCCGCCGTGACGTACTGGAGGAACTGGGCGGATGGGACGCCCATAATGTAACCGAAGACGCCGATCTGGGCATTCGTTTGGCCCGCCACGGATACCGGACCGAAATCATCAGAACCGTCACCGAAGAAGAAGCAAACTGCCGCGCTTGGCCATGGATAAAACAACGGTCGCGCTGGATCAAAGGCTATGCAATGACCTATGGCGTACACATGCGCGCGCCGCGAAAATTGCTGCATGAAGTCGGCGGATGGCAATTTTTTGGCATCCAGTTGCTATTTTTAGGATCGCTTAGCCAAACCCTGCTGGCCCCGTTCCTGTGGACCTTTTGGATCCTGCCATTCGGCTTTTCCCACCCCTTGGTTTCAGTGATGCCAAGCGCGATGTTCTGGACCTTGGCAGGGGTATTTTTAGCCTCGGAAGTGTTAACCATTTCCGTTGGTGTCTTGGCGGTAAGCACGCCCAAGCATCGCTTTTTGCGCTTCTGGGTACCAACGCTTCACTTATATTACCCCTTGGCAAGTCTGGCCGCGATCAAGGGATTTATCGAAATTGTCACCCGACCATTTTATTGGGACAAAACCATGCACGGGGAATTTGATATGGACCTAGAGGGCGAAGTCGCCCCGCCCTCCACTTCTATTCCTGAGTAGAATTCAACTTCAGACGTGTTTCAAATGCCATTGATATATGGGTTCGAAGTGCGCGCCCTGCGGCCCCCCCATCGCGGGCCTCGATTGCCGTAACGATCGCATCATGTTCATCCACAGCCTTGGAACTGCGCCCCTCTGCCGACAGCGATGTTGCCACCAAAAGCGCCATACTTCGGTGAACCAAATCCAGCTGTTGCACCAAATATCGGTTATGCGATGCAAGGTGTAGCTGCCGGTGAAAACGCCGATTAGCCCGCGCCAAAGCTTCGGGCTGGTCCAATAAATTACGGTCATTTTCAACCATTTCGCGCAAGACCCGAATTTCTTCGGCCCCCGCATGTTGCGCAGCCAGTTGGGCAGCCAGCCCTTCAAGTTCGGCCCGCACCGCATATAATTCGGCCAACTGGTTGTGGTCCAGGGATGCAACGATCAGGCTGCGCCCTTCGCGTCGCAGCAGGCTCTGGGTCTCAAGGCGTTGTAATGCCTCACGAATTGGGGTTCTGGAAACACCGAACCGTTCGGCCAGTTCGCTTTCAACCAGCCGTTCACCGGGTAAATACAGGCCGGTATCAATCGCATCAAGCACCAGTTCATAGGCGTCTTTTTGACCTTGCTTGCCATCGTGCATCTTAATGCTCCCATTATATTCCAGCAGTTCCAGCAATAATGCAGCCCAAACGCGCCACATTCAAGTGATCCGACGTTGCAACGTTACCATCAACATTCTAGCGTGGCCTATGGTTGCAAATTCTTTCTCTCATGTA
>DAOUQO010000040.1 GCA_030625565.1 Aliiroseovarius sp. | reverse complement strand
CAGGCAGCAGAACGTATTCGCGCCATGGGCTTTTTCGCAACAGCTGAAGTTCAGGCGCGCGAAGGATCGGCACCGGGTAATGTTATTATTGATGTTGATGTCGAGGAAGCGCCAACCGGCAGCTTAAGCTTTGGTGGCGCTTACAGCCTTGAAAAAGGCTTTTCGCTGAACCTGAATTATAGTGAACGCAACCTGTTGGGGCGCGGCCAGTTCTTAAGCGTTTCCTTGCTTACAGGTAAGGATAACGGTGCCTTTGGTTTCCATTTTGCCGAACCAAACTTTCTGGGGCGTAATCTGCGGTTCGGGATTGATGCAAGTTATGGCCAGACCACCCAGTCATTTGAGCTGTACGACACACAAAATGCGCATCTTGGTACCTCGCTTGAATTCCCAATCAGTGAAAATGGCCGTGCCAGTTTCAGTTTGTTTGCTGATGGTACCAATTTGCACAATTATACGCCTGTTATTGCCGATCAGTCGGCCCTTATAGCGGCTGAAGTGGCGCGTGGCCTTCAATATGGCGCAGGGATTGGCTTTGGCTATACCTATGATAACCGCCGCTCTGGGGTGACCCCGGATGTTGATATCAAACTTGCCTTTAATACTGATTTTGGCGGCTTTGGGTCGGATTACACCTATGCAAAAACCACGGCTTCGGCACGGGTTCAAACGCAGGTGTTTAACGACCAGATCACCTTGCGCGGTATCATCGAGGGTGGGGCCTTGGTCAGCATGAACGGAGGCGCATCGCGCATCTCGGATCGCTTTTCTTTAGGGCCATCGCAATTGCGCGGGTTCGCGGTTAACGGGGTTGGGCCACGTGATTTAAGCTCCACAGGGAATGAATCCGTTGGCGGGAATTTTTATTCTGTTGCCCGCTTGGAAGCACAGTTCCCCTTGGGGCTGCCCGAAGAATACGGCATCGAAGGCGGGCTGTTTGTCGATGCAGGTTCGGTTTGGGGGCTGGATGATGATTTGGCTGGCACAATCGATGACTCGGCGCATGTGCGTTCGGTTGTTGGTGCGTCCCTGTTCTGGACCACGCCGATTGGGCCATTGCGGTTTAACTTTAGCCGCGCGGTACAAAAAGAATCCTATGACATTGAAAACACCTTTGAGTTCACGATCTCATCGTCCTTCTAGGTAATGTAAGGTTGGGCCAGTTTGAAATCTGGCCCAAATGCCCGTTATGAAGCGTTTATATGCCTTTTTAATTATGACCTTCACAGCCTTGGCCGCAGGCGTGCCGCAGGTTGTTCTGGCGCAGGATTTGGGGCAAATCCTTTCCCCGATCCTTATTATTGACCGCGAGCGGTTGTTTATTGAAAGTGCGCTGGGGCAAAGTATTACCGCTCGGTTGAATGATATAAGTGCTGGTCTTGAAGCCGAAACCCGTAAAATAATTATAAACCTTGAGGCCGAAGAGCTAAGCCTGAGCGCGGCACGTTCAACCTTGCCAGCTGAAGACTTTCGCGCCCTTGCCGAAGCCTTTGACATCAAGGTACAGCAATTGCGTCAGGACCGTTCGACCGCCGAAGAACAGCACCTGCTAGATATTGAAAAGGCAAAAGCCACCTTTCTGGAGCAAGTTAACCCTATATTGGCGGTGCTGATGCAGGAAGCCGGGGCCGTGGTCCTAATGGAGCGCCGGAATGTTGTTATTTCAGCCAACAGCATCGACATTACGGCGAAAGCAATTTCCAGAATTGATACGCTTTTTGCCAGTGGGGCTGTGCCTGATGGCACAGATACACAATAGCCGGCGCAGATCCCTTGTCATCCTTACCCAAGTATCTTGAAACGCGGCTTTCATATTGCCCGTACGGCTTGGGGTTGCTACCAAAGGGGCGTAAACTCTATCTAAAAGGCCTTGATATATGACCGACATGCTACAATCCGCAGATATCCATATGATACAACGCTGCATCCCGCATCGTTATCCATTTTTGTTGATCGACCGGGTCGAAAATATTGTGGCGGATACCAGTGCTGTTGGCATCAAAAATGTCACGTTTAACGAACCGCATTTTCAGGGCCATTTCCCTGCAACCCCGATTATGCCGGGGGTAATGATTATTGAAGCGATGGCGCAAACCTCGGCAGTGATGGTGGCTATTTCGCAAGACCTGATCGACACCAATGCGCTGGTGTATTTCATGGGGATCGATAAGGCCAAGTTTCGGCGCAAGGTTGTGCCCGGAGATGTGCTTGAGCTGAATATCACCACCCTGCGTGGCGGCTCAAAAGTGTGGAAATTTCTTGGCAAAGCTACGGTAAACGGCGAAATCGCCGCGCAGGCCGAATTTACCGCCATGATTGACAAAACCGGCGGGCAGGGCTAGCCGTGGCAATTGACCCCAGCGCCGAAATACACCCCAGCGCCTGCATTGAAGATGGCGCGCATATTGGCGCGAATGTGCGCATTGGCGCGTTCAGCCTGATTGGGCCCAAGGTGCGCCTGGCCGATGGCGTTGAAATCCGTTCGCATGTGGTTATCACCGGCCAGACCAAAATTGGCAGTGAAACAATTGTGTATCCCTTTGCTGTTTTGGGCGAAATTCCGCAGGACTTGAAATTTGATGGCGAAGCCACGCGTCTGGTAATTGGCGCGCGCAACCGTATTCGTGAACATGTCACAATGAATACCGGCACAGCGGGCGGCGGTGGATTGACCCAAATTGGTGATGATGGCCTGTTCATGGCGGGCTGCCACATCGCCCATGATTGCCTGATTGGTAACAAGGTAATTGTGGTTAATAGCGCTGCGATTGCGGGCCATTGCGTGCTTGAGGACGAAGTGATTGTTGGCGGCCTTGTCGGGGTGCATCAATGGGTGCGCATTGGCCGCGGGGCCATTATTGGCGCGCTTTCTATGGTTACGGCCGATGTGGTGCCCCATGGTCTGGTACAGGCCCCACGGGGCACGCTGGCTGGTCTGAATTTGGTTGGCCTAAAACGGCGCGGCGTGGCGCGGGCCGATATTACCGCGCTTCGGGCTGGCATGATGGCGCTGAAAGATGGAGAGGGCAGTTTTCAGGACCGTGCGGGCCGTTTGATGGAAGATAATGATAGCGAATATCTGCGCGAAATTTCGGAATTTATCCTGTCAGGCAGCGACAGGGGGTTTTTGACCCCGTAACGTCTGCCCCGTACAAATAGGTACAAATTCGTACAAATCCGCACAGCCGGAAAGGCCAAAAAATGGCGCGTAACATTGCAATCCTTGCCGGAAGCGGCCAGTTGCCACAAGAAATTGCGCGGGCTTGTCCGGGGGCTTTGTTTGTGACCTTCGCCGGAATTAAGGACATAAACATACCGAAAGGCGCGCATTTCACCGCGCATTTTGAACGCTTTGGGGCGTTATTTGATGCGCTGCGCGAAAATTCCATTCGCGATGTGGTTTTTGCCGGAGCCCTTTCGCGCCCGGATCTAAACCCTGCGCTTTTGGATGATGTGACAACAGAACTTTTGCCACGTATCTCGGCCGCCTTCGGGCAGGGCGATGATGGCCTGCTGCGTGAAATAATCACTATTTTCGAAGAAAACGGCTTTCGCGTTATTGGGGCAAATGACGCTGTGCCTAATCTGGTTGGCGCACGCGCCATGTCGCGAGGCAATCCCATAAGCGATGAGCAGGGCGCAGATATTGCGCGCGGCTTTGATGTCTTGGCCGCGCTCAGCCCGCTTGATGTGGCGCAGGCTGTGGTTGTTGAACACGGGCAGGTTTTGGGTGTGGAAACCCTGCAAGGCACCGATGCGATGCTTGGTTTTGTGGCCCGCACGCCGGCGCATTTGCGCAAAGGTGGCGGTGTTTTTGTCAAAACCGCCAAGCTGGGTCAGGAATTGCGTATTGATATGCCGGTGATCGGCCCCCAGACAGTTCAGGCGGTTAGTGACGCCGGACTTGGGGGGATCGTGATCGAGGCGGGGCGCGTCATGGTGCTTGAACAAGCGCGCAGTTTTGCCCTTATTGACGCACTTGGCCTGTTTTTGGTGGTACAGTAATGCGGGTTTTCATCATCGCAGGCGAAGCCTCGGGCGACAAGCTGGGTGCCGCGTTGATGGCGGGGCTGAAAACCCTTGCGTCTGACGTGGAATTTCGCGGCATAGGCGGGGTTGGCATGGCTGAACTTGGGCTGCAAAGCCAGTTTTCTATGTCCGAGCTGTCCTTGATGGGCATTGCTGAAATCCTGCCAAAATATTTTCACCTGAAACGGCGTATACGTGAAACGGCGGCAGCGGCCCTTGCGTGGAACCCTGACGTGGTGGTTACGATTGACGCGCCTGATTTTTGCCTGCGTGTCGCCAAGGCGATCAAAGCTGCAGATACATCTGACAAACCCATCAAAATTGTGCATTACGTGGCGCCTTCGGTTTGGGCATGGCGCCCCAAACGTGCTGTGAAAATGGCGCGCTTTGTTGATCATGTGATGGCATTGTTACCGTTTGAGCCCGCCTATATGCAGGCCGCCGGAATGGGGGCCAGCTTTGTCGGCCATCCGGTTGCGGCTGAACTGGTTGCAACAAATCTTGAGGCCGCGTCTTTTCGCACGCGCCATGGCCTGGAGGGCGCTAAAACGTTGTTGGTTTTGCCGGGGTCGCGCAAAGGTGAAATTGCCCGCCTTGGCCCGGTATTTGGCGAGGTCTTGCAGAGCCTGTGCGCCGCCCAGCCGGATTTGCGCGTTATCGTTCCTGTTGCCCAAGGCGTCGAAGACGCGGTGCACGCGGCGGTGCAGGGCTGGCCGGGGCAGCCAATATTGCTTGGCCCTAATGCATCAACAGATAGACGCGCTGCGTTTAAGGCCGCAGATGCCGCACTTGCTGCGTCCGGTACTGTGGCGCTTGAACTGGCGGCGGCAGGCACGCCAATGGTTATTGCCTATGATTTCAACATTCTGACATGGCTGATACTTAGGGCCGTGGTTCTGATTGACAGCGTAAATCTGGTTAATCTGGTCAGCGAAACCCGCGTGGTGCCCGAACTTTTGGGTGGGAAATGCCGGGCGCGGTTTATCACTCCGGCAATCACCGAATTGCTTGCCAATCCTGGTGGCCAAATCGATGCCATGAACCTGACAATGGAACGTTTGGGTAAAGGGGGCAGGCCGCCCGGATTGCGTGCGGCCCAAGCGGTGATCGATGTGGTGCGCCAAGCCTAACCAATCCAGCCGCCGCCAAACACCCGCCCGCCATCCTTGCCATAAAATACGCAAGCCTGCCCTGGTGATACGCCTTCTTCTGCCTCAAGCAATTCAACCACCGCACTGGTTTTTGAAGTCGGCCGCACAATTGCGTCACGCGGCGGCCGGGTTGAACGCACTTTGACCGGCATATTATATTCGGTCTTGGCATCAAAATCAGCGTCCCCCAGCCAGTTAATACCGGTCACATTTATAAAGCGGGTCAACAGGGCGTCCTTGGGGCCAACGACAACCTGTTTGGTATCAACATCCAGCCGCACCACATAAACCGGATCCGCCAATCCGCCCAGCCCCAGCCCACGGCGCTGGCCGACTGTATAATGAATAACGCCGTTATGTTTGCCCAGAATATTGCCGTCTTGGTCAACTATATCGCCGGGTTCCGCCGCGCCGGGGCGCAGTTTTTCGATCACACCGGCGTAATTTCCGTCAGGCACAAAACAGATGTCTTGCGAATCCGGCTTGTCCGCGACCTCAAGGTTATATTTTCGCGCCAGCGCGCGGGTTTCGTCTTTGGTCTTTAGGTGGCCCAGCGGAAAGCGCAGGTAATCCAGCTGCTCAGGCGTGGTGGGAAACAGAAAATAGCTTTGGTCGCGCGTCGAATCGGCGGCCATATGTAATTCAGGCCCGTTCTGGCCGGTGATTCGCTGCACATAATGGCCCGTCGCCATGCAATCGGCGCCCAAATCACGGGCTGTTCCTAATAAATCCTGAAATTTTACGCGTTCGTTACAGCGGATACATGGCACCGGTGTTGCACCGGCTAGATAGCTGTCGGCGAACTCCTCGATCACGGTGTCGCGAAAGATATTTTCATAGTCCAGCACATAATGGGGGAAGCCCAAAGTGTCTGCCACATTGCGTGCGTCATGGATATCGATGCCCGCGCAGCACGCCCCCTTTTTGGCCAGCGCTGCGCCGTGGTCATATAACTGCAACGTCACCCCGATCACATCATAGCCCTGTTCAAACAACATTGCGGCGACCACGGACGAATCAACACCGCCCGACATTGCCACAACAACGCGTGTTTGTGCCGGGCTTTTGGCAAACCCTAATGTGTTTAACGTGTCTGAAGTGGCCGCATTGCCCATGTTTTTAACCTTTCAAAGGGTATTTCAGAATATATGAAAATTTGAAACAACAACAAGGGGCAGGTTCATAATCCCTTAAGTGAAACCCGTAAGTATAGGGTATGTATTCACAAGGGAAGTCCCATGTACCTAAAAAAAGTTGACGGGCCGCGCGCCGTAACCCTGCCGGATGGCTCTATTATGACCAGGGCAGATTTGCCACCTGAAACGACCCGCCGATGGGTCGCCAGCCGCAAGGCGGCAGTTGTACTTGGTGTAAGTCATGGTCTTCTACCATTAGGCGAAGCACTTGATTCCTATGGCCTTTCGCAAGAGGAGTTTTCCGAATGGAAAGAAGCCATTGAAGCCCATGGTATAGCCGCTTTAAAGACCACAGCGCTACAAAAATATAGACAACCATAAGATGATTTCGCTAAAAGTTCTACTAGGGTAACGAGTGGTTAACCATTTGGGGGCAATCTGTTTACCAATAGAAACGGAAGTTAGCGGAGAATACTAAAATGCGCATATTGCTGGTGGAAGACGACCCAACCACGTCACGCTCAATCGAACTGATGCTTACCCATGCCAATTTGAATGTCTATGCAACAGATTTGGGCGAAGAAGGGATCGATCTGGCCAAGCTGTACGATTACGATCTTATCTTGCTTGATCTAAATCTGCCGGACATGGACGGACTTGAAGTCTTGCGCCAACTTCGTTTGGCGCGAATTGATACGCCAATTCTGATTTTGACCGGTGCGGATGACACTGAAAACAAAATCAAAGGCTTTGGTTTCGGCGCTGACGATTATATGACGAAACCGTTTCACCGCGAAGAACTGGTTGCACGTATTCACGCCATCATCCGCCGTTCCAAAGGCCATTCCCAATCTATTATTAAAACCGGTTCGATTGCGGTTAATCTGGATGCAAAAACCGTGGATGTCGAAGGTCGCACCGTTCACCTGACCGGCAAGGAATATCAAATTCTGGAATTGCTTAGCCTGCGCAAGGGGACAACCTTGACCAAGGAAATGTTTCTTAACCACCTGTATGGCGGCATGGATGAACCTGAACTGAAAATCATCGATGTGTTTATTTGCAAGCTGCGCAAAAAACTTAATACAGCTACCGATGGCGCAAATTTCATCGAAACCGTATGGGGCCGGGGTTATGTACTACGTGATCCCGAACCAATGGAGCTGGACGCACCAATAGCAATGGGTGCCTAAACACTTCTTGTAATTACTCTTAAAAACCGGCCCTACATATTTTTGGGTCGGTTTTTTATTGCAGACACCGAATGAAAAATCTTAGACTCAACACCCCGGCTCAAGGTTAATATCAACCTGACCAAGCAAGGTGAGATCGAACAGTGGCTGAGATGAAACAAAAAGCGGTTGAAGACTTGGGCAGGGCCGCCGCAAGTGTTGAAATTCGCCACCTAACCGATTTGCTGGAACGTGCGAATATAGCCTACCATCAAAATGATGCCCCCGAAATTTCAGATGAAGAATACGATTTGGCAAAGCGGCGCCTTATTCAGATCGAAGCACTGTTTCCAAAACTGAAAAAAACAACCAGCCCAACTGAAAAAGTAGGAGCAATACCGCGCGAAGGTTTCTCAAAAGTTAGCCATGCGGTTAGAATGCTATCTTTAGGTAATGCATTTGATCCAGAAGACGTCACTGATTTTGATAAACGCATCCGCTCTTTTCTAGGTAAGGGCCAAAAGGATGAATTGATATATACAGCCGAACCTAAAATTGATGGCCTTTCGCTTTCCCTGCGCTATGAAAATAGTATTTTAGTTCAGGCCGCAACCCGGGGTGATGGGGGCGTCGGCGAAAATGTCACCAAAAATGCGCTTACCATCAAGGATATCCCCCGTAACCTGACCGGGGCACCCGAAATTTTAGAAGTGCGCGGCGAAGTATATATGAGCCACGCCGATTTTTCCGCCCTCAATCAGCGCCAGCGTGAAAGCAATGCAAAACCATTTGCCAACCCTCGCAACGCTGCCGCCGGTTCATTGCGCCAATTAGACCCAAACATCACAGCAGCCCGCCCCTTGAAATTTTTTGCCTATGCTTGGGGTGAAGTATCGGCCCCCTTGGCTGCGACCCAATGGGAGGCAATACAACGTCTTAAAGAATTAGGGTTTCAGGTTAACCCTCTTACAAAAAGATGTAAGACCCCCGCAGATTTGCTCGCACAATATGCTCAAATTGAAACAAACCGCGCAGATCTTGGGTATGATATCGATGGTGTCGTCTACAAAGTTGATGACCTTGACTTGCAAACGCGCCTTGGTTTTCGCTCAACCACACCCCGCTGGGCAATTGCCCATAAATTTACGGCAGAAACGGCATGGACCCACCTTGAAGCTATCGAAATCCAAGTGGGGCGAACCGGTGCTTTATCTCCCGTTGCCCGACTTCAGCCCGTTACGGTGGGCGGCGTCGTGGTCTCAAACGCGACATTGCATAATGAGGATTACATTAAAGGTTTCGACAGCAAAGGTGCCCAAATCCGTGATGGAAAAGATATTCGTGTCGGCGACTTGGTGCAAGTTTACCGCGCCGGGGATGTTATCCCGAAAATCAAAGATGTCGATTTATCCAAACGTCCAGATAATGCCGAGCCATATCCATTTCCCACGACGTGCCCCAAATGTAATTCCGATGCCCTACGTGAAAAAGGTGACGCCGTTCACCGATGTACTGGTGGGATGATTTGCCCAGCCCAAGCCATTGAAAAACTAAAGCATTTTGTCAGCCGCGGGGCATTCGATATTGATGGATTAGGTGCAAAACAAGTGGAAGCATTCTACCAAAAAGGCTGGATAAAAACTCCGGTTGATATTTTCTTGCTTCAAGAAAACCATGAACCCGCCTTGCGTGCCCTTGATGGCTGGGGCGATAAATCTGCAACCAACCTTTTCCAGGCGATTGAAAATAAGCGATCAATTTCACTATCCCGCCTAATTTTTGCTTTGGGTCTGCGCCATGTTGGGGCTGGCAGCGCCGGACTTTTGGCACGAAATTATGGCTCATGGATCAAATTTCAAAGGGCAATAAGCAATGCCAAAATTGGTGAAGGCCCGCTCTGGAATACCCTGATTTCAATAGACGGGGTGGGCGAAGTCATGGCCACATCGCTGGTGACAACCTTTCAACAAACGGCTGAAAGCACAGCAATTAATCATCTGGTTTCCATGCTTAACATTAAAGAGATTGCAGCCCCTGCCGTCACTAGCCCAATCGCCGACAAGGTTGTTGTGTTCACCGGAAAGCTGGAAAAAACCACCCGCGCCGAGGCCAAAGCACGCGCAGAAGCGCTTGGGGCAAAGGTTTCAGGTTCGGTTTCAAAAAATACGGATATTCTGATTGCCGGTCCCGGTGCCGGATCAAAAGCAAAAAAAGCAGCCGAACTGGGTATCAAAACACTGGACGAAGATGGCTGGCTGTCTTTGATAAAAAACTTATGAGCACACGCCCGGAAATACTGTTTCCGCTGTTTTCATCGTTGGAGACATTAACAGGTATTGGCACAAAAACCGCCAAGGCATTTGCCGGACTTGGCATTGAACACCCGCGTGACCTGTTGTTTTTTCTGCCATATTCCGGAACTGATAGAAAACTTTGTGAAACTGTTCAGGGGATTGAACCCCTATCTACCTTGACTGTTGAAGTTGAAATTGGCCGCCATTTTCCTCCATCAAGTAAATCGCGCCCATACCGGATTGATGTGCATGATGCAAAAACTACATTCCAGATTGTGTTTTTCCATGCCAATGAGGCCTGGTTGAAACAGCATTTTCCAATTGGTCAGCGACGTATTATTTCAGGCAAGATTGAGTTTTTCGACGGGGTAGCCCAGATGGCGCACCCTGAATATGTTTTGCGGACAGATCAATTTAAGGAAATTCCTGAATATGAACCCACTTATCATCTTGTGGCGGGGGTTACGCAGCGCATTATTGTCAAATCCGTAAAGGAGGTTTTGGGGCGAACATCATCTTTAAACGAATGGATTGATCCAGAACTTAAACAGCGCGAAAACTGGCCGGATTGGCAGGTTGCTTTGCATTCGGTGCATGCGCCGGATGGCCCGAATGACTTGTCGATAAATGCACCGGCGCGCCAGCGTTTGGCATATGATGAATTTTTTGCCCATCAACTTACGCTTGCCTTGGCGCGGGCAAAAGTTAGGCGCAGCAAGGGGCGTGCAAGCTCTGGAGATGGTCGTTTGCAGGGCGCGGTTTTGGCGGCCTTACCGTACAAACCCACACAAGCCCAAACCCGCGCAATTGCAGAAATTACATCTGATATGGCATCTGACAAACGGATGAACCGATTGTTGCAAGGCGATGTAGGGTCGGGGAAAACGCTTGTTGCGTTCATGGCATTGCTGGTGGCGGTCGAATCTGGCGGGCAGGGCGTTATGATGGCCCCAACCGGAATTTTAGCCAGCCAGCATCTAGAAAACTTGCGCCCTTTGGCTGAAAACGCTGGTGTGGTTGTTGAAATATTAACAGGTCGCGATAAAGGAAAAGAACGCGAGGCAAAGCTTGCAGCCCTTAAAAATGGTGATATCCATATTTTGGTAGGTACCCATGCAGTTTTCCAAAAATCCGTTGAATTTGATGACCTTAGGTTGGCAGTCATTGATGAACAGCACCGTTTCGGAGTGACCCAGAGAATGGAGCTTGGCGCCAAGGGGGCGGCTGCGGATGTGTTGGTTATGACGGCAACGCCAATTCCACGCAGCCTTGAGCTGGCGCAATATGGCGATATGGATGTATCGATTCTGGATGAAAAACCACCGGGCCGCAAACCTATTAAAACAGCCAGCATGCCTGTTTCGCGGCTTGATGAGGTGGTCGAACACCTGCGAAATGCAATTAATTCTGGCCAGCAGGCTTATTGGGTTTGTCCGTTGGTTGAAGAAAGCGAAGTCATGGATATGACTGCCGCCGAAGAACGATTTAAGCACCTTCGCGCCGCCTTGGGGGAAAAAAATGTTGGGCTGGTGCATGGTCAATTGGCACCGGCGGCCAAGGATACCGCAATGGCGGATTTTCAGGCCGGACATACCAAAGTACTGGTTGCAACAACAGTAATCGAGGTCGGGGTTGATGTCCCCGCAGCATCGATCATCGTGATTGAACGGGCTGAACATTTTGGGTTGGCACAGCTGCACCAGTTACGCGGAAGGGTAGGGCGCGGTTCGGTGCAATCCACGTGTTTGCTGTTATATCAGCCGCCGCTAACGGAAAGTGGCACCAAACGCTTATCTATTTTACGTGAAACCGAAGATGGTTTCCGCATTGCAGAGGTGGATTTGGAGATGCGCGGAGCGGGGGATGTTATCGGCACCACCCAATCCGGGCTTCCGAAGTTCTGGGTCGGTGATTTAGAACATCAGGCCGGATTGATGAAAATTGCACAAAATGATGCACGAAAATTACTTTTGGATGATCCTGATCTAACCGGAACACGTGGACAGGCGGCCCGGGTGCTTTTGTGGCTTATGCGTCAAGATCAAGCAATACGTTTGATTTCAATAGGTTAAGCGGCGTGTTCGCAGAAGTTCACAAATGTTCTTAATAAGTTCTTTACAAAGGGCCAGTGACGTGAGAACAAAGGAGCAACAAAGGGTGCCGTAATCGGCCCACACAAAAATATAGAGAGCAGGAGAAACCCATGTTGAAAGAAGTAAAAGCCGTTTTGCTGCGCGCAGAAAAAACCATCTGGCAGGATTTTGCCGGGGGTGCTGCGCTGATTATCGTTCTTATTGGTGGCCTTCACCTTCCGGGGTTGACCTAACAGATCACTGCCTGCGGATGTTTCCGGTGCCTTGCATCCTGTCCCAAACTTAGATGCCTATGTGGCTGCCTGCCACTAAATTCGGGGTCTGCCTTATTCCCCCGCTCATACTGGAAACAAATATCCGCACAACTTTACGCCGCCTTCCAAATGGAAGAGCGGCGTTTTTTTTATCATGTTAAAAGCTTAAGATACTTGTGATTTTTCAGCAATATCAAAGGCATCCAAGGTGGCATCCAGGGCCAACAAAATTGAATCATGGCGGTTTTTGAAATCCTGCGCCGCGCGCAAAACTTCCAATTCTTCAAATGGTGCCGTTGGGGTGGGGCCGTTTTCTTTCAGCATTGCCGCCAATTGGTTGCGCGCACGGGCCAGGGCCACATGATCCAGCCCAATAGCCACGCGTCCAAGAATAGAGGCCGAGGCCTGCCCAAGTGCGCAAGCACGCACATTTTGGGCAAACTCAACTATTTTACCATCAGCAAGCACAAGATCAACATTGACGCTGGAACCACAAAGCGGTGCACGTTTGCGCGCAGTTGCCTGTGGCTGTTCCAGACGGCCAGCATGCTGAATATCCGCAGCCAGCCTCAAAATAGTCTTTGAATACAGCTTTATAAGGTCATTATCGTTATTCATGGCTTTCCCTTGCTTTCGCCTCGACATATTTATGTGTAGAAATCTGATTTGAAAAGGATGCACTGTGATATTTGATGTAAATTCCCTAAAATTTGATCAATCCGGATTAATTCCGGCGATTGCCCAAGATGCAACAAGCGGCGAAGTCCTAATGCTGGCCTGGATGAATGGCGAGGCGGTCAAGCGCACGCTGGAAAGCGGAAATGTCACATATTGGAGCCGCTCGCGCCAAGAATACTGGGTCAAGGGCCTGACATCTGGAAATTTGCAGGCCTTGGTTGAGATGCGGTTTGATTGTGATCGTGATTGCCTGCTGGTCTTGGTTAACCAAACAGGTGCGGCATGCCATACTGGGCGGCGGACGTGTTTTTACACGGCCATTCAAGATGGTCGCGAAACGGAAATCGTAACCTTGGATTAAAGCCCCACAAGGTCACGAACACTGGCAGGGGTTGCACCATTTTTGCGAAGTGTTGATAGCGAAAGCGCTTTGTCACGTTTGGCAAGGCGTGTGCCTGCCACATCACGAATTAAGCGGTGGTGGTGATAAACCGGAGTTGGCAGATCCAACAGAAATTGCAGCAAAACATGCAGTTGGGTTGCTTCAAAAAGGTCCGCGCCGCGCACCACATGGCTGATCCCTTCGGCGGCATCATCCACCACAACCGACAGGTGGTAAGACGTTGCTATATCGCGCCGCGCCAGAACGATATCACCGATTTTTTCCAACAGGTGGTTCGGATCCACATGATGTGTTCCGGCATATGTCGGCCCCGTTTCAATAAACGAAAATGCGGTTTTCCCTAAATGGGCCATTACCTTGGCCATGTTTAAACGCAGGGCATCACCGGGTTGGCGCGTGGCCATCAGGCGCCCGCGACATGTGCCGGGATAAAGCGGGCCATCTGGGCCAAAGGCCGGCGTACCTTCTTGAGGGGCGGAAAGCGCCTGTCTAATATCACCGCGTGAACATGAACAGGGATAGATAAAACCTGCGGCTTCAAGCTGGGCAAGAGCCGCGTCATAGGCAGCACTGCGCTTTGATTGGCGCATCACAGGTTCGGGCCACGAAAGGCCTAGCCAGTGCAAATCATCAAATATCGCGGCCTCAAATTTCGGACGACATCGGGGCTGGTCAATATCTTCGATCCGAAGGCGCATTACGCCCCCTTCGGCTTGGGCCATATCCCATGCGGTTAAGGCGCTAAAGGCGTGGCCAAGGTGCAGATCACCCGTTGGGGATGGGGCGAAGCGCGTTGTAAAAGTCATTTGTTTTCAGGTTGATGCAGAACGTTTTTAATGTTGCTTTGCATCCAGTCAAGCCATTCTGCCTTGGCCCGATCGCTATAGGCTTTATAGCGGTCTTTGCGGCCCCGGCGCCCGCCTTTCAGGCCTTCAACAGGTTGAAACAAGCCAAAATTTACGTTCATTGGCTGAAATGTCTTGGCCTCGGCCCCACCGGTGATGTGGTGGATCATTGCCCCCATGGCGCTGTTTAGCGGTGCTGTTTGCAATGGTTCACCTTGGATTTCGGCCGCTGCCATGCGTCCGGCTAAAAGCCCCATTGCCGCGCTTTCAACATAACCTTCGACGCCAGTGATTTGTCCGGCAAAACGAATATGGGGCGCTGTGCGCAGGCGCATCTGGTCATCCAGCAATGTCGGCGAGTTCATAAATGTGTTACGATGAATGCCGCCAAGTCGGGCAAAACGCGCATTTTCCAGACCGGGAATTGTTTTAAAAACATCGACTTGCGCGCCGTGCTTCATCTTGGTCTGAAACCCGACGATGTTAAACAAGGTACCTAATTTATTGTCGCGGCGCAGCTGCACCACCGCATAGGCCTTGTCGTCAGGTCGGTGCGCATTTGTCAGGCCAACGGGTTTCATCGGGCCAAAACGCAGGGTTTCACGGCCACGTTCCGCCATGACTTCGATCGGCAGGCAGCCATCAAAATATCCGGCAGTTTCGCCTTCGTGAAATTCGGCTTTGTCAGCCGTTAGCAAGGCGTCAATAAAGGCCTCGTATTGCGGCTTGGTCATCGGGCAGTTCAGGTATGCTTTCTGCTCGGCCTCGGTTTCACCCTTGTCATAACGCGACTGCGCCCAAACGATATCCATATCAATGCTGTCAGCATGCACAATCGGGGCGATTGCATCGAAAAA
>DAOUQO010000073.1 GCA_030625565.1 Aliiroseovarius sp. | reverse complement strand
GACGTGCTGATTGATCAATCTGATCTGGCATCTGGCTGGGCTGACGAAACAACTTCGACAGTTGAAACCGGCACGCCAACAATCAGCCGTATTTCCATTCCGCTGCATGAACTTTCGGCATTGCCGAAAATCTCGCAACGTCTGCTGGATGACAGCGCGTTCAATATCGATGAATGGATGGCTGGTCGCGTGGCTGAAAAATTCGCCCGCTCCGAAGCTGCAGCCTTCATCAATGGTGACGGCATCGACAAGCCAACAGGCATTTTGACCAAGACCATGGTTGATGATGCAAGCTGGACTTGGGGCAACCTTGGTTATGTCTTTACCGGAACATCCGGTGCGTTTGACGCCACTGATCCTGCCGATGCGATTGTTGATCTGACCTATACTTTGGGTGCTGATTACCGCGCTGGTGCAAGCTTTGCGATGAACTCAAAAACCGCCGGTTCTGTGCGCAAAATGAAGGACGTTGACGGTCGTTTCTTGTGGTCCGATGGCCTTGCTGCGGGCGAGCCTGCACGCCTGATGGGCTATCCTGTGCTGATTGCCGAAGACATGCCTGACATTGCTGCCGACAGTTTCTCGGTTGCATTTGGTGATTTTGGCCGTGGCTATACGATTGCCGAACGCCCTGACACGCGCATTTTGCGCGACCCGTTCTCGGCCAAGCCACACGTTTTGTTCTATGCGACGAAACGCGTGGGCGGTGATGTCAGCGACTTTGCTGCGATCAAGCTGTTGAAATTCGGCATCGCTTAAAGCGCCGAAAACAGGTTCGCGCTTGGCCTTAGGGTTGGGCGCGGGCACGGGTGCGCGTCATTTTTAGACGTTGTCTAGCTGCTCCCCCTCCGTCCGAGCAACGTTGAGGCGCGCACCCGATCCTTCAGGACATACAATGAGGGCCCGAATTTCGGAGAGAATCCATGATGTTAGTCGAGCTGACCACGCTGCCGGGCACGGCCATACCAGTCGCGGAATTCAAAGACCATTTGCGCCTGGGCACCGGGTTTGGCGATGACGCAGTGCAAGATGATGTGCTGGAATCCTACCTGCGCGCTGCAATGGCGATGATCGAAGGACGCACCGGCAAGATGCTGATAACGCGCGATTTTAGCTGGACGTTGACCGCCTGGCGTGACCTGTCTGCGCAATCCCTGCCAACTGCGCCGGTAAGCGCCATTACGTCGCTGACCATTACCGACAGGCTTGGCGCATCTGAAACCATTGCGTCAGACCGGTATTACCTTGAAAAAGATATGCACCGCCCGCGTTTGGTTTCATCCAGTATTTGCCTGCCGGCAATTCCGGTTGGTGGCACTGCAATTATTGTTTTTGATGCGGGTTTCGGGGCAGCGTGGGTGAATGTCCCTGCCGACTTGAAACAGGCGGTCATGTTGCTGGCCGCTCATTATTATGAACACCGCAATACGGGTGCTGCCAGCAACGGTGAAATCCCGTTTGGCGTGACATCGTTGATCCAGCGTTACCGCGTTGTGCGCTTGTTTGGTGGCGGAGGTGGCGCATGATGCAGCCGATTTTAAACAGGAAACTGACGCTGGAAGAACCCCAGCGCACCGCCGATGGCGCCGGTGGTTTTACCACCACCTGGGTTGAACTGGGCGTGCTGTGGGCCGAAATCAAGGCCGGAACAGGCCGTGAAAAAGCGGCTGAATTTATGACCGTCAGTTCAATTCCATTTCGCATTACGGTGCGGGCGGCCCCCCACGGGGCGGCGTCACGGCCCAAGCCGGAACAGCGTTTCCGGTCCGGGTCGCGTTATTTTCGCATTCTTGCGGTAACCGAAAGCGATGAGGCCGCACAATATCTGGTTTGCTTCGCACAAGAGGAGGTATCGGTATGAGTTATGGCGTTTCTGGCGCACTTCAGACGGCGGTGTATCAACAGCTTCAGGCTGACGCTGCGTTGACGGCGCTTGTTGGTGCTGCGGTGTACGATTCCGCGCCTTTTGGTCCCACCACCGGCACCTATGTCAGCCTTGGGCCTGAGGATGTATCGGAAAAATCCGATGGCACAGGCTATGGTGCTTTGCATGAATTCAGCGTCAGTGTGGTAACTGACGCTGCCGGTTTTACCGGTGCCAAAGAGGTCGCGGCGGCAGTCAATGATGCGCTGGTCGATGCCAGCCTGACCCTGACGCGCGGCACCCTGATTTACCTGAATTTCCAACGGGCGCGGGCGCGTCGGGTTCAAGATGCAGATGTGCGTCGCATTGACCTGATTTTCCATGCCCGTGTTCAAGACGACTGAAATCTATACATAATTTTCTAATCGGAGTAATGGCTATGGCTGCCCAAAACGGCAAAGACTTATTGATCAAGCTCGACATGACTGGCACTGGCACGTTCGAGACTATCGCGGGGCTTCGTGCCCAGCGGATTTCTTTTAACGCCGAAAGCGTTGATGTCACCAGCCTTGAAAGCCAAGGTGGATGGCGTGAATTGCTGGGTGGGGCGGGGGTTAAATCCGCCGCGATTTCCGGCTCGGGGGTGTTCAAGGATGCCACTACAGATGAACGCGCACGTGCGGTGTTCTTCAATAGCGAAGTTCCTGATTTTCAGGTAATTGTGCCCGGTTTTGGCACGATCGAAGGCGCGTTTATGATCACCCAGATCGAATATGCCGGATCGCATAATGGCGAGGCGACCTATGAATTGGCCATGGCTTCGGCTGGCGAACTGACCTTCACGGCGCTTTGATATGGCTAATCCATGGACGGGAGAGGTGGCGTTGGCCATCGATGGGGAACGCCATGTGCTCAAACTTACTTTGGGCGCATTGGCGGAGCTGGAAGAGCGCCTGCAAGCCGGCACTTTGATCGAATTGGTTGAACGGTTCGAGGGCGGCGCATTTTCCACGCGTGATGTGCTGGCGTTGATTGTTGCGGGCCTTCGTGGTGGCGGCTGGAATGGATCATCGGCGGATTTACTGTCCGCCGAGATCGCAGGCGGCCCTGTTCAGGCAGCAAAGGTTGCCGGCCAGCTTTTGGCGCGGGCCTTTGCCCTGCCGGGTGACGGTGAAAATGGCTGAGGCCGGACATTTTGACTGGCCAGCCTTAATGCGCCTTGGCTTGCGCCATTTAAACCTTGCGCCGCGTGATTTCTGGGCGCTGACGCCTGCCGAATTGACCCTGAAGCTGGGTCTGGATGGCGGTAAAGCCCCGATGGGGCGCGCCCGGCTGGAACAGTTGGCGCAGGCATTTCCTGATCGGGTGCAAATGGGCAATCCGGACGATAATTTAGGAGAGAACGATGGGTGATTTAGGCTCGATTGATGGCTTTGGCGACCAAATCGATGCGCTTGAGGGCGCATTGGGAGGCGCCCAAAGCGTGGCTGCTGCCTTTGGCATGGAGCTAAAACAAATGCAGTCAACGATTGCGGATCTGGGCACAGATGTGAACGTGCTTTCGCGCGGCATATCAAGTGGTTTACGCAAAGCATTTGACGGGCTGGTATTTGATGGGCTGAAACTGTCAGACGCCATGCGCGGTGTTGGCCAAAGCATGGTTGATGCAGCGTATAACGCCGCGATTAAACCGGTCAGTGACCATTTTGGCGGTCTGCTGGCCAGTGCGGTTGGCGGTTTGATGAATGGCATGATGCCGTTTGAAAATGGCGCTGCGTTCAGCCAGGGGCGGGTGACGCCCTTTGCGCGCGGCGGTGTTGTTTCATCGGCCACGACATTTGCAATGCGCGGCGGCACCGGATTGATGGGTGAAGCAGGACCAGAAGCGATCATGCCGCTTTCGCGTGGTGCGGACGGACGTCTTGGTGTGCGCAGTAATGGCGGCAGTCAGCCGGTGAATATCACCATGAATATCAGCTCGCCGGATGTCGAAGGCTTTCGCCGCTCACAGGGCCAGATTGCAGCACAGATGGGTCGCGCACTTGCGCGTGGCCAACGCCACCGCTGAGGAGGGTAAAAGATGAATTTCCACGAAGAACGTTTTCCGCCAAATCTAAGCTTTGGCTCGATTGGTGGGCCAGAACGGCGCACTGAAATTGTCACCTTGGCCAACGGGTTTGAGGAACGAAACACGCCTTGGGCCCATTCGCGCCGCCGCTATGATGCGGGCGTGGGCATGCGCAGCCTGGATGATGTTGAGGTGCTGATCGCCTTCTTTGAGAGCAGGCGTGGCCAGCTTTTCGGATTTCGCTGGAAAGACTGGTCGGATTTCAAATCCTGCCTGCCCACGAATGATCCCCATTACAGCGATCAACTGATCGATTGGGGCGACGGGGTGCGGACCGAATTCCAGTTGACCAAGCGCTATAAATCCGGTGTGCATGAATATGTGCGCCCGATCCAGAAGCCCGTTCTTGGCTCGGTCAAGGTTGGTATTCAAGGCAGTGCCTTGGTGGAAACCATCCATTATGACGTGGATTTGGAGGCCGGAATTATTACTTTTGGTACCGCGCCCGATATCGGGGCCGAGGTCACGGCAGGCTTTGAATTTGATGTGCCTGTGCGCTTTGATACCGACCGGATTCAGACGTCCGTGTCATCGTTCAAGGCGGGTGATGTGCCTAATGTACCAGTGGTCGAGGTGCGTGTATAATGGCTGTTTCCCCAGAATTTCAGGCGCATATCGCGTCTGGTTTAACAAATTTTGCCCGCTGCTGGGCGCTAACGCGTCGCGATGGCACGCGTCAGGGTTTTACCGATCATGATTGTGATCTGACCTTTGATAACCTTGTTTTCAAGGCTGATACCGGCCTGACGGCGCGGGCATTGATGCAATCCACGGGCCTTTCGGTTGATAATAGCGAAGCGGTGGGTGCCCTAAGTGATGCCAGCGTTACCGAAGCCGATATTCGCGCCGGGCGCTATGACGGCGCTGTGGTTGAAGCCTGGTTGGTGAATTGGCAGGACCCTTCCGAACGGCTGATGCAATTTCGCGGCACTATGGGCGAAGTCACGCGCACAGCCGGTGGTTTTCAGGCCGAACTTATGGGCCTTGCCGAAACCCTGAACCAGCCGCAGGGCAGGGTGTATCAAACGCCATGCTCGGCGGTGCTGGGCGATGCGCGTTGCGGGTTTGATTTCGGGCTGCCCGGTTATGTGTCTGAACGTGCCGTGGAAACGGTCGAAGACGGGGTGACGTTCAGTTTTGCCGATTTCACAGGCTTTGATGACCGTTGGTTTGAACGGGGTCGGGTGCTGGTGCTATCTGGCGCTGCAGCCGGTTTGGTTGGCTTGGTCAAAAACGACCGGCTTGGCAATACAGGTCGGGTGATCGATCTGTGGGAGGGCCTGCGCGCTGACATTGCCCCCGGGGATATGCTGCGTATTGAGGCCGGATGTGACAAGCTTTCGCCAACCTGCCGTTTGAAGTTTGACAACTTTGTAAACTATCGTGGATTTCCCGATATCCCCGGCGAAGATTGGCTGATGAGCTATCCAATTGCCGCGGGTGTTAATGATGGCGGCCCATTTGTGAACGTGCGTACAGCACCCGAAGAAACTATCGCATAATGGCGGATCGTGCAGAACACATTGCCGATTTGGCGCGTGGCTGGATTGGCACGCCTTATGTGCATCAGGCAACCACGCGTGGCGCGGGGGCTGACTGCCTTGGCCTGCTGCGCGGGGTTTGGCGCGAACTTTTGGGCGATGAACCTGTGGCGGTGCCTGCCTATACGCGCGACTGGTCCGAACCGGGGCGTGATGAACAATTATGGCGGGCCGCGCGGCTGCATATGGATGAAAAACCAGTGGCGGCGCGCGCGGTCGGTGATGTGATTTTGTTTCGAATGCGTGCGGGATCTGTGGCTAAACATTTGGGGATTGTTGGCGCCTGTGCGCCCGCTCCGACATTCATTCATGCCTATACAGGGCACGGCGTGGTCGAAAGCCCGCTGTCGGCCCCTTGGGCGCGCCGCATTGTGGCGTGTTTTGCATTTCCTGAAAGGACCAAGTAATGGCGACGATACTTCTTTCTGCATTAGGTGCGGCTGCGGGTGCCTCGGTTGGCGGCGGTGTGCTGGGGCTTAGCTCGGTTTTGATCGGGCGCGCGATTGGCGCAACGGTTGGCCGTGCTTTGGATCAAAGCTTGCTTGGGTCGGGATCTGATCCCGTAGAAACAGGCAGGGTTGACCGGTTTCGCCTTGTTGGTGCCAGCGAAGGCGCCACAATCGGGCAGGTTTACGGGCGTACACGCCTTGCCGGACAGGTAATTTGGGCCACACGGTTCGAAGAGGTCACCGCGACCTCGGGTGGTGGCAAAGGGTTCTCATCCGGGCCAAGCACAACCGAATATTCATATAAAGCCAGCCTTGCCATCGCCCTGTGCGAGGGTGAAATCACCCGTGTTGGCCGCGTTTGGGCTGATGGGGTGGAAATATCGCCCGATGATATCAACATGCGGGTTTATCTTGGATCGCAAGATCAAATGCCGGACCCCAAAATCGAAGCAGTGAATGGCGCGGGCTTTGCCACGGCTTATCGCGGCATTGCCTATGTGGTGCTTGAGGATCTGGATGTCACCCGTTTTGGCAATCGGGTGCCTGCGTTTAATTTTGAAGTGATCCGCCCCGAACAGCCCGATGCCAGCGCCGAAGTCGCGCGCGGCACGCAAGCGGTGGCAATCATCCCCGGATCGGGCGAATATGCGCTGGCAACCACACCAGTTTACCAGACCAGCGGCCCGGGCATAACCAGTGCTTCGAACACCAATACCCCTAGTGGCAAGGCTGATTTTCCAACCTCGCTTGATATGCTTAATGACGAGCTGCCCAATTGTGGGGCTGCGTCGCTGATAGTGTCGTGGTTTGGCGATGATTTGCGCTGTGGCGACTGCCAGATTGCTCCTAAAGTTGAACAGGCAACAACTGATGGTAATGATATGCCATGGAGCGTTTCGGGGATCAATCGCGCCAGTGCTGGCTTGGTGCCAACCGATGCGGGCCGTCCGGTTTATGGTGGCACACCAACTGACCAATCTGTCAAAGAGGCAATCACTGCCCTCAGTGATGCAGGCAAGGCTGTGACATTCTATCCTTTTGTTCTAATGGAGCAAATGGGCGGAAATAGCCTGCCAAATCCCTATGCTGCAGGCGATGTCGGCCAGCCAGCTTTGCCGTGGCGCGGGCGCATTACCTTGTCGCTGGCCCCCGGACAGGCGGGGTCTCCCGACCAAAGTGCTGCTGCGGAAACCGAGGTTGCGACCTTCTTTGGCGCTGCCGCTTCGGGGGACTTTACCGTCACAACCAACGGTGTTGATTACACTGGGCCTTCTGAGTTTTCGTACCGGCGTTTCATTTTGCATTACGCCCATCTATGTGCCGATATCGGCGGGGTTGATGCGTTTTTGATCGGGTCCGAGCTGCGCGGTCTAACCCAAATTCGCGGCACAAGCGGGAACTTCCCCGTGGTTGATGCCCTGATCACACTGGCCGCAGATGTGCGCGCCATTCTCGGCCCCGACGTCAAGGTCAGCTATGGCGCCGACTGGACCGAATATTTTGGTTACCAGCCGCCCGAGGCTGGCGGTGATATGCTGTATCATCTTGACCCGCTTTGGGCCGATGGCAACATCGATTTCATCGGTATCGACAATTACATGCCGCTTTCTGACTGGCGCGAAGGGTTTGAACATACCGACGCTGAAAACTGGGATTCGATTTATAATCTGGACTACCTCAAGGCCAATATTATGGGCGGCGAGGGTTACGATTGGTATTATCATGCGCCCGAGGCCGAAGCGATCCAGCTGCGCACAGACATCACCGATGGCGCCCATGGCGAGCCGTGGATCTGGCGTTATAAAGACATTAAAAATTGGTGGAGCCGCACCCACCATGAACGCGTTGGCGGGGTGCGTAGCGAGGCACCGACAGCTTGGGAGCCGGGCACCAAACCGATTTGGTTCACCGAACTGGGCTGCGCTGCCATCGACAAAGGCACCAACCAGCCCAACAAATTTCTGGACCCCAAAAGCTCGGAAAGCAAGCTGCCGAAATATTCAAACGGGCGGCGTGATGACTTTATGCAGATGCAATATCTGCGCGCCATGTATGATTTCTGGGCCGATCCAGTGAACAATCCAACGGATGTGGAAACCAGCGTGCAGATGATTGATATGGCCCGCGCCCATGTCTGGGCATGGGATGCGCGCCCCTATCCGTTTTTCCCCGGCAACACCGAAATTTGGAGCGATGGCGGCAATTATTCCCATGGTCACTGGCTAAACGGGCGCTCTTCTGCGCGCTCATTGGGGTCGGTCGTGGGCGAAATTTGCGAACGCTCAGGTGTTAATGATTATGACGTATCAAAGCTGTATGGCTTGGTGCGCGGCTATAGCGTCGGTGATATTTCTGGTGCGCGCAGTGCCTTGCAACCCTTGATGCTTGCCTATGGATTTGAGGCGGCCGAGCGCGAAGGCAAGGTTGTTTTCACCTCACGAACCGGTCGCGCAGCACGCACACTTGACCCCGCACAAATGGTAATTACCGGTAATGATGCCGGTGCGCTGGACCTAATTCGCGCCCCCGCCGCCGAAACCGCAGGCCGCCTGCGTCTAAGCTTTATCGAGGCTTCGGGTGATTATGAAACCCGCGCCACCGAGGCAATATTCCCCGATGAAGAAAGCCGCGCGGTATCCCAAAGCGAAATTCCTTTGGTCCTGACCCAAGGTGAAGGGCGCGCCATTGTTGAACGCTGGTTGGCCGAGGCCCGCGTGGCGCGGGATCAGGCGCGCTTTGCCCTGCCAATGTCGGATCTGGCTAATATGGCTGGCGAAGTGGTTGCGATTGAAACAGATGAGGGGCGTGAGCTGTACCGGCTGGACCGGATTGAACAGGCCGGACATCTAAGCGTCGAAGCGGTTCGGGTTGAGCCGGGCATTTATATCCCGTCAGACGCTGTCGAAGCAACCGTGCGCCCCCGCCCATTCGTGCCTGCAGTGCCGGTATTGCCTGTGTTTATGGACCTGCCATTACTGACGGGGGATGAGGTTGCACATGCGCCACATTTGGCCGTCACCGCAACCCCGTGGCCCGGAAGTGTTGCCGCTTATGCATCTTCAAGTGATGCGGGATATGCGCTTAATACGTTGCTACCGGCACGCGCCATCATCGGCACCACACAAAGCCAGCTTTTTGCCGCCCAGCCGGGCCTGTATGACCACGGGCCGGCCTTGCGCGTCAGGCTTTCCAGCGGAACACTGGATTCTGTTCCAACGCTGGATATGCTGAACGGTGCGAATGTCGCGGCCATCGGCGATGGCAGCGTTGATAATTGGGAGGTATTCCAGTTTTCCCAAGCGAACTTGGTTGAAGAAGGGGTCTATGACCTTTCGTTGCGCCTGCGCGGACAATTAGGCAGTGATGCGCTGATGCCTTCGGATTGGTCTGTTGGGTCAACCTTTGTGCTGCTTGATGGTGCGCCGCGACAAATTGAACTGGCGCTGGCGTTGCGTGGCCTGTCACGTCACTACCGCGTTGGCCCTGCGCTGCGGCCCTATGATGATCCGGTGTATATCCATGAAAGCCACGCCTTTAACGGGATCGGCCTGCGCCCTTATGCGCCTGCACACCTAAAGGTTGTGCGTGACGGGGCCGGTGATCTTGGGGTTAACTGGATTCGCCGCACGCGTATCGATGGCGATAGCTGGCAGTCGGTCGAAGTACCCCTTGGTGAAGATAGCGAAAGTTACCAGATCAGGGTGCTGGACGGCGAAGCAATTCTACGCGAGGTCACGGTTTCTTCCCCTGATTGGGTATATACTGCCGCGATGCAAACTGCTGATGGTCTGGCCGCGCCGTTCAATATTGATGTGGCGCAAATATCCAACAGCTTTGGCGTCGGGCTTGCGCGCCGTGTCGTGGTTACGGTCTAGCCATGCGCAGGGTTCTGCATGGCGATGTTTCGGCGGTGGCCTGTGTGCTGTATCCGCTGCAAAAAAGTGATCGGGCTGGCCTGCTTGCCAGCCTGTTTGCCCAGGCGGATGCCGCAGAAATATACCGCACGCGCCATCGGGGTCTGCACCCTGTCTGGGGCGATGGCAGCTTGATGAGCGCAGCTTTGGCCTATCCCCATACCAGCGAGCCATTTTTGGATGACCCAGATTATGCCGCTTGCATGGCCATGATTTTCACCGCCTTGGCGGCACTAAAACCTGCTACTTGTTGAACTGGATCGTTAAAATTCCCGTGAAGGCATCTTCTTATATGGTACAAAAATCCTATCTGTTGTAAACGAATGCAGCAATAAAAGGATGTACCAATGGCTGAAACACGCACAAACCTGCAAGTGATCGACCCAGTTTGGGACCGTGTAACGGCCGAGGCCGAGGCCGCGATCAAAGGCGAACCTTTGATGGGTGGTTTGATACATGCCTGCGTTTTGCACCATAAAAACCTTGATCGCGCACTAAGCTATCGCATTGCCGCCAAGCTTCACTCAAACGAGATGAGTCAGGTGATCCTGCGCGATATCGCTGATGAGGCGCACCGCGATGATCCCACCTTGGTTGAACATGCGCGCGCTGATCTGGTGGCGGTTGCCGAACGTGATCCGGCCTGCCACCGTTTGCTGCAGCCGGTCCTTTATTTCAAAGGGTTTCAGGCAATGCAGGCCTACCGTGTTGCCCATTGGTTGTGGCATCAGGACCGCAAAGATCTGGCTTATTTTCTGCAAATGCGCACGTCTGAAATTTATGGCATCGATATCCACCCTGGGGCCCGTATCGGCAAAGGCATCATGATTGACCACGCCCATTCCATCGTGATTGGCGAAACGGCTGTTGTTGGCGATAACGTGTCAATGTTGCACGCGGTTACCTTGGGCGGCACCGGTAAAGACGACGAAGACCGTCACCCGAAAATCGGTAACGAAGTCCTGATCGGGGCAGGGGCCAAGGTGCTAGG
>DAOUQO010000152.1 GCA_030625565.1 Aliiroseovarius sp. | reverse complement strand
TCACGGAATGCCGTTTGTGTGGTTTCCATGTCGGTGTGCATCTTATCAATAGCATCGCGTATCGCATTATGTTTTAAGTTTGCATCCACGGTTAACAACTGAAGTTCACCCTCGGCGCCCCCCAAGCTATCCTTAAGGGATGCTACCTGCTCTTCAAGTGCGGCGATATCCTGACGTGACGGAGGGGGCACGTCCCAAGGCAAAGGATCGGGGGAAGGCGGAAGGGCTTTCAGGTAATCAAGGGTTTCGCTGGTTCTATCCTTGGTCTCTGCAATTTTTGCCAGTCGGGCCATTTCGGCATTTCCATATGCCGCTGGGGTATCATGAAACGTTAGCCCCTGATCGGGGTTTTGTCTTGCACCTTGACGTAAGTATTCTAAGTCCATGATTGGCCGCAGATCACTTACATTTGTACCTGAAACATTAAGCCCGCGCAGTGCTGTTAGCCCAGCCAACAGGGAGATGTCGCTTATCTGTGTATTTGTAAGATCAAGGCGGTTTAGCGTAGTTAAACCTTGTATTTCAGGTGGTAGAATTGTGAGCGCATTGTATTCGGGGCGAAAAAAATCAAGGTTTTTCTGACCATTTCTTTTCACCTGTTCAATTAACACCCGCGCGGCTTCGTATGCCATATCAGCGGCTTTTTGGTCGGGTTTCACTTTAATATCGGCAATATCGGCCATAAATTTACTCCTGAATATACCCGTAGTTTGGCAAGATTGTTTAAACCGTACAAGTGGGCATTGACGTGCCCGATTGAACCGCATATCAGCCCCTCAACGCGGTTGTAGCTCAGTTGGTTAGAGTGCCGGCCTGTCACGCCGGAGGTCGCGGGTTCGAGTCCCGTCAACCGCGCCATTTACGGCGCTTCGCGTTAAAAACCCCTGCATTTCATCTATTTTTCTGCCCGTGCGACTTTGCCCCTTCAAACTGGGTGGCCAAGCACCTAAATGGGGCAAAACCCTTAGGAGCGCGCCATGAACTTTTCTATGAAATTTCTGGATAATATTCCCTTTTCCACCCTTTTAATCATCAGCCTTACGCTGGGCCTTGCCCCGTTCACGCCGCCGCATGTGTGGGAAAAACTGCAAATGCTGGTCGCAGGCACGTTAAGCAAGCCGATTGATATTGGTGATCTGTTGATGCACGGCGCACCGTGGCTGGTGCTGTTTGCCAAACTGGCGCGGATGGGTGCCAGCACCACGAAGGGCGAATAAATGCTGGAATTACTGGATGCGCTAAGCCTGCAAATCGCGGTGCTTGGGGCGCTGACGCTGGGGCTTGCGCCGTTCTTTCCCGAGCCGCACATTTGGGAAAAGCTGAAGATGCTGCGCGCGGGAACCCTGCGCAAGCCAATCGATATTTTTGATCTGTTGCTGCATGCGGCGCCCTTTGCATTGTTGGCGGCCAAGCTTCTGCGCATGGCCACCCTATAGCGACAGAAAGTCCTGCAAGGCGGCGGTGGTCTGAACTGGCGCGGTATCAACAAAGAAGTGCCCGCCAGGTATGGGCTGCGCGCGGATATCTGTGCAGCGCTCGCGCCACGTGGCCGCCACATCATAGGCTTTGCCCATCGCGCCATCGGCCCCCCACATGATCATGGTCGGGCAGGTGATGCGCCGGTGCAAATCGGCCTTGTCCAGCGCGAAATCATAATCTAGTGCTGCGCGGTAATCGTTGCACATGCCCCGTATAGCTTCGGGGTCGCGCCATGCTGTGCGGTAGGCCGCTAGTTGTGCGGCGTCAAAATCCGCCAGCTTGGATGCCCCCCAGCCCAGCAGGCAACTTTCAAAGTAATAATCGGGATCTGCGCCAATCATCCGTTCGGGAAACGGCGCAGGCTGGGACAGAAAAAACCAGTGGTAATAGCCACGCGCCACCGGACTGCTAAGTTCATCCAGCAACAGATATGTCGGGACAATATCCATTAATGTCAGGGTGTTAATCGCTTCTGGCGCATCCAGCGCCATCCGGTGCGCGCAGCGTGCGCCACGGTCATGGCCAACCAGATCAAAGCGTTCAAACCCCAGATGCGCCATAAGCGCGTGCATGTCGCGCCCCATCTCGCGAAAGCTGTAGGCGGCTACGCCCTGCGGCTTTGACGACGCGCCATAGCCGCGCAAATCGGCGCAGATCACGGTACGTGTTTTGGCCAGTTCAGGGGCTATTTGGGCCCATAAGGCGCGGGTTTGGGGGAAACCGTGCAGCAGCAGTATCGGCGGGCCTTGCCCACCAATCGAATAGGCGATTTCAACGCTGTTAACCTGCGCCAACCCGTTGGTGAAGCCAGGGATCATTCGGCCAGCTCGGCCAAAATACGCGCCCAGCTTCGCATGCCTTTGTGGAAACTTTCCATATCGTATTTTTCATTCGGGGAATGGATTTGGTCATCGTCGCGCCCAAACCCGATCAGCATGCTGTCCATGCCCAAAATATCCTTGAAATGTCCGGCAATGGGAATGCTGCCGCCACAGCCGATATAGGCGGCGGGGCGTGGCCATTCATCGCTGAGCGCCTTGCGGGCCTTTTCAAAGGCGGGGTTGTCGATGGACATTTGCGACGCCGCCGCGCCGCGTGCATCGCTAAAGGCAACGCTGAAATCATCAGGCAGGCCAGCGCGGATATAGGCCTTGAAGCTTTCGTGGATCGCATCAGGATTTTGGTCACCCACAAGGCGGAAACTGATTTTTGCGTGGGCCTCAGCCGGCAAAACGGTTTTGAAACCATCCCCTGTATAGCCGCCCCAAATTCCGTTTACTTCGCAAGTTGGCCGCGACCAGATCATTTCCAGCGGGGTGCGGTCATGTTCGCCTGCAGGTACCGATAAATCCACATCGCCCAGATATGCGGCGTGGTCAAAACCCAGCCCTTGCCATTGGCTGCGGATTTCATCGCCAAGTTCCTGCACCCCGTCATAAAATCCGTCCAGCGTGATGCGTCCGCTATCATCATGCAGCCCCGCAATCAGGCCGGATAAAACGTGGATAGGATTACCGGCAAGCCCGCCATACATGCCCGAATGCAAATCACGGCTGGCGCCGGTGATGGTGAATTCTTCGGTCTGCATCCCGCGCAGCTGGGTGGTGATGGCGGGCACAGCGCTTTCGAATAATCCTGTGTCGCAGATCAGGGCGATGTCTTTTGTTAGCTCGGCCGCGTTTTCGCGCAGGAACGGCACCAATGATGGCGAACCTGATTCTTCTTCGCCCTCAAACAGCACTGAAATATGGGCGGGCAGCACGCCATGCACCGCCTTCCATGCGCGGCACGCCTCAATGAAAGTCATCAACTGGCCCTTGTCATCGGAGGATCCCCGCCCACGGATAACTTCGCCTTTTTTGGTTTGCTCAATTGCGGGTTCAAACGGCGGGTTGTCCCATAATTCCAGTGGATCAACTGGCTGCACATCGTAATGGCCGTAAAACAACACATGCGGGCCGGTGTATCCTGCAGGGCAATCTGCGTGGCCAACAACCATCGGGTGGCCCGGTGTTGTGCGTTTTTGTGCATTTATACCAATACTTTGCAAGTCATTAACCAGCCAGTCAGCGGCGGTGTCGCAATCGGCGCTAAAGGCGGGGTCGGTCGAAATCGACGGGATACGCAGCAGCGCCAGCAGGCGCTCAGTTGCATCGGGAAGGTCGGCATCTATGCGGGCAAGTACGGCATCAAGTTTCATGGGCGCTCCTGTTTATATTGGGGCGAGCGTAGCAGGCCTGCGCGCCCTGTCCAGAGGTATGACCAAGGCGCTGGCCCCTGTTGGGTTGTCGGGTTAAGATGCTAAAAATATTTAACGGAGATCAGCAATGCGGCGTATATTCACCACCTTTCTAACCGGCCTAATCGTAGCAGGCAGCGTAAGTGCAGCCATGGCCGACCCGTTGTCGCCAAGGGACGCCAAAAGGCAGCTTTTCAAGGGCTCGAAATTTGTTGTGCAATTGATCGAGGGCGCACAGGTCGACATTGTCACCATGGTGCAGGTTGAAAGTCTGGTTGGTGCGCTGCAAAACCCGAAAACCGCCGCGCAATGGCAGTCTATGGGGTTCAGTATTAATTATTACGGTGCGATTGCGGTGATGCCTGATCGCCCGATTGGTCCGGACACTATGGGGTTTTCCGATAATTTACATAATCCCGAAGCCGCCGCCGCGCGCGCGGTAGACGCCTGTAACGCCTTGTCTGGCCCTGATAATTGTGTGGCCGTGGCATTAATTTTGCCCAAGCGCTATAAGCCACGCGAATTTAGCCTAAGCACTGCAGCGACCGAAGGTTTTCGTGGTTCATGGGGTAACCCGCGCGATCCACAATATTTGGCCTATTCTCAGGCAACAGGTGCCTATGTGATTGCCAAAGGTAATGGCGCGGATGTGGTTGCGCTTGAGCGCTGTAATGAGCAATCAGCCAGTGCCGATGGACCGACTGATTGCCAGATTGGTATCGCTGAGGATTAGGTTTTAACAACCTTGTGTTGAAATGTGATGGCGTGGGCCCAAAAAATAAGGGCCGCGTCAACATGTATCAGCTTTTTCATATATGTTTTTTTGCTCTATAGGTGTAAACAGTTCGGGCGACAGGAATCATAACGCTGGAGGGATGGCGTGGACTATTCTGCTCAATTAGATCAAGCGCTTGCAAATTTGCATGAGGAAGGGCGTTACCGCACTTTTATAGATATTGAACGCAAGCGCGGGCAATTTCCACATGCAACGTGGCGCAAGGTAGACGGGTCCGAGGCGCCGGTAACCGTTTGGTGCGGCAATGATTATCTGGGCATGGGCCAGCATCCCGCTGTTTTGGCCGCGATGCACGAAGCCCTTGAGGCAACCGGCGCAGGCTCTGGCGGCACACGCAATATTTCCGGCACCACCGTTTACCACAAACGGCTTGAGTCCGAACTGGCAGATTTGCACCGCAAAGAGGCAGCTTTGGTTTTCACCTCGGCTTACATCGCCAACGATGCGACCCTTTCGACCCTGCCGAAATTGTTTCCCGGCCTGATTATATATTCAGACGCATTGAACCACGCTTCGATGATCGAAGGTGTGCGGCGCAATGGCGGGGCAAAGCGAATTTTCCGCCATAATGACGTGGCGCATTTGCGCGAATTGCTGGCGGCCGATGACCCTGCTGCGCCCAAGTTGATTGCCTTTGAAAGCATCTATTCGATGGACGGCGATTTCGGCCCGATCGAAGCCATCTGCGATTTGGCTGATGAATTCGGCGCGCTGACTTATATTGACGAAGTGCACGCGGTTGGCATGTACGGGCCACGCGGTGCGGGCGTTTGTGAACGCGACGGCCTGATGGGGCGGCTTGATATCATCAACGGCACCCTTGGCAAGGCTTACGGTGTGATGGGCGGATATATCGCGGCATCTGCAAAAATGTGTGACGCCATAAGGTCTTATGCGCCAGGGTTTATTTTTACCACGTCAATTCCACCGGCGATTGCAGCGGGCGCTGCGGCGTCGGTGAAGCATTTGAAAACAGATCAGGCGTTGCGTGACAGCCAGCAAACCCAGGCTAAGATTCTTAAGACGCGCCTTAAGGCGCTTGGCCTGCCGGTTAGTGATTATGGCAGTCATATTGTACCGCTGATGGTTGGTAATCCGGTGCACACCAAAGAATTGTCGGATATGTTGTTGGAACATTACGGAATTTACGGTCAGCCGATCAATTTTCCGACGGGTCCGCGCGGCACTGAGCGCCTGCGTTTCACCCCGTCGCCGGTGCA
>DAOUQO010000197.1 GCA_030625565.1 Aliiroseovarius sp. | reverse complement strand
GCGTTCTTCAAGTCGGGGGAACATTTTGGCGACAGCGGCAAAATCCCACATACCGGCGCGCGCGGCGGCGATCAGGTTCTCATGTACGGTCAAATTTGGAAAACAGCGTCGCCCCTCGGGCACAAGACCCAGGCCCGCGCGGGCTGCTTTGTAGGCTGGCATTGCCCCCAAATCCTGTTTGTCAAAGGTCACGGTGCCACCCCGATGTTTCAGCAGTCGGCAGATCACTTTAACAGTGGTGGATTTGCCCATGCCATTGCGCCCCATCAGGGCCAGAACTTCGCCTTCAGCCAGCTCAAGATGCACGTCTGATAATGCTTGCGAGGGGCCGTAAAACGCGGCGATGTTAGATAGTTTTAGCAGGCTCATAGGGCAACCTCTGTGTCATCATCGGTGCCTAGATAGGCGCTTTGCACTTCGCGATTGGTGCGGATTTCATCGGCGGTGCCAGTGGTTATGATCTGGCCGTAAACCAGCACGCTGATCCGGTCGGCAAGGGCAAAAACCGCATCCATATCATGTTCCACCAACAAAATTGGCGCTTGCTGACGCAAACCATCCAGAAAGCCCATCAAACGTTTTGAACCTGAAGCGCCAAGACCGGCCATTGGTTCATCCATTAAGAACGCTTTGGGTTTTAATGTCAGGGCAACCGCGACCTCGACCTGGCGGCGCTGGCCGTGTGAAAGCTCCGAGGTGCGCATGCCTGCGAAGTCTTGCAGTCCGACCTGTTCAAGGGCGTGCAAGCCCGCTGCGACAAGGGCTTTGTCCTTCATCACATTGCCAAAAAAGCGAAATACTTTGCCACGTTGGCCAAGGCTGCCCAGTACCACATTTTGCAGCACTGTATATTCCATTGCCAGCGACGAAATTTGGAATGTCCGCCCCAGACCCAAACGGGCGCGTGCCACGGTGTTAAGTTTGGTTATGTCTGCCCCGTTGAACCAAACCGATCCAGAATCCGGAGCTTGGTTTCCTGCAATTTGGCGGATCAGGGTGGATTTTCCGGCACCATTTGGGCCAATCAAGGCGTGAATTTCACCGGCCCTTAGGTCTAGTGAAATGTCATTGCTGGCCATCAGCGCACCATAGGATTTGGTGATGCCACGTATGTCTAAAATTGGCTTAGTCATGGGCAACCTCGCGACCTGCCAGCAGGCCAATCAGGCCCCCACGGGCAAATAATACAACAACCAGCAAAAGCGCACCTAGATAGATGTGCCAAAATTCGCTTAGCCCGCCCAAAAAGTGTTCAAGCAGAATGAAAAGTGCCGCACCCGCCACAGGGCCAAACAGGCGGGCCGTTCCGCCAAGGATGATGAAGACCATGATCTCGCCCGAGGTTTGCCAGCTAAACATATTGGGACTGACAAAGCGGTTCAGATCGGCAAATAACGCGCCTGCAAGGCCGGTGATTCCCCCCGATATTGTGAATGCCACAAGGCGCAAACGATAGGGTGCAATGCCCACGGCCTGCACACGTTTTTCGTTATGGCGTGCGGCCGATAGCGCCAACCCAAACGGGGATTTCGCAAGGCGGGCCATGAAAAACAGCACGATTGCAAGCAGGCTAAAGCAGATCAAAAAGAACTGGATCGGGTCCAGCGTATTCATCCCCGGAAAGCCGTTTCGCACATAAATCAGCAGACCGTCTTCGCCGCCATAAGCCGGCCACGAGATAGTGAAATAGAAAAACATCTGACCAAAAGCCAGCGTGATCATGATGAAATAAACCCCTGCGGTGCGTAGTGAAAGCGCACCAATGGCCAGCGCCGCCAACGCTGATGATAGCGTTGCAACCAGCCAGATCACTGGCATGGATTTGGTACCGTTTAAGGTAAAGGGCCACTCCATCAGCGGGGTATAGCTTTGCGCATGACTGGCCAAAATGCCCATGGCATAGCCGCCAATTCCAAAAAATACTGCATGGCCAAAGCTGACCAAGCCACCCAGACCCAGCGCCAAATTCAGCCCGACGCCAGCCAATGCGAATATCGCGACGCGGGTGGCCAGCGTGATGGTGAATGGCTGATCTGCCCAGTATGCCCACAGGGGAACCGCCAGCAAAAGGGTGAATATTGCGGCATTTATAAAAGCTTCGCGGCGCATCTTAGGCCTTTCCGTACAGGCCGGTGGGTTTGAATAGCAAAACCCCTGCCATCAGAATGTAAATTGACATGGATGCCAGTGACGATCCAATTGTGGTTGCGGTGCTGGGTTCCATGAATGTGGCGAAAATTGTTGGCAGCAGGAACCGCCCCATCGTATCGGTCATTCCGACCAATATTGCCCCGACAAGTGCGCCTTTGATCGACCCGATTCCGCCGATCACAATGACCACAAAGGCCAAGATCAACATAGGTTCGCCCATGCCGACTTGCACCGACTGAATCGCGCCGATTAGGGCGCCGGAAAAACCGGCCAGTGCTGCGCCTAACGCGAATACGATGGTATAAAGGCGCGAAATATTGACCCCAAGCGCACCAATCATTTCACGGTCACTTTCGCCCGCGCGGATCTGGATACCAATGCGGGTTTTGGCGATCAGCGCGAACAGGCCAATGGCAACAAGCAGCCCGATGCCGATGATGGCCAGCCGGTACAGCGGGTATTGAATGCCAAAGGGCAGGGTGACAGGGCCGGACAGATAATCAGGAATATCCAGAAACAGCGGGAACGACCCAAACAGCCAGCGCGTGCCTTCGGAAAAGATTAGGATCAATGCGAAGGTTGCCAAAACCTGATCCAGATGGTCGCGGTCATACAGGCGGCGAATAATGGTTAATTCAACCAACGATCCAACCAAAGCTGCCGCCGCAAGGCTGGCAATCAGCGCCAACAGGAATGATCCTGTGGCCGCCGCGACTGCCGCTGCTGCAAATGCGCCAATCATATAAAATGATCCATGGGCCAGATTGATCAGCCCCATAACGCCAAAGATAAGCGTTAATCCGGCAGCCATTAAAAACAGCATTACGCCAGATTGCAGCCCGTTCAAAAGCTGCTCGATAAATAAGATAAGGGTCATTGGGGAACTTTCGGTTCGCCGGGCCACATGGTTAGCGGCCCGGCGGATATTGCTTACATGCTACACTGATCAATGTAGGCGTTCGAGCGTGCCTCCATCGCGGTGCCGATGATTTTATTGGTATAGATGTCGCCTTCTTTGATCACTTCGCGGACATAAATGTCCTGGATCGGGTGGTGGTTTGACGCGAACGCAAAATCCCCACGAACGGATGCAAAGTTGGCGGCCTTAAGGGCTGCGCGGAATGCATCCATGTCGCCCACATCAGCAGTTTCCATAGCGCTGATCATCAGGTTTGCGGTGTCAAAGCCTTGGCTGGCATACAGCGAAGGCAGGCGACCAAATTCAGCCTGAAAGGTTTCAACAAATGCAATATTTGCAGCGTTATCAAGGTCTTTACCCCATTGGCTGGTGTTTTTTACACCAAGGGCTGCGTCACCCACGGCCTGCAAAATACCTTGGTCAAAGCTGAAGGCCGGACCAAAGACCGGAATATCAACACCTGAATCTGCGTATTGTTTAAGGAACGAAATCCCCATGCCGCCGGGCAGGAAGAAGAACACGCTGTCAGCGCCCGATGCGCGGATTTGTGCGATTTCAGCGGCGTAATCGGTTTGGCCAAGTTTGGAATATACCTCGTTGGAAATGCCGCCGGTAAAGAAGCGTTTGAAGCCTGTCAGCATGTCATGGCCAGCTGGGTAATTGGGGGCCAGCAAGAAGGTGTTTTCAAAACCTTCGGCAGCAAGATATGCGCCGCCAGCTTCGGGCATGTTGTCGTTTTGCCATGCTACGTTAAAGTAATTGGCGTTACAGCCCGCAGCCGCCAGCGCCGAGGGGCCAGCATTTGGTGACAGGTAAAATTTGCCCTGCGCCACTGCCGAAGGCACAACCGCCATCGCCAGATTGGACCAGATGATGCCTGTCAGCAGGTCAACACGGTCGGATTGGATCATTTTGTCGGCCAGGTGCACCGCCACGTCGGGCTTGCGTTGGTCGTCTTCGATGATGACTTCGATGTCGGTGCGGCCAGATTGTGCC
>DAOUQO010000025.1 GCA_030625565.1 Aliiroseovarius sp. | reverse complement strand
AGCCGTGCTTCGATAGAACTATGCATTTCAATTGCAGCCACAGCACTAGCTTCAAATGGAAGCACTGGGTCGCTTTCGGCCGATTTCTATTCTTGCATTTAAACCCTTATGCGCATGAATAATGCTCGGTTAATTGTGGATTTTCGAACGATAAGTTGCTGCGTAATAGAAATTCGCTTCCCTGCTTATTCAAATAAATACCTTGTTACTTTGAAAGTATTCCCTGTTATCTTTCTTAGGGAACTCTTCCGTAAGGCATTGTCGCTACGAAGCTAAACCGCGTGAAAATCATATAAAGTGCCTGAAACGCACAAATTACCCTGCTAATTTCCCTGTTAGCAGGGTAAAAGTAGAGACTGGTTAGCTTTAGACGCTTTGCTCCGCCACTGCCTTCTGGTAAATCACTGGTATCAACCAATATTATGCCATTTTTAAACAACAGATTCCCCACTATATCCCCCACTTGGCGCTGAGGATTTTAGGAATTTGGCGGACTTTAGGGGGTATTTCGGGTGGTTTTATGGTAGATAGCGACAGATTACATCCGCAACCTTCATGGACAACCTTGAAATGCTTACAGCTAAAGAGCGGCAGCAAATTACTTTGCTTATTGCTAAGTTAGACGCGTCAGAAGTATTCTGATGACAAAAAGCGCATGAATTACATCATGGATTTTGGTCTAAAACAGACCAGACAATGTTTGTTTCTGGCAAAACTTATGGTGAAGTGAGTGGCGGCCTCTGCTTCCTTAATCAGCCAGATACATTCACCTACTGGAAGTCAGTTGCTATAATTTGGGGCCTATACACTTAGGCCAACCCATCCAAACAGGCGCCAGAAAAATGCTCTGGTAATTTGATTTTATGTGGCCTTTGGCAGGGGCACCAGGGTTCGAACCCGGGACCTACGGTTTTGGAGACCGTCGCTCTACCAACTGAGCTATACCCCTACGCTGGGTCGGAGTACGGCATGTAGCGTAGGTTTTCAAGGGGGCCATTACCCTTTTCTGAAGTGGTCCTGAAAAACTAAAGACTCTGTTAAAAAGCACTCTGTCCTAGTGAAAAGACAACTGTTTTCCAGACCACTTCAAATTTGTTACGGCACAATGGATGAAACCCTGACCCGCCACGACCCAAGTGGCCCAAAAATCAAGAATCAGGCGTAATAGTTTCTTCTTCGGCCACAGGACGCGGCCACCCAACAGATGTATTTTCTGGATCCATAAGCGAAGGATCCCCGAACCAATCCGGGTTCCTCAACATCCAGTCATGAATCATCTTTGCCGCATTCCGTGACAAGTTTTCCATTTGCTGTTCTTTTGTCTGCGTCAGACCCGAGCTGACAAATGTCTCACCCGAAAGTTTTTCAAAAACAGTAAACAGTTTGGGTTCTTCGGTTAGTTTTCCCTCGTTTGCATCATCCCACAATGTAACGCTGATAATCAAAGCTGACTTTGGAGATGCCACAAAAGGAATGCCGGGCACAGCCAAGGCATACCCCTCAACCTTGACAGCAATGTGGAAATATTTATCGCCATCGTAACGCGAGAAGCGTTCGGAAATGGCAGACTCGACACTGGCTTGCCATTCATCATCACTGGCTTCGCGCGAAAGCGGTCCGATATCAGGTTCGTTAACAACAACGATATTATGCCCCAGCAAGAAGCGGCCCATGGGCTCGGGCGCCTGATCAAGATCTTCAAATCTTTCACACGCGGCAACGCCAAGCAACAATAATATAGCACTTAATAAACGAGTCATATTTGCCCTCCTGATTAACGCACCGTAACCCGATAATGTTGCCAGAGGCAATCAAAGTCAGGATGATTCAATCCGCAGGCAGCAACTTATTGCCGGACCCAAACTGGCCGCCAGTCTTAGTGCCATTTCCGTTGCCATCCCTCACAGTATTGGGGGTTGGGGCGCCTGTACCTTCAATAATGTGCGAAGTCCCACAAATATTGCGCAAATCACGCCATTCTTCTGGTGTCAAAACCGGACCTGTACTTTCAAACCCTTCAGCAGCGGAAATGCTGGCCTCAATGCGGTCTGACAGTGCTGGGTGGGCAGCAAAATGTGCAACCAGCCCTTCGGCATCCCCATGCTTGGCACGCAGGCGTTCAAACATCGTGCCAAGGGCAGCAGGCGACAGTCCCGCATTCGACATCAAACCATGTGCATAGACATCCGCCCCTGCTTCGGCCTTTTGGCTATAGGTCGCGTTTACAAGGCTGTTGGCCAGAAAAAGAATAAGTGTACCACCGGCAAAATCGCCAAATAACAGCCCCAAAACCCCGATTGAGCCAGCCGCGCGCAACGCATCACGCGTCGGATCACGGTTAACCACATGCCCGATTTCATGGGCAAAAACAGCTGCGACTTCTTCAGGGTTTTCGGCAGCTTCGATCAGGCCACGGAAAAATACAATGCGCCCACCAGGCAAGGCAAAGGCATTGACCATTTCATGGTCCAGAATGTCCACCTGTATCTTGTAGGGCAAATCATCATCGGGGTTCAGGCGGGTTAAAATTTTACGCATCGCCGCCAATCCGGCAGGTGTTTCGCAAACCTTAAGCGGGGCAATTCCGGTTTCATTCAGGGCCGTTCTGATGTTTTCATACGTGGTGTCGCCCAGCGCTTTTTCGCCTTCAGGCGGCAAAATTCGCGCAAGCTGATCAGCCATAACAGGCACCAGCACCATAACAATCAGCGCAACCGAGGCCACAGCCGCAATCGCCCATTTGAACAGGCGGAATTTATTTTGAACCGGTTTGCGTTGATGCAAATTTTGTGCCAATCCCCGCAGCGCTTTAATCACGGCCTCATCATGCAAAAACAATCGCGAAACCTGATCATCATCTGCAGACAAAACCAGCCCCGCACGATCTGCCTGATCCGGTAATTGGCGAATATCTTCGATTGGCCAGACCACAGCCTGACCATCGGGCAGGCCAATATGCAAACGGTCAGGCGCGACCGCCGGTTCCAGCCGAACGCCAACGCGAGCCAAACGCGCGCTTTTTCCATCGGCAAAATCGGCAAAGGTATCATATTGTTCAGGGATCGTATTCATAGGGCAGCCCCCACATCAAGCGCGTCGGCAAAGCCTTCGGCTTCGGCGAATTCATCGCGGGCGCGCTGGTTGATTTCAGTCAGGGCGGCGGGATTGGTAAGGCGCAAGGTTTGTGCAAAACAGGCAACGATCGGCATGGTCACAAAGGTATATTTTGCGGCCCCCCAAAACAGAAACATGCCGAAATACCCGGCAATTCCAAGCATAGTGATTGCCCAAACCGGAAGCTGTTTACTGGTCGCCATAATCTCGAAATTTTCAAATATGGACGCGATTCCAAACATACCGGCAAAAACCGCGGCAAAGGTTATAAAAACCAACATCAGCCCGCCCAGCAAGGACAGGAAAACCAATGTATAGCCGCCCAGATAGGTCCAGAAAAGTTGCTTGCCTTTAACCCCGCTGGCAAAGCCAACACCGCCGACTTCCTTGGTTTCGGCAAGGCGGCGAAAGGAATGCGCGCGCCAATATGTCAGCCCGGCAATGGCCCATGGAACGGTAAAAACAAACAAGCCAAGCAAGGCAGGCGTTTCATTTGAAATTGCCACAAAAAGAATTGCGGCACTTGTACCAAAGCCAAAATAGGCGTGCTTCATCGGGGCGATCAGCATAGTCCAGCGCCCGCCTTGATGCATTTTCTGGTCGCCATAAAACGTGCGATCCACCCGGTATTTTTCCAGCCAAAACGTCATGCGCGGCCATAAAATGCCAAGGCTAACAATCGTAATCAGCCAATGCACCACAGAACGCCACGTATACCCCCACGCGCCCGGCTCCATTCCAAAACGAATGCCACGCCAACGTGTGCGGGCCAAAACATAGCGGCGGGCACGGTATTGGGCGAAGAAAATTAGCGGCAACACACCTGCAAAACTAAGGGCGTAGGCCGCAAAATTATTCTGAAAAAAGGTGAAACTGAAAAACATCAGAATCAGGTTTACCACCCCGATATAGAACGACAAAATAACAACAGCGAACAAAAAACCCAGCAGTTTCTCCCAAGGGTCGCCAACATATTCCATCGGAATACCACCGGGTTTAACCGCGCTCCAAAAATAACGGCGCAGGCGGGTTTTCATCCAAAACCGGTACAGCCCAAGCGTCAGCAGCGTTAACAGGCCAGTGCGAACCGCCAGCCAGAAAAGCGGCGGTTTTCGCCCTGCATATTCGGTATCAAGGTCCTGCTGCATCATGGCCTAGGTGAACCTGTTGTTGCGTGGAAAACCGCGCGGGGCCATACGGCCAGCGCTGGCGCGTTTGCCTTGCCATTCCGTTAGTGCCGTTTCTGTGCGGGTGCGCCCGGCAGGGTCCAGCCAGCTTAGCCCGTCCTCCAAGGTAAATGTTGTTACATCCGACAACCCGCCGTCTTTGTATTTTTGCAGGCGCACGCCTTTGCCGCGCCCCAATTCGGGCAGTTCAGATAGTGGAAACACCAGAACTTTGCGGTTTTCACCAACAACAGCAATGCTGTCACCCGCAGCAGGTTTACACACCAGCGCGCGCGTATCACCGCGCACATTCAACACTTGGCGGCCAGTTCTAGTTTGCGCTAGAACTTCGTCTTCGGCCACAACAAAACCGTCACCGGCGGTTGAGGCAACCAGCAATTTCCGCTTGGGCACATGAATGAATAAATCAACAATTCCGGCCTCGTTCGGCAAATCAACGATCAGGCGCAAAGGTTCGCCCATCCCGCGTCCACCCGGCAAGGTTGCGGCACTTAGCGTATAAAAACGCCCGTTTTCGCCAAATACCAACAGCCGGTCGGTAGTTTCCGCATGGAAAGTGAACCGCGGCCCGTCACCATCTTTGAATTTCAGTTCGCGGGTCAAATCAATATGGCCCGACATCGCCCTGATCCAGCCCATTTGACTGCATACAACCGTGATGGGTTCGCGTTCAATCATTGCCTCAAGTGGCACATCTTCGACCTGTCCAGCCTCGGCAAATGTAGAGCGGCGCGCGCCACCGGCATAGTTTTTACCAAACGCTTTCTTGGTTTCGCGCAGCTGGTCAGAAATGCTGGCCCACTGCACATCTTCACTTTCCAGCAAGTCCTCAAGCCCGGCGCGTTCCAGCATCAAGGCCTCTTGTTCGCGGATAAGTTCAATTTCTTCCAGCCGCCGCAAGCTGCGCAAACGCATATTCAGGATCGCTTCGGCCTGCACCTCAGACAGCTCACCATCAGAAGGCGACGGGCTGATATAATCAGCCTCATCCATAGCGCGCACATGTTCGCGCCCCCAATCTTCGCGCATAAGCGCGGCTTTGGGCGTATCATCATAACGGATGATATCAATCACCCGATCAAGGTTCAAAAAGGCAATGATAAAGCCTTCAAGCACCTCAAGCCGGTGGTCAATTTTTTCCAGCCGAAACTGTGATCGGCGGCACAACACTTCCTGACGGTGATCCAGAAAGGCGCGCAGCACTTCCTTCATTGAACAGACCTTGGGCGTCACCCCGTCGATCAAAACATTCATGTTCAGGCTGAACCGCGTTTCCAGATCTGAATTGCGATAAAGCATGTTCATCAAAACTTCGGGGTCAACATTTTTTGAACGCGGCTCGATCACCATGCGGATATCTTCGGCGCTTTCATCACGGATATCGGCCAGAATTGGGATTTTCTTAAGCTGAATCACCTCGGCAATTTTTTCGATAAGTTTGGATTTTTGCACCATGTACGGGATTTCAGTGACCACAATCTGCCACAGACCGCGCGGCAGTTCTTCGATCTCCCAACGTGCACGCAAACGGAAACCACCACGCCCTGTGCGGTACGCCTGCGCAATATTTTCTGGCGGCTCAACAATGATGCCGCCAGTCGGAAAATCTGGGCCGGGTACATATTTCAGCAACGTATCATCACGCGCATCCGGCGTGCGGATCAGGTGCAAACAGGCATCGATCAATTCAGAAATATTATGCGGCGGAATATTGGTCGCCATGCCCACCGCAATTCCGCTTGAGCCATTGGCCAGCAGATTCGGAAACGTCGCAGGCAGCACCACAGGTTCGGTTAGCCGCCCGTCATAATTTTCCCGAAAATCAACGGAATCTTCGTTCAGACCTTCAAGCATTGCCTCGGCAACGATGGTCATGCGCGCTTCTGTATAACGCGACGCGGCCGGATTATCGCCGTCAATATTGCCGAAATTCCCCTGCCCGTGTACCAGCGGATAGCGCACGCTGAAATCCTGGGCAAGGCGCGCCATTGCCTCATAAATTGCCATGTCACCATGGGGGTGAAAATCGCCCATGGTGTCGCCGCTAATCTTGGCAGACTTCAAAAAACCGCCCGTCGCTGTCAGCTTTAGGCGGGACATCGCGTACAGGATGCGCCGATGCACAGGCTTCAGCCCATCGCGGGCATCAGGCAGGGCGCGGTGCATAATCGTGGACAGCGCATAGGTCAGATAACGCTCGCCAATTGCGCGGCGCAGGGGTTCGGAAACGTCGCGGTTTCCGGTATCGTTGTCATCGGTTAAATCATTCATAATCGTTGTGTAACAACCCCGATCCAAGGGGTAAAGCGGCCACATATACCTGTCAGAAAAATGTAGCCGGTTTTCCCCACCACAAGGATGGTTTATGCTGCTTGAAAGTCGCGCTATAGGATCAAAAATGGGCATTATCAGGCTAACATTAATTTCGGTAATTGGCGTGGGCGGCGCGATGATGTGGTTTGGCCGCGACGAAGGCTTGCCAGAAAACCGGCTGGGCCGTGAAACAGTTGCCACCCCCATAGTCGCGCCAACCCCGCCCCTGCCAACAACACCCACCGTAATCCCCACCGTGGTTACACCGCCGATTGTGGTGGAAATTCCAACACCGCAACCAACACCGGTCGCGGCGCCTGAACCTGTGCCAATTCCCGAACCAATTATCATGCCCGAGGTCGTGCCAACCCCCGAACCCGCGCCAATTGTCGAAGCCACACCAACGCCCGAACCTGAACCAATCCCTGAACCTACGCCACAGCCCGAACCAATTGTCGAAGCTGAAGCTGAAACCGAAACGGAACCAGCCGTTAATCTGCTACCGGTGCTTTACGTGACCGGCTCCAAAGTAAACATGCGCGGCGGGCCTTCGACGGGGGATGCGATCGTGGGTTCACTAACCCGTGGTACGGCCGTTGATTTTCTGGGCGAAGTCGCCGACGGGTGGTCGCAAATCATTGTGATAAACACCGGCGCGACCGGCTTTATGTCCTCGCAATTTTTGTCACCAGACCAGCCGTGAATGAAAAAACCATTCTTATTACCGGCTGCTCCTCGGGCATCGGATATGACGCGGCGCATGGGTTAAAGGCGCGCGGTTGGCGGGTTTTTGCAACCTGCCGTCAGGAAAAAGACTGCGCCCGCCTGCGCGACGAAGGTCTGGAAAGCCTGCCTTTGGATTACACCGACCCCGACGGCATGAAAGCCACCTTGCAAACCATTCTTTCACGCACCAACGGCACCTTGGATGCGTTGTTTAATAACGGCGCTTTCGCCTTGCCCGGTGCCTGTGAAGACCTGCCAACTGACGCACTACGGCTTATTTTTGAAACGAACGTCTTTGGTTATCACGAACTTACCCGACAGGTTTTGCCGATCATGCGCGCACAAGGTTATGGGCGCATTGTTAACTGTTCATCGGTTCTGGGCCTGTCTGCCATTCGCTGGCGCGGGGCCTATGTCGCCACGAAATTCGCGCTTGAAGGGCTAAGCGACACCTTGCGGATCGAGCTATCAGACACCCCTATCAAAGTCATTTTGATTGAGCCCGGTCCAATCACCAGCGATATCCGAAAAAATTCGATCCCGCATTTTGAACGCTGGATTGATTGGAAAAATTCGCCCCACCGCACCCGATACGAAAACACATTGCTTCAACGGCTTTACAAAGAAAAAACCGGCCCTGATGCGTTTGAACTTCCGGCCTCGGCCGTTACCAAAAAACTAATCCATGCAGTCGAATCCGCGCGCCCGCGCCCGCGTTATTATGTGACCACCCCGACCTATATCGCCGGAATTGCCAAGCGGTTATTGTCAACGCGCCTGCAAGACCGGATATTCGGGCACTCATAAGGGCGCATTGCAGTGTTGCGTTCGAATGCCTAAGCTAGCCATACCGCGCGCACAAAAGGACATGGCCAATGTTTCAGGACCCCCTGTTTATTCTTGTTATACTTTCGGTAGTGATTGTTGCCGTAATTCTTGCAACAGGTATAGGCGGCTTTGCCCGCGGCAGTGAATTCAATCGCAAACATGCCAACCGGATCATGCGATACCGCATTGTGGCACAGGCCGTGGCAATCGCACTTATTCTACTTTATATATGGTTAAGGCGCTGAAATGGTTACGCTAAATAAAATTTATACTCGCAGCGGGGATACCGGTGAAACCGCACTTGGTGATGGCAGGCGCGTGGTTAAACACGACCTGCGCGTTGCTACCTATGGCACAATTGACGAAGTAAATTCAGTTGTTGGGTTGGCCCGCCTGCATGCATCGGGCGACATGGACGCCGCCCTTGCGCGCATCCAGAACGACCTGTTCGATCTGGGCGCCGATCTGTGCCGCCCCGAAACCGACGCGGATGCCAGTACTGAATATCCGCCCCTACGCGCAACGCAGGCCCAAGTTGACCGGCTTGAGGCAGAAATTGATGCAATAAACGCCGATCTTTCAACGCTAAAAAGCTTCATCTTGCCGGGCGGCACGCCCCTTGCGGCCCACCTTCACCTTGTGCGCACTGTTTCGCGCCGGGCCGAACGCCTGGCGGTTGAACTTGCCACAACCCAAAAGGTCACGCCCGCCGCGATTCGGTACCTGAACCGCCTGTCGGACTGGTGCTTTGTTGCCGCACGTGCCGCCAATAATAACGGTGCGAATGATGTGCTGTGGGTACCCGGCGCAAACCGTTAGCGCCTAAACTTGCATTCAAATACCATTAACGCGACGTCGCAAGACGCCAAGCGTCGATTCGCTCTGTTTTTCCAGCTGAATAATCGCTAAACCAGATCAAGAAATTTGAACTTATCAGGAGTAACACGGCTATGAAGGTGCTAGTGCCCGTAAAGCGCGTGATTGACTATAATGTGAAGGTTCGCGTCAAAGCGGACGGCACCGGAGTCGATCTTGCCAATGTAAAAATGTCGATGAACCCGTTCGACGAAATCGCTGTCGAAGAGGCGCTTCGCCTGCGCGAAGCTGGTAAAGCCGAAGAAATTGTTGTTGTTTCTATTGGTGTTAAGCAGTCACAGGAAACCCTGCGCACTGCTTTGGCGATGGGCGCAGACCGCGCCATTCTGGTTGTCGCAACTGATGATGTGCATACCGATATTGAACCCCTTGCCGTTGCTAAAATTCTTGCCAAAGTGGTTGAGGAAGAACAGCCAGGTCTGGTTCTTGCCGGCAAACAGGCGATTGATAATGACATGAATGCAACCGGCCAAATGCTGTCGGCACTGCTGGGCTGGTCGCAGGCAACATTCGCGTCTGAACTGGATATCGACGGCGACAAGGCCGTTGTTACCCGCGAAGTTGACGGTGGCCTTCAGACAATCAAGGTCAACATGCCGACAATCGTCACCGTTGATTTGCGCCTAAACGAGCCGCGCTATGCGTCCCTGCCAAATATCATGAAGGCAAAACGCAAACCTTTGGATGAAAAGACCGCAGCCGATTACGGCGTTGATGTCACACCGCGCCTTGAGGTCATCAAAACCAGCGAACCGGACAGTCGCGCCGCTGGGATTATCGTTGGATCAGTCGAAGAATTGGTCGAGAAACTCAAAGAAGCGGGGGCTGTGTAATGGCCGTTTTACTCCTTGCCGAAGTTAACGAAGGCGAACTGGCACTGGATGCCACCGCCAAAGCCGTCACCGCAGCAGGTGCACTTGGCGACATCACCGTGCTTTGCGCCGGGGCGTCCGCCTCTGCCGCAGGCGCAAGTGCCGCAAAAATCGCCGGCGTTTCCAAGGTGCTGGTTGCAGAAGATGCCAGTTTGGGCCACCGCTTGGCTGAACCGACTGCGGCACTGATCGTGTCCTTAGCAGCTGACTATTCACACATCGTTGCCCCAGCCACGACAGACGCAAAAAACGTTATGCCACGGGTCGCAGCTTTGCTGGATGTCATGGTGATTTCAGACGCTTCCGGCGTTGTTGACGGCGACACGTTTGAACGCCCGATTTATGCAGGCAATGCCATTCAAACCATTAAATCTTCGGATGCGACCAAGGTCATCACCTTCCGCACATCCACCTTTGATGCCGCTGGCGACGGTGGTTCAGCCGCTATCGAAACCGTTGGTGCAGGCAACAATCCTGGCCTATCCGAATGGGTCGAAGACAAGGTTGCCGCCAGTGACCGGCCCGAACTGACTTCGGCAGGCATTGTTGTTTCTGGCGGGCGCGGCGTTGGGTCAGAAGATGACTTTGCCCTGATCGAAGCGCTGGCTGATAAGCTTGGCGCAGCGGTTGGCGCATCACGTGCAGCCGTCGATTCAGGCTTTGCCCCTAATGATTGGCAAGTCGGCCAAACTGGCAAAGTTGTTGCGCCTGATCTGTATATCGCCGTTGGTATTTCCGGCGCGATCCAGCACCTTGCCGGTATGAAAGACAGTAAAATCATCGTCGCAATCAACAAGGATGAAGAGGCGCCTATCTTCCAGGTGGCCGATTTTGGCTTGGTGGCCGATCTGTTTGAAGCCGTGCCGGCACTGACTGACGCACTTTAAACAGTTCAGACACAGAAAATAACAAAAGGCCCGCCAGATGGCGGGCCTTTTTTACTCGTTACAGAATCTGGATTACAAAATTTTAGTTAATAATCCTTCTAATACCTCAGCCGTTTTTTCCTGTGCAATCGCACCCAACATTCCAGCTGTTGCCGGTGCTTCAATTTCAGAAAACAGCATCTCGGATTTTCCATCTTCTATTTCCTGCGCACTAACAACAACTTCGCCGTAGCCTGCAACAAAGGGACGTAATTGATCAATCATTTCACGCCCGATAAACATAGGCTCAACCCCATCAAATCCACAATCATCCACCGCATGCGGCGCATGATCAGCCAACCAAAGCAGAACAATTTTTCCATCAATCATGGAAATCAGCTTTTTCATCCGCCCGACCCAAGCACTTCTTAGCTCGTCTTCGATCATTGCAAACTTATCTGCTGACGCCTCTTTCAATGCGGATAAAAGATGTTTGGTAAAGTTGAATTCAGTAAAATCAACCTCGCGATAAATTGTTTTCAACAGATTTGAAGCCCGCAAAAACCGGTCATTTCGCCGTGGATGCACCGCATAAAACCGGTTCGACATATTTTGCGCACCCATCAACTGAATTACAGTGACAGCCGCATTTTGACAGATACCAGTTACGGTTTGGTCATTCACAAAAACATCAAGCCCCGCATTCATGCAGCCCAAATTCACAAAGGCATGATCCATGCGTTCTTCGACCAAGGCTGAATATGGTCTTGTTAAGAATTTCCCATAGGTTTCCGTTCCACCCAGAACAGCAACATAGGGCTGGTTAAGCTTTCGCTTTGGCCCCCGAAATAATAATTTAGATTTACCATACCTACACGGATAGTAATCAAGGGCGCTACCGCCCAGATTCTCATAGGTCATTCCACCCACTCCACTAATTTCACCCAATTACGAGAATTGCAGCAAATTCTTTCCAAACTACTAAAGAAAAAATTCTTATGACTATGTTAAGTTTTGCAAAAGGTTTTATGCTGCACCGCAGGAATAGGCGTTGCGCCTACATGAAGGAGTGAACATGGAAATCAAGACGGTTGGCGTTGTAGGCGCAGGACAAATGGGAAATGGCATCGCACATGTTTTGGCCCAGGCCGGATATGAAGTTGTGCTGAACGATATAAGTCAGGACAGCCTGGATCAGGCAATAGCTACAATTACACGTAATTTTGACCGCCAGATCAGCCGGGGAAAATCCCTGGAATCAGATCGCGACGAAGCATTGTCGCGAATCAGAACAACCCTGACCCTGACCGATTTAGGCCCAAGTGATTTGATCATCGAAGCCGCCGCCGAACGCGAAACCATCAAAGCCGCGATCTTTGAGGACCTGCTGCCGCATCTTGGGCCAGACACCATTTTGACATCAAACACCTCGTCAATCTCGATCACCCGCCTTGCCAGCCGCACCGACCGGCCCGAACGGTTCATGGGTTTTCACTTCATGAACCCGGTACCTGTGATGAAACTGGTTGAGCTGATCCGGGGCATTGCCACAGATGAGCCGACCTATAAGGCCTGCCTTGCCGTCGTTAATAAACTGGGCAAAACTGCCGCCCCAGCCGAAGATTTCCCCGCCTTTATCGTGAACCGTATCTTGATGCCAATGATTAACGAAGCGGTTTACACCCTGTATGAAGGCGTTGGATCGGTGGAAAGCATCGATACATCCCTAAAACTGGGCGCAAATCACCCAATGGGCCCACTGGAATTGGCTGACTTCATCGGTCTTGATACCTGCCTTGCAATCATGAACGTACTGCATGAAGGGTTGGCCGATACAAAATATCGCCCCTGCCCGCTGCTAACCAAATATGTTGAGGCCGGATGGCTGGGGCGCAAAACTAACCGTGGGTTTTATGACTATCGCGGTGATGTTCCTGTGCCAACGCGCTAAACACATGCAACAGGATTAATCCTGCCCCAAAGAAAGTGTGTGTTGGCGCAGCCACGCCATAAACCCGCGCGGATCGGTGGATAATTTCTGCATTTGCGCGTCGCTTAACATTTCACCAACAACCGGGGTCTGGGAACGATTGCAGATACGCGCGATTTCATGAATCAGCAGCCCTTGGCGCAAGGTCACCGAAAGGCGGTTGGCCATTTGGTAAGCACGTGAATTTGCACCCGGAAAGAAAACCGGCACAACCCGCGCCCCGGAGCGGCGGATAAGCTGTGCAGTGAAAACATTCCACTCTGCCTCAACCGCTGGGCCCAGTAATGTTTCGGACGCCGCAACCACACCTGACGGAAAAATAGCAATAACCCCGCCGGCCTTTAGCTGAGCCATCGCAGCGGCCCGCATTTCAATACTTTTACGCTGGGCATCTGTGTCATTGGCAAAAGGCACCGGAATCAGAAAGGTCGATATGATAGCATCAAGACCAGGAAGAAAAGATCGAGTTAGGGTTTTGCAATCCCCCCGCCTTTTCGCAACAAGTTCAGACAAAATCATACCATCGATCATGCCGTGTGGGTGATTTGAAACAACAACGACGGGGCCTTCGCGGGGGATGTTTTCAATCTGAGATGCAGGGGTCAAAACCCTGATTCCCATAACATCCAGGCACGCACGCCAAAAACCCTGACCCGTTGGCACGCCAATTTTTTCAAACCGCCTAATCATTATTAAAATAGAAACCTTGCCGGTAAACCATTCGATAACCCGCACAAGTTGTGACTGCCACGGGCTTACAAACGAATTAGCATAGGTGATCGAGTTGCGGTTATATTTAGGGAAAACCACTTTGGGTACTCCCTTAGAAATGTTTCTATCAATCAAATTGCCCACCTCACTAGGCTGTTCTAAAAATGGTCAGGCTTCCTCGCCAAATTTATCTGCTACTAATTCACGAAGTGCCTGCATCAGCTTAATTGCCTCTGCACCTGTTGTTATGACGTGAATGCTTGTTCCTTTTGATGCGGCCAGCATTAAAAGCCCCATTATGGAATCCCCTTCAGCCTCAAGCCCATCTTTGGCAACCGATGCATCCGCATCATGGGCCTCGACCACCTCGACAAAACGGGCCGAGGCGCGGGCATGTAAACCTTTTACATTAATGATTTCAATGTCTTGTTTAGTTTCAGAGTTCAAACCTGACTCTCCTGATTAGCGCTCATGCAGTTGATATATTTTCGCCCGGCGTCAATGGCAGCTTTGGTTGCGGCCTCAACACTTTTATGGCGTGTTTTGGCAAGCTTAACCAGCAAAGGTAAATTCGCGCCATACAGAATTTTTCGATCTTGTTTGCAGCAGGCGGGTAGGGAAAGGTTTGAAGGTGTGCCGCCAAACATATCTGTGACGACAACAACACCATCACCCTTATCCACATCATTTGCAGCCTTCAGGATTTCATCACGTTTTTCAGCACGATCACAATCGGCTGCTATTGGAATCGCAACAATCCCGTCCTGCTTGCCAACCACATGCTCAACAGCAGACAGGTATTCCCGTGCCAACCCACCATGGGCAACAATCACAATCCCGATCAAATTTTCATACCTCGATCACTGCGACTCGCCTTTATGTTCGCGCCGCAAAAGTTCTCTGTGTCTAGTTGACACCTGCCAACCGGCGCCTGCAAGTAACTTTGCAATATTTTCTGTAATAAATACTGACCGATGCTGGCCTCCGGTGCATCCTATACCAATTAACAGGTGCGCTTTGCCTTCTTTTTCATAGCCTGGCAAAAGAAAGGTTAACATATCCAGCAACTTTTCCTGAAATGGTGCCAATTGCAGATCAGCGCCAATATAATCAGAAACAAGCATATCCATACCATTCAGGTCACGCAGGCCCTTATCCCAATGGGGGTTTCGCAAAAACCGCACATCAAAGGCAAGGTCAAGGCCGCGTGGCATACCGCGCTTATATGAAAATGACTGAACCGTAACAGCAAGATTGCCACCGGTTTTCGGGTGCAACCGTTCACGCAACTCATCCCTTAAGTCATGCGGGCTTAGAGCAGTGGTATCCAAAAGAATGTCCGCGCATGCGCGCAAAGGTTTTAGCAAGGCGCATTCTTTAGAAATACCCTGTTCCGGGCTTCCGGTTGGAGACAACGGATGGCGGCGACGGGTTTCAGAAAAACGGTGCAATAATATATCGGGCTGACAGTCCAGATACACAGTTTCAACATTAAGGTGCTCGTGGCCCGAAAGCTGCTGGATCAAACCTAAAACCGCATCCGGTGAAAAATCGCGATTTCGGGTATCTATGCCCAGCGCAATTGGCCGTTTAATAGGCGCGCCATTTAACAAGCGCGGGATCAAGCTTAATGGCATGTTGTCGATAACTTCATACCCGGCATCTTCTAATGCCGAAATTGCGGTAGAGCGCCCAGCACCCGAAGGGCCCATAACAATAACCACACGCTGCTGAAGGAAGCTATTTTCCCTATTATCCACTATATTGCCCACCCAAAACCAAAGCCTTCAAGGCCATCGGGAAATGCGGCCCATCCACCTTATATATGGTGTCTATCATGTTCCCCAACAGGTTTATTTCACGGCGTTCAGGTAAACGCGACGGCGCATCACCATCCAGATCAACAACAAGCTGGACCAATGCATCCTGCTGATAAGGAACCTGAAGCAATCCAATGCCGCGCGCCTCGATCACACCGGCCAGACGGCAAGGTGCATGTGCGACCACCATGCCGTCCACACGCGTTATGCGCGTCTGGTCGTCACTAACCAAGACCGCGCCAAGTGAAATCAATTGCAGCGCCAGCGATGATTTTCCCGAACCTGACCGCCCGGTAATCACAATTGCCTTTGCGTCAAAGGCGACACAAGTTGCATGTAGGTTAAGTTCAGATTTATCGCCCATATCACCTGCGCGAGTATTCAAATGGGCAAACCCACAACAAAACGCGCACCCAAGGGTTCCGAGGTGATATCCGCATCAGTAGGTCGAATATTTTCCGCCCAAATGACCCCGCCATGGGCTTCTATAATCTGCTTTGAAATTGCCAAGCCAAGTCCAGAATTATTGCCAAACTGGTTTTCAGGGCGCTCGGAATAAAAGCGGTTAAATATTTTCGCCAATGCCTGTTCCGGAATGCCCGGCCCAGTATCTTCAACAACGATCAACACACGGTTTTCACGTTGACGCGCCCAGATACGGATCGCATCACCTTCCTCACAAAAGCTCTGTGCATTAGTGATAAGATTAACAAAAACCTGCGCCAAGCGAGCCTCTAACCCCTGGATCACAATTGGGTTTGGCGGAAGGTCTGTGATGAAATCAACGCCTTCTTTACCCGCTTCATTGCTCAGGTAATCGGTTAAATTGCGCAGCATCTTTAAAAGGTCGAAACTTTCTTCGTCTTCCTTTACCAATTCGCTGTCCAGCCGTGAGGCATTCGAAATATCGCTGACTAGCCGGTCAAGGCGGCGCACGTCATGTTCGATTACATCCAAGAGTTTTACGCGGTGGTCATCACGCTTGGAAATCCGAAGCGTCCCAACCGCCGAACGCAGCGAAGCAAGCGGGTTTTTAATTTCATGCGCAACATCTGCTGCGAATTGTTCATTGGCATCAATCCGGTCGTACAACGCCCCGACCATACCGCGAAGCGCACCTGACAAGCGGCCTATTTCATCTGGGCGCCCTGTTAAATCAGGGATGTGAACCCGGTTAGGGTTAACATTACGTGCATCTTTGCTACGCCCAACTTCGGCAGCAACCGCAAGGTCCGCCAGCGGATTCGCAATTGTAGAGGCCAGTACCAAACTAAGACCGATTGACACCAAGATAGCGATCACAAACATCTGCAACACCTGCTCGCGCTCGCTGCGAATAAGTTCATCCAAGGAACCAGAAGCCGATGAAATCGCAATTACACCCACAGGGGCTGCGCCAATCACAATTGGAGTAGCCACGGTAAACATTGTGCCGCCATCCGGTTTCAAGCCATCGCTTATACGCGTTTCGCCTTTAATTGCCTCAGGAAAAAGGCCATGGGCGACTTCCGCTATATCAACTGGATTTGCTTGTGTATTTGACGGTGTAACAAAGCTTGAAATTGCTTCCCAAACTCTGCTCAATATCCCTGTAATAATATTTGAATGATCGCGCGGTTCAAGCCCTTCTACTAATACTGGGGGCGTGCGGGTTGTACCTTCGCTCTGGGCCAAAAGCACACCGGCATGGTCAAATATAAACACATCTATTCCAGCACGCAGGTCAAGATTGGCAAGCACCTTGATCGTCTCGTCTATAGGCTGCAAGGTTGTGAAACCGGCCCCAATGCTGCGCGCCTCGAAAACGTCGGCAATCAGCTCAGCTTCGGCAACCAGACTGCGCTCATGCTGAAAGACCAGACTATCACGAAAGGGGTTAAGGTATAAAACCCCCGCCACCAAAACGATCAGGCCCAAAAGATTGAACATGATAATTTTACGCGCCAAGGGGGATCTATTTATTGAAATGAACCCACGCCGAGACCGCGACTTGCGCACGGCAATATCATTCGAAAGTGAGCCCGAAACCCAATCTTCGCCCAACACAACATCCGTGCCATGTGTTATTTTAGTATCCCGCACTGTAGCCCCCTAAGCGAGATTATGTGCCGGGCTTCTGCCCGGACACCCGATCTGTTCATTATTCTTCATTATAGCGATATCCAATGCCATAAAGCGTTTCAATTGCAGAGAAGTCATTATCGGCGCTGCGCATCTTCTTGCGAAGCCGTTTAATGTGACTGTCAATCGTACGGTCATCAACATAAACTTGATCATCATAAGCAACATCCATCAGCTGATCGCGGCTTTTCACGAAACCAGGGCGTTGCGCCAGTGCCTGCAACAACAAAAACTCGGTCACGGTCAAGGAAACTTCGTTTCCTTTCCAGCTGACGGAATGGCGTAAGGAATCCATCAACAGATCCCCACGTTCCATCAGTTTGCTTTCTTCCGGATTATCGGTTGCATCAGATTCAATCGCATCCTGACGGCGCAACAAAGCGCGGATACGTTCGACTAAAAGGCGCTGTGAAAACGGCTTTTTCACATAATCATCAGCCCCCATGCGCAGGCCCAGAACCTCATCGATTTCATCATCTTTCGAGGTCAGGAAAATTACCGGCATATTTGATGATTTTTGCCGCAATCTTTGCAGCAGATCTATGCCATCCATGCGCGGCATTTTGATGTCCAAAACAGCCATATCCGGCAATCGCTGGCCAAATGCATCAAGTGCAGATTGTCCATCATTATAAGTTTCGACTTCGAAGCCTTCGGCCTCAAGAGTCATCGATACTGACGTCAGAATATTTCTGTCGTCGTCAACCAACGCTATCCTCGACATATGGGATCCCTTTTACTGCTCATTAATTATTATATTTTTCTATATTGTTCCGTTTTTGGTTAAAAGAATCAACATTTAACTGCGAATCAAGCCCTCGTTAGCCTCATCTGGCACCAAAAAAGGTAATTTTTGACTAATATGTCTCACTCACCACACTTCATGATTGCGCAAACAGGTAAATGGTAACGCTAACAGTGGTTCAGGGCGGTTGTGCCAAGAATTCCGCGTGCTATAGCGAGGCGACCGGCCACAGGAGCAGTTAGATGATCAACGGACGCGTAAACCAATCCCATACACTTGAAGTGCAAGGCATCACCGGATTGGGCGATGTCTATTACAATTTAATGGAACCGGACCTGATCGAAGCGGCGCTAAAATGCGGCGAAGGCCACCTTGGAAATGGCGGTGCTTTCCTTGTCTCGACAGGCAAACACACCGGACGTTCCCCCAAGGATAAATTCATCGTTAAAACACCCGGTGTTGAGCCACATATATGGTGGGAAAATAACCCGCCCATGCAACCTGATGCGTTCGACCAGCTGCATGCCGATATGTTGGCGCATATGCAGGGCAAAGATTATTTTGTTCAGGACTTGTTTGGTGGCGCCGATCCGGCACACAGGCTGGATGTGCGCATGGTAACAGAACTGGCCTGGCACGGCCTGTTTATCCGCCACATGCTGCGCCGCCCCGACCGCGACCAGCTGGACAATTTTGTACCTGAATACACCATCATTAACTGCCCGACCTTCAAAGCAGATCCCAAGCGTCATGGCTGTCGTTCAGAAACAATTATTGCACTGAATATCGAAGCCAAGATCATCCTGATTGGCGGCACAGAATACGCCGGTGAAAACAAGAAATCCGTGTTTTCGCTGTTGAATTATCTGTTGCCTGCAAAAGGCATCATGCCAATGCATTGCTCGGCCAATCATGCGCCGGATAATCCTGTGGATACGGCAATCTTTTTCGGCCTGTCAGGCACGGGAAAAACCACGCTTTCTGCTGATCCAAGCCGGGTTTTGATCGGCGATGATGAACATGGCTGGTCTGACCGCGGCACGTTCAATTTTGAAGGTGGCTGTTACGCCAAAACCATCAACCTGTCTGCCGAAGCTGAACCTGAAATTTTCGCGACAACCTCTAAATTTGGCACTGTTGTTGAAAACATGGTGTACGACGAAGAAACCAAAGTTTTGGATTTCGAAGATGACAGCCTGACCGCCAATATGCGCTGCGCCTATCCGCTGCATTACATATCGAATGCGTCGGAAAATTCACTGGGCGGCCACCCGAAAAATGTGATCATGCTGACCTGTGACAGCTTTGGTGTACTGCCCCCCATTGCGCGCCTGACCCCGGCCCAAGCAATGTATCATTTCCTATCGGGCTTCACCGCCAAAGTTGCGGGCACTGAACAGGGCGTGACCGAACCACAGCCGACATTTTCAACCTGTTTTGGTGCGCCATTTATGCCGCGCCGACCCGAAGCTTACGGCGCCCTGTTGCGTGACAAAATCGCAACCCACGGCGCAACCTGCTGGCTGGTGAATACCGGCTGGACGGGCGGCGCATATGGCACAGGTTCGCGGATGCCAATTCGTGCAACACGCGCGCTGCTTTCGGCGGCTTTGGATGGGTCGCTTTCTGGCGCAAAATTCCGCAAGGACGCCAATTTCGGCTTTGATGTGCCCGTCGCAGTTGACGGTGTTGCCGACATCCTGCTGGACCCGCGCCGTACATGGGAAAATGCCGAAGATTACGATGCACAGGCCGCC
>DAOUQO010000037.1 GCA_030625565.1 Aliiroseovarius sp. | reverse complement strand
ACAAGCGATTGAAGCCGAGGCGCAGGCGCAGGCAATTTGTATGCAAACCGCTGATTTTGGCCGCGCATACCATGCATTTCTGGACAAACAAAAACCAGTATTCGAGGGCGATTAATGGCTGATAAATCATTCCTGAGTTGGCCATTTTTTGCGGACTATCACGCAGATTTCGCAAACGGGCTTGAGACATGGGCAGGTGCAAACCTGAACCATATTAATCACGCCGATACAGATGCAGCTTGTCGCAAACTTGTGACCGATCTGGGTGATGCGGGCTGGCTGCAACATACCTGTGCAGATGAAGGCGAATGCTTTGACGTGCGCGCCTTGTGCCTGACGCGCGAAACCCTTGCGCGCCATGATGGGCTGGCCGATTTTGCCTTTGCGATGCAGGGCTTGGGCATGGGGGCCTTGTCGCTGTTTGGCTCGCCCGAACAAAAAAGCGAATGGCTGCCACTGACACGCACAGGCAAGGCAATCGCTGGCTTTGCGCTGACGGAACCGCAGTCTGGTTCAGACGTGGCAAATTCCACTATGACCGCCATTTTGGATGGGGATCATTACGTGCTGAACGGTGAAAAAACATGGATATCAAACGGCGGCATTGCCGATGTTTACACGGTGTTTGCCCGCACTGGCGACGCCCCCGGCGCGCGTGGATTATCCGCCTTTGTGATGGCGGCAAACACATCGGGGCTTGAGGTGGTTGAGCGCCTGCACACCATCGCCCCACACCCGCTGGCGACCTTGCGATTTACCGATTGTCGCATTCCGGTATCGGCCTTGATTGGTGCGCAGGGCGCAGGTTTTAAAATCGCAATGTCGGTGCTGGATGTGTTTCGTTCAACCGTTGCGGCGGCGGCGCTGGGCTTTGCACGCCGTGCGCTGGACGAAGCCTTGGCGCGGGTTACAACACGTCAGGTTCAGGGCGCGCCATTGGCCAATTTACAAATGGTACAGGGCCACATTGCCGACATGGCGCTGGACATAGATGCGGCCGCTTTGCTGGTTTATCGCGCCGCTTGGGCCAAAGATAACGGTGCCGCCCGTATTACGCGCGAGGCGGCTATGGCCAAGCTGTTTTCAACAGATCAGGCACAGCAAGTTATTGATAAGGCTGTGCAATTACATGGTGGTGACGGGGTTCGTTCGGGCCAGATGGTTGAACGCCTGTACCGTGAAATTCGCGCCTTGCGGATTTATGAGGGTGCATCAGACGTGCAACGCGTTGTCATTGCGCGCCAAGTTATGAACGAATTTTCAGGAGGATAAACCATGCTTGGACCAAGCGCGCATGTGGATACATTCAGTCGTGACGGCCTGCCGCCCAAGGCGCAGATGCCCGAATTTTTACTGGACGGTTTTGACTATCCCGACTTTATAAATATCGGTGTCGAGCTGACGGATGTCATGGTTGAAAAGGGTTTCGGGGATCGCACTGCGTTGATCGGAAACGGGCGCAGGCGGACTTATAAGGAGCTGGCGGATTGGACCAACCGGCTGGCGCATGTGCTGGTTAATGACCTTGGGGTCAAGCCCGGAAACCGCGTGCTGATCCGTTCGGCAAACAATCCGGCAATGGTTGCGTGTTGGTTGGCGGCGACCAAGGCGGGCGCGGTTGTGGTGAACACCATGCCAATGTTGCGGGCGGGCGAGTTGGGCCAAATCGTTGAAAAAGCCAAGATCACCCACGCATTGTGCGACACGCGTTTGATGGACGAAATGACAACTTGCGCGCGCACCAGTGCATTTTTGAAAACGGTTGTCGGCTTTGACGGCACATCAAACCATGACGCCGAACTGGACAGGTTAGCGCTGGAAAAACCAGTATTGTTCGAGGCGGTAAAAACTGGGCGCGATGATGTGGCGCTGCTGGGTTTCACCTCGGGCACAACTGGCGAGCCAAAGGCAACCATGCATTTCCACCGCGACCTTTTGATGATTGCCGATGGCTATGCGCGCGAGGTTTTGAATGTGGTGCCCGAGGATGTTTTCATTGGCTCACCCCCGCTGGCATTCACCTTCGGGCTGGGTGGACTGGCGGTATTTCCATTGCGTTTCGGTGCGGCAGCAACGTTGTTGGAACAGGCCACACCGCCCAACATGATCGAGATGATCGAGAAGTACAAAGCAACGGTTTGTTTTACCGCCCCCACCGCGTACCGTGTTATGTTGCAGGCAATGGAAGAAGGCGCCGATCTATCCAGTTTGCGCGCCGCAGTTTCCGCTGGTGAAACCCTGCCCGCGCCCATTTATGACGAATGGCAGGCCAAAACTGGCAAGCCAATGCTGGACGGTATCGGCGCCACTGAAATGCTGCATATTTTCATTACCAACCGTTTTGATGACCACCGCCCGGGCTGCACAGGAAAACCTGTTGCGGGCTATCAGGCACGTATTGTTGACGGCAAAATGAACGACATGCCCGTGGGTGAAATTGGCCAGTTGGCCGTGCGCGGCCCAACTGGTTGCAGGTACCTGAATGATGATCGCCAAGCAGGTTATATTCGTGATGGATGGAACATTACCGGCGACAGTTTCAGCATGGATGCAGATGGCTATTTCCACTTTGCCGCGCGCAATGACGATATGATTATTTCATCAGGCTATAATATCGCCGGGCCAGAGGTAGAGGCCGCTTTGCTGGGGCATCCCATGGTTTCAGAATGCGCCGTTGTCGGGGCTGCGGATGAAGTGCGCGGCGCAATTGTAGAGGCGCATATTGTGTTATCTAACGATAGTCAGGCATCTGATTTAACCCGTAAGGTATTGCAAGACCACGTAAAAACAACGATTGCGCCATACAAATACCCACGCGCGGTTAAGTTTCGCACGTCACTGCCAAAGACAGCGACAGGAAAAATTCAGCGGTATTTGTTGCGCGACTAGGCGCTATTTCGGCACCATTGCAGTGGCTTCCAGTTCAATCTTGGCAGGGTGATCCAGCAGGTCAGCCACGAAAATCATGCTCATTGCCGGAAAGTGACTGCCCATCAATTCTTTCCAGATTTTGCCCAGATCACGACGCACGCGCAGGTATTCATCGCGGTCGATGCAAAACGCGGTGATGCGGCAAATATGTTCAGGTCCACCACCGGCTTCGCGCACTAAGGCCAAGATGTTTTTTAAGGCCTGTTCAAATTGCGGTACAAGATCTTCGCTATGAAAAACCTGATTTTCATCCCAGCCGATTTGGCCTGCAAGAAATAACATTGCACCATCATCAGCCTTGATTGCGTTTGAATAGCCGACTGATTTGGCCCAGCCCTTTGGGTGAATTACTTCCATGTTAATTATCCTTGTTCTGAACCTGTTTAAGTTTGAAATACTTTAGCGGAAATGACTTATAATGTGTACATATTTTTGTGCGTTTATTAATGCTTAATGCAAAATTTTAGCTAAGGAATTGGGGGTTAACCGGTGCTCCAACCACGAGGCTGGCGCATTCCTGCCATTTTCACCGCCTGCTTGATATAGCCATAAGGGAACAGTTCAAATAGCTTTTGTTTTGTTCCAACCTTGTCCGTATCAAATTTTTGGGCAAGGAATTTTAAGATAAAGCGTTGATCCATCGCGATACCTTGGCGTTCAAAATAGCCACGCATTTCAGCCAGAACCTGCCAGTGTAGATCGGTCAGTGTGATCATTTCACAATTGGCGATATAGCGCACAAAATCCTTGGTCCAAAGGTTCGGGTCGGTCAAATACCCCGCCTCGTCCACAGTCACATCACCACTGGCAAGCGGGATCACTGACAAAATATCCGCCCGCGTTCTCATGATGTAACCCCCTTTTAATTTCAAAGACAACGCCAAGTATAGCGTAACATTTCACACGGGTCAGCCCATGCTTAAATCTCGGCCAGCTTTGAAAAACACTGGCGTTTTCAGCTTTGTTCTACATAATATTACTGGTGATAAACGGAAGGGTTGAAAATGATTAAAAGACGTAAATTATTATGGGGGGCCTTGGGCCTTGGGGTCGCGGCCTTTGGTTATCTGAAAATGAAACCAACCCCGCCCGAAGTCGGCTTTACCCTGACCGAAGACGAAATGGCCGCCGCCTTGGCCTTGATGGCGCAAAGCCCGATCATCGACGCCCACGCCCATCCGGGCCGCACGTTTGTGCGTGACGCCGAAAACCTGAATTGGAAACTGCGCCTTTATGCTTTGATGGGCACATTTGAGGACAAGACCGTATCAGACATGCGCGAGGGTGGTATTTCAGCGGCGGTATTTAACGGCGTTGCCGATTTTCAACTTTTATCCCTGACCGATACAGGCCTTAGCGCTACGCGTGAATTTAAAACAGGCGAAGCATGGGCCAGCTATCAACGCCAAATCGCGAACCTGCGTGCGCTGGGCGACAAGGGGTTGGTAAAACCTTGCATGAATCCGGATGATATTTTGGCCGCTCACGGCACTGGCACACCGGGCGCAATCCTTGCGATGGAGGGTACCGATTTTCTGGAAAATGACGTAAGCCGCCTTGCCCAAATCCATGCGGACGGGGTGCGTATGGTGACGTTAATCCATTATCACGACAATTCCGTTGGCCACCAAATGACCGGCATTGAAACAGCCAAGGGCCTGACCGATTTTGGGCGTGAAGTTGTAGTCGCCGCTGATAATTTAGGCCTGATGCTGGATGCAAGTCATGCCTCGGAAAAAACTGCGTTTGATATGCTTGAAGTAGCACGCCAACCGATTGTGCTGTCGCACACCCATGTGAATGACCCCGCCCATGTGACGCATCCACGTTTTGTCAGCCGCGAATTAGCACAGGCTATCGCGGCGCAGGGCGGCTATATCGGGGCGTGGCCCGCAGGAATTGGCATAACCACGCTTTCTGAATTTGTCGATAGAATTGAATGGCTTATCGATGTTATGGGGCCAGATCATGTGGCGCTTGGGTCAGATATGGATGCAAATTACAAACCGGTTTTGGAAACCTACCGCAAAATGCCGTTGGTTATTGGTGCGCTTTTAAAACGTGGCCATGCGCCCGACGTGGTCAAAAAAATGGCTGGGGGAAATTTTCTGCGTGTGTGGCGTGAAACCGCATCGCTTTCAAATTCGCAGTAATTTATTCTTCTGGCTTAAATGTCTCTGCCAGAGGCATATACCCTTTCCACCACCCATCGGCTGGCGTATTCAAAAGACATGTCAAAAATTACACTTATCCGCCACGGACAGGCCCAAACCGGTGCCACTGATGAAACCGCCTATGACAGCTTGTCTGATCTGGGCCACACTCAGGCTAAATGGCTGGGCACACATTTTCGCGATGTTGATGAACGCTTTGATCGCGTTTACGCGGGCACGCTTATTCGCCACCAACAAACCGCCAGCGGCATGGCCATTCATGGGCCCGGCGAACTAATTACTGACCCACGGCTGAACGAGGTTGCGTATTTCGACCTATCCAACAAAATGCATGAACAATTCGGTCTGGCGCATGCGACGTGTCGTGATGAATTTCTAACGCATTTACCGCTGGTCTTTACCGCATGGCAGGACGGCAAAATCGAGGGGGCCGAAGAAAGCTTTCATGACTTCCAAACCCGTGTGGATGAGGTTTTGCATGAAATCGCAGCGGGCGACGGGCGCGCGCTGGTTATCACATCAGGCGGGTTGATCGGCATGGTAATGCGGGTCGCAATGGGGCTTGAACTTGGATCGTTCGCGCGACTTTGCCTGGCGATTATGAATACTTCGGTGCACCGTCTGGACCAAATCGGCGCGGGCCTGACACTAACACAATTCAACGCGGTTCCACACCTTGAGGCCCGTACGCGTCAAGATGCGCAAACCTATATTTAGGGGAAAACCATGACCCATATCTGGCTACGTGCCGAACAACGCAAAAACGAAGACCGTGTGGGGCTAACACCGGATGGCGCCAAGGCTTTGTTGGCGGCAGGTTATAACGTCACCGTTGAAGAAAGCCGCAGCCGCGCGATTCCTATCGATGGCTACAAGGCGGCAGGCTGTGCCATTTCGCCGGAAAATTCATGGCCCGATGCACCGCTTGATGCGATCATTTTTGGCCTGAAAGAACTGCCAGAAGACGCCACCCCCCTGCGTCACAAACACATCATGTTTGGCCACGCCTATAAGGGTCAGTTTTCAGGGCGCGCCTTGCTGGAACGCTTTAAAGCTGGTGGTGGTACGCTATATGATCTGGAATATCTGGTTGATGAAGCAGGCCGCAGGGTTGCTGCGTTCGGATACTGGGCCGGATATGCCGGCGCGGCTGTAACCCTGAAAACATGGATCGCCAGCCAACAAGGCGGGCTATGTGGTCCGGTCGGTGTTTATGCGGGCAAGGATGCTTTGCTGGCAGATTTGGCCAGTGACCTTTCAGGCCTTTCCAAGCCCCGCGCCATTGTTATCGGCGCACTTGGACGCGTTGGCACCGGTGCTGCAGACCTTTGCGAAGCCTTGGGAATTACCGTAACCAAATGGGATATGGCGGAAACCGCAAAAGGCGGGCCGTTCCCCGAAATTCTGGACCATGACATGTTTCTGAACTGCATATTCGCGCGCCCCGGAACGCCAGTATTTGTGCCTAAATCAGCCCTGTCTGAACCCAGAAACCTAACCGCTATCGGCGATGTGGCCTGCGACCCTGACAGTGATTACAATCCGGTGCCGATTTACGATCGTGCCACAACATGGCAGGCTCCGGCCTTGCGTGTTCATACAGATCCAGTGATGGATGTCATGGCAATCGATAACCTGCCTTCGATGTTACCTGTTGAAAGTAGCGAAGATTTTGCCGCGCAACTTTTGTCTTCATTGCTGACCCTTTCCGCCCTTGATGCAGGGGTATGGGGACGGGCAAAGGCCAATTTTGATACCCATACAGCCAAAAGCTGACCCATAAATAAAGGAAACGAACATGATTATTCATTGGTGTGGCACAGGCCTTTCGGCCCTTCCCGGTTTGCGTCGTCTGATCGAAGCACAATACCCCGTCACGGTCTGGAATCGGACCGTTGAAAAGGCCCGCGAAGCCCTGATTGACCTGACCTATGACGTGCATAAGTTCGACATGGAGGATTTATCCGAGGCCCTTGCAGGTGGTGATATCATTGTTTCAATGCTGCCCGGTGAATGGCATGTGAAATTGGCTGAACTGGCAATTTCCAAAGGCGCAAATTTTGTTTCCTCAAGCTATATCGCACCGGAAATGCAGGCACTGGATGACGCCGCGAAAAAAGCAGGCGTTGCATTGGTAAACGAAGTTGGGCTTGACCCGGGCATTGATCATTCTATGGCCCACGCCCTAATGGCCGATTACCGCGCCAGCGCTGCGTTTGATGCGGAAAACACGCTTTCTTTTGTCTCGTATTGCGGTGGCATCCCCAAATTCGAAAACGATTTCCGCTATAAATTTAGCTGGTCACCCTTGGGGGTTCTAAAAGCGTTGCGGTCACCATCACGGTCAATTCGCGATGGTGCCACTTTGGATGTTGCGCGCCCATGGGATGCGATTTCAACCTATGACGCACCTCTGCCCACACCCGAAAGTTTCGAGGTTTATCCAAATCGCGACAGCTTGCCTTTCATGGCCCAATATGGCTTTGATGATGCGTGGCCAGTCAAGGAATTCGTGCGCGGAACCCTGCGTTTAAATGGCTGGGCAGATGCTTGGCAAAACATTTTTCAGGAAATCGAAACGCTTGAGGGCGCCGCGGGTGATGCACGCCTTAAGGAAATGTCGGACCAGTTTTGGGCCGATCACGCCTATGATCCGGGTGAACCTGATCGGGTGGTAATGTTTGTTGCACTGAAGGCTGAAAAAGACGGCGAAACCGTTTGGCACAAAACCTATGCAATGGATGCGTGGGGCGATGACGCCAGCACGGCCATGGCGCGGCTGGTATCCGTTCCTGTATCTTTGGCGGTTGAGGCAGTGCTAAATCGTGAAATCGGCGCAGGTGTTTCTGCGGCGCCCAGTGATCCAAAATTGGTTGATAGATGGATGGAAAACGTGGCCAAGCTATCCCAACATTTGGAAATTATTGACCATTTGAAGTAAGGCGGCTGAGGCAGGTCAGTTCAGTTGGAATTGCAGCGGATATTGACCGTCTTCAAAATCACCAAACAGATCTGGCAGGTCCGGGTGCTTAACGGGCTGGCCAGAATAATCAGCGATCAGGTTTTGTTCGGACACGTATGCCACGTAAAAATTCTGATCGTTTTCAGCCAGAAGGTGGTAAAATGGCTGATCCTTTGCAGGGCGGCTTTCTTCGGGAATAGCATCATACCATTCGTCGGTATTGGCAAACATTGCGTCCACATCAAACACAACCCCCCGAAAAGGGTGCTTGCGATGGCGGACGATTTGCCCAAGATGATATTTAGCTCGTGACTTTAACATAGTACGAAACCCCCAAGGTCTTACTAAGGCTTAACCATGCACTTTGTCCATCCGACAAGGGCCGTTTTTGAGGAAACAAACTGTGGACTTAATGCTAACAGTGCTAGAAATTGTTGCCCCGGTTTTCATTCTTGCCGCCATTGGGTTCTTTTGGATCAAACTTGGGTTTGAGTATAGAATTCAATTTGTTACGAGAATAGCAATGGGTATTGCAATCCCTGCTTTGATCTTCACATCGCTAATGAAAACCAACATTTCACCGCAGCTATTAAGCGCGATTTCGCTTGCCGGCCTTGTGGCTTACGGGGTTGTTGCCGCTGCGGCATTCCTATTGGTCCGTCTAGCCGGGCTGGAGATTCGCACCTATCTTGCCCCGCTTACCTTTGGAAATACCGGTAATCTGGGACTGCCCTTGGCCTATTTTGCCTATGGTGAACAAGGGTTGGGATATGCGGTTGTACTTTTTGCAATTATGGCAATTCTATCTTTTACCTTTGGTGTCTGGCTGGTTTCGGGCGGTGGATCCCTAACCAAAATTATTCGCGAGCCAATCGTTATTGCAACTGTGCTGGGCGCCCTATTTTTATGGCAAGGCTGGCAAACCCCGCAATGGGCAACCAATACATTGGAGTTACTTGGCCAAATGGCCATTCCTTTGATGTTGATCACCTTGGGCGTGGCGATTGCACGGCTAAAGCCTGCAAAATTCCTGCGCGCTTCGTGGTTGTCGGCAATACGGGCGGTTGGCTGCGTTGGGCTGGCATGGGCTGTCGGGCGGTGGTTTGGGCTTGAACCTGTTGCCTTTGGTGTGCTGGTTCTACAAATTTCTACGCCAGTGGCTGTTACCTTTTATCTGTTGGCCGAAAAGTACGGGGCAGATTCAGACAGCGTTGCGGGGCTGGTGGTGACATCAACGCTAATGTCTATCGGCACAATTCCACTGACATTGATGATATTGCTTTAATTATTCCAAAACGACAGCGTCTTTGTTATACTTAAAAAAAACAATAAAAAGCGAGAGGCAGATGAGCAGACTTCTTCGCGCCATGGTGTTGTTGTTGCTGGTTTCGGCCTGTGGCAGCAGTAATAATTCGGCGCCCCGAAACCTTGATAATGCATGTTCTATTGTTAAAGAACGGCCAAAATACCTGAAGGCAATGAAACGCGCCGCCCGTAATTGGGGGGTGCCGGTTCATGTGCAAATGGCAATTATTTATCAGGAATCTAAATTTATTGGCAATAACAGAACCCCAATCCGGTATGTTCTGGGCGTCGTTCCTATGGGGCGGCAAAGTTCGGCATATGGCTATGCACAGGCGCTGGATGGTACTTGGAAAGAATATCAGCGCGCCGAAGGTGGCCGCACAGCACGGCGCAATGACATCAAGGATGCCACCGATTTTATTGGTTGGTACATGACCCAAAGCACTGATGAGCTGGGTATTGCCATTGATGATACCCGCAACCAGTATCTTGCATATCACGAAGGGCGCGGGGGCTATGCCCGCGGAACGTATCGCTCCAAAAGCTGGCTTGTCAGAATTGCAGATCAGGTAGCCCAGCGCGCCAGCATGTATCAACAACAACTGGCCGGATGCCGCCGCCGCTAGCAATTAACAATGTCGCCGCGCGCTTTTAAGGTTCGCGGCGACTAACCTCATGCGTGATAGAAAACAGATTGTTGTTCAGCGATGCCGCCTTGGTTAACGCACCCAAAATAACCGTGGTTTTATCCCCTGCACTGTCGGTAATAATCCATTGGCGCAGCTCGGTTGGCTGGTCGGTGAACATCAGTTCAATCATGCCATATTCAGCATTGTCAGGGTCTTGAGCCAAAATTGTTGTAGCAGTGTCATCAAACCCATGTCCAACAACCATATCTGCACGCCCAAGGTCCACATTTTGGGCCAAAATCAAACTAAGCGGTGTATGTTTTAGGGGGTATTGTGTGGGACCAGCGTTTGATTTGGCATCAAAGATCGCCAATTGTTGACCGCCTGCAATAACCAGCGCCTCGCTTGGCGGATTATATTCAAAACGCGCACGGCCGGGCCTGCGAATATAGATTGTGCCCGTTGAAATAGTGCCATCAGCATTGATCTGTGTAAATTCGGCCGTCACAGTTTTAAGGCCATTCAGGTACCGGGAAATGTCATTCAGTGACAGCTTTTCAGCAGCGGCAACTGGCAAGGCCAGCAACATCACAATAAGCGGGGCAAGAAAGCGGCGTGTATGTTTCATAGGTTTAACCTAGTCACTCAAACACCAAGTTGCACCCTGTATCACATATCAATGGCCAGTTATTGCTTAACGGCCCATTTCGTCCTGCTCGGGCACCAGAATTTCACGTTTTCCCACATGGTTCGACGCGGAAACCAACCCCTGATCTTCCATTTCCTCAACCAGCTTGGCGGCCTTGTTATACCCGATCGACAGTTTGCGCTGGATATACGAGGTTGAACATTTACGATCCTGCAAAACAATCGCAACCGCCTGATCATACAATGCATTTTCGCCATTGGTATTGCCACCAAGACCCAGTACCGCATCAATGTTTGAACCTTTTTCATCAGATGGCCCATCAACAACACCACCCACATATTCCGGTGCGCCGTAAGATTTCAGATAGTTGACGATTTCTTCAACCTCTTCATCCGAAACAAACGGCCCGTGCACACGCGTAATGCGCGCACCGCCAGCCATATACAGCATGTCGCCCATGCCCAGAAGCTGTTCAGCACCTTGTTCGCCTAGAATGGTGCGGCTATCGATCTTGGATGTTACCTGAAAACTAATTCGGGTTGGAAAATTGGCCTTGATCGTGCCGGTAATAACGTCAACCGATGGGCGCTGCGTGGCCATGATCAGGTGAATGCCCGATGCCCGCGCCATCTGCGCAAGACGCTGAATGCAGGCTTCTATTTCTTTGCCGGCAACCATCATCAGGTCAGCCATTTCATCAACAATAACAACGATATATGGAATACGTTCGGGCGCGAATTCTTCGGTTTCAAAAACAGGTTCACCAGTTTCATCATCAAATCCGGTCTGAACCGTGCGGCTGAACATTTCACCTTTGTCCAAGGCGTCCTGAACCTTACTGTTGTAACCTTCAATATTGCGCACATTCATTTTTGACATCTTGCGATATCGGTCTTCCATTTCGCCGACCGTCCATTTCAGGGCGACAACCGCCTTTTTCGGATCGGTTACAACCGGAGAAAGAAGGTGTGGAATGCCGTCATAAACGCTTAGCTCAAGCATTTTTGGATCAATCATAATCATGCGACATTCATCTGGCGTCAGACGATACAGCAGGCTTAGGATCATGGTATTGATCGCAACAGATTTACCCGAACCAGTTGTGCCCGCAATCAAAAGATGCGGCATTTTTGCCAGATTGGCCACGACTGGGTCGCCACCAATATCTTTACCCAAGGCCAGCGGCAAGCTTAGGTTGGTACCTTCAAAATCACGTGTCGAAAGAATTTCGCGCAGCATTACCTTTTCACGAACAGCATTTGGCAGCTCGATTCCTATAACGCTGCGACCGGGCACAGTAGACACCCGCGCCGACAAGGCGGACATTGAACGCGCAATATCATCCGCCAAACCAATAACACGGCTGGCCTTTAGGCCGGGTGCGGGTTCAAGTTCGTACATGGTAACTACAGGGCCGGGACGGACCGAAACAATTTCACCCTTAACCCCATAATCATCCAGCACATTTTCCAGCATTCGGGCATTTTCTTCTAGTGCCTCATCGGAAAGGTGGTGACGTTCGATAGCAACGGGGTTGGTTAACAGCGAAAGCGGAGGAAGTTGGTATTTTGCACTGTTTTCATCAAATTGCAGGCTAGGCTGTGCCTCTGCTTTGGCCCGTTCAGAAATGCGCGCGGGTTTGCGCGTTTTGTGCTGCACCACCTTTTTAGGGTCATGCAAGGGTGCTGTTTGCGGAGCCAGCACCGGAGAGGGCGCAACGGTATTTTCAGTTGGCACAACTTGGGCAGGTTGATGATGTGTTTCAAGGATCATTGGCGCAGGGCCATGATCACGAAAAACCGGGGGCTCATTACGCAAATCACCAACCGGCGCGGCGCTGTTGCGTGCCCGGTTTTTCAGGGCATTATTTACACGCGCACGAATCCGGTCTTCACCAGTCAAACCATCAAGGGTTTCAAGTGGCTCAAGAACATCTTCGGATGCAATGTCGGTATCCACAAGTTCCGGCGCAGGCATATCCAGATTATCACGCCGCTTAAGGCCCGGCATACGGGCAAACAGCCCTGATTTCGGTTGCGCCAACAAAGGTTCTGCGCGCATTGGGTTAGCATCAAGGGGGGGATCAGCCCGCAATATTTTCGCGGTATTTAGCGGCGGAGGCGTTGCAAATTCGACCTCTTGATTTTGTGTTTCTTCGTAGATTTCAAAATCATCCTCAGTGGCTAAGGCCGCGCGATCAGCGCGGGTTTCAGCCCTGCGCAATTGCATTCCACGGGCACCACGCGCCGCACCTTGTGCGCCTTTTCCCAATAATTTCAAAGCGGTATCATATGCCAGAATGGTACCTACAAACAGAAACCGTCCGCCATGCCTTAGCTCGTTTATCGTAAACCCCAACGCAAACAAGCCAACTGCTAGCGCACTAAACCCTGACACAAACGACAGGGCTTTAAGGGTAAAACCGTTGCTGAAAGGGGCAATGCCAAGGATTGTTCCTGAAACAGTATCCCCGAACAGCCCGCCCATACCAAAGGAATGGGTCCAGCTTTCAGCAGGCACCAAGGTCGAAGCATAAACAGACGAAACAGCAATCGCGATTGGTACAAAAAGCGCGCGTGAAATAGCACGGTCGGCACCTTTATGACGGATAAAACGAACGCCCCATGTGATTAATGCCGCCGCTAAACCCCAAGCGCCAAGCCCGACAATAACCGCCAAAGGTGATGCAATTCCGGCGCCAATTTTGCCAAGCCAGTTATGAACAGTGCCATCATTTGCAGTCAGCCAGCCGGGGTCTTCTGGTGAATAGGACAAGATCAGCATCATCGCCAATACGCCAGCAACCAAAAGGGCAATGCCCAACAATTCGCGACTACGGCGTTCAATAACCGCCTGTGTGTCTGCCGCAAAAATCGGGTCGCGTTGTCTTACCTGATACGCCATGCCTTACCTCGTCCTCATGAATAGAGACAGTCACGAAGCTGAATTAGCCCGCGCTGCATTTCTTGTTTTGGGGCCACCAAGGCAACCCGAATATAGTTTTTACCGGGATTAAACCCGCCAACTTCGCGTGAAAGATAAGCACCAGGCAAAACCCGAACCCCTGTTTCTTGCCACAATTTCAAGGCCGCCTGTTCACCATCATCCACAGCAAGCCACAGGAAAAATCCGGCCTGTGGTGGGAAATAGCCCGCAACATTTTGAAAGATGTCGTCTGCGATTGCGAATTTTTCTTGGTACAGCGCCCTGTTTTCGGCAACATGGTCATTATCTGCCCACAACCGTTCGGAAACGGCCTGCAAGGGCTGGGGCAAGGGCGCGCCGGCAAAGGCACGCAATTGTTTGATATGCGATATGCTTTTCGGCCCACCTGCCACAAAACCCGACCGCAGGCCGGGAACGTTTGATCGCTTTGAAAGGGAATGAAAAATCATCACCCGCTCAGGATCAGCGCCGCCTTCGACAGCAACCTCAAGCGCACCGGCGGGCGGGGTGTCACGGTAAATTTCGCTATAACATTCATCGGCAAAGATGCGGAAATTATACTGTTCCGCCAAGGCGATCAAACTGGCCCAATAATCACGCCCAGCAACGGCGCCCTGCGGATTGGACGGCGAACAAATATAAGCAATTTCAACCCGGTTCAGAATATCATGCGACAGACTGGTATAATCCGGCAAAAATCCGGTTTCTTGGGTTGCAGGCACAAAAACCGGATCAGCACCAACCGCCAAAGCGGCGGCTGCATATACCTGATAAAACGGGTTCGGGATAAGAATTGCGGGGCGTTCACCCCGTGCGGTTTGTTCGGGACATAGTGCAAGGCACGCGTTAAACAGCCCTTCGCGCGTGCCGTTCAAGGCCATGATCTGGGTTGAGGGATCAAGGCGCACGCCATAACGCGCATTGACCCAGCCCGCGATTGAATTCAGCAAACCAGGCGTGCCGTCATTTGCTGGATATTTACCAAAATCAGCTGCGTTTTCAGCAATTACATCGGTAACCCACGCTGGAAAATTATGCTTTGGCTCACCAATGGACATATGGGTAACATCACCGCCCGGCGCGTGGCCGTCCAGAAGTCTCCGCAAACGCGGAAACGCATATTCAGGAAGGGCGGAGAACCGCTCAGGAAATGTCATCGACTATATATCTGCCTCAGGTTTAGGGATCATTGCGCCCCTATTGAGATCACGATAGCCGGATTTTTAGCTTTGGTCCAGAAAAAGCCTGTGATTTTCGCGGTTTGTGTCGGCCTGTTGTGGCTTTTAGGCCAAAGCAACCTCGACAGCCGCGCCGATGCGCAACAGCCGCGCTTCGCTCATTGGCGGTGACATGAACATTAAACCGGCCGAAGGTGTGCCTGTTGGAAGGGTCAGCCCGGCACCACCCATAAGGTTGCCCATGCGCGTATTATTCAGCGCCAAAAGGTTTTCAGTGGTGAAATAGTCAGCGTCCGTTTCAAGCCGTTCGATGTTTGGCGGCATAATTGGCGATGACGGCAAAATGACCGCATCATAGCCCGCTGTCAGGGCATAATATTCAGTGCGAATTGCATTCAGCCGCTGCCACGCACGCACAAATTCAACGCCGGAATATTGTTTTCCTGTCTCAAAACGCAGGCGCACCGCTTCGTACATTTTATGCGGTGCTGCTTCGATTTCGGTGGCCCATGTGGCGTAGGCTTCGGTGGTGTAAAGTACGCCGGCCAAACCCATGGCTTCGTCAATAATAGGCAGGTGGGCACTGGTAATCTGTGCCCCCGCTTTTTCCAGCTTTGCAACGGCATTCTGGAACGCGGATTGCGGGATTTCACGTGCATTTTCCAGACCATTTTCCAGCACCAACAGGCGTGTTCCGGCAAGGCCTGCGCCGTTTAGGTCCGTGGCCTTACCCCCCCCAAGGGCAGCCAGCATCAGACTGGCATCTTCGACCGAACGCGCCAAGGGACCAACCGTATCAAAGCGGGATGCTAACGGCACAACGCCCTGCAATGACAGCCGACCAGAGGTGGTTTTCAAACCGACAAGATCGTTCCACGCCGACGGAATACGCACAGATCCGCCAGTGTCTGAACCAATGCCACACGCGGCCAGATTAAAGGCAACCGATGTTGCCGCACCGGAAGAAGACCCGCCTGATATGGCTTCTTC
>DAOUQO010000021.1 GCA_030625565.1 Aliiroseovarius sp. | reverse complement strand
AACATTAACGCTATGAAAAAGAACAAGAATGCGCCACCGGTACAGATGATGATACTTTGTAAAATTCCGTTATGGGTGAAGCCTTTTTTCTCGGATAAATAACCAATGATACCGGCAATCACCACGGTTCCGATTAGGGTTGGGAACATTTTATTCTCCGATAATTTGGCCCAGGGTCAGCGGGGTGCCACGTAAGAATGCCTCTGCATCCATTGCTTGTTTACCCTGTCGTTGTGCGCGCAAAATTTCAACTGCGCCGTCGCTGCAGGCAATGGTAAAGCCATCCAGTACTGTTCCGGCTGCACCCTTATTGGAAGCAACGCGGCTCATTAAAAATTTGACCCGTTCGCCGTTTATTAACGTCCATGCGCCAGGAAATGGTGACAGGCCCCGGATCAGGCGATCAACCTTGGATGCAGGGCAAGTCCAGTCAATTTGTGCTTCGGCTTTGTCGATTTTGGCAGCATAGGTTTTGCCGTCTTCAGGTTGTGGTTCTGGAGATAGGTTTGGCAATTCCACCAAGGCACGCGCGATCAGGCTTGCCCCCATTTGCGACAGGCGGTCATGCAGTATCGCAGTGGTATCTGCTGGCGTGATTTGGGTGGTTTCACACAATAGAACCGGGCCGGTATCCAGCCCGGCCTCCATCTGCATGATGCAAATTCCGGTTTCGCTATCGCCAGCAATTATTGCACGGTGGATAGGTGCAGCCCCGCGCCAGCGCGGCAAAAGGCTAGCGTGAATATTCAGGCAGCCAAGGGTAGGCGCATCTAAAATGACCTGCGGTAAAATCAGCCCATAGGCCACGACAATTGCGATGTCAGCCTTTAGCGCAGCAAAATCAGCCTGCGCTTGTTCATCCTTCAATGACACCGGAAACCGGACCTCAAGCCCAAGGTCGCGTGCGCGTTTTTCCACCGGTGATGGCCGTGGTTTTTTGCCGCGTCCCGCAGGGCGCGCAGGCTGACAATAAACAGCAGCAATATTATGCCCAGCAGCAACCAAAGCGTCCAGTATTGGTACTGAAAAGTCCGGCGTGCCCATAAAAATAAGCCTCATCGGGCTGCCTTTCTGGATTTTTTAAGCAACATATCGCGTTTGATTTTACTAAGTCGGTCAAAGTACATTTTGCCATTCAAATGGTCAATTTGATGCTGAACCGAGGTGGCCCAAAGCCCGACAAAATCACGTTCTTCCATCGCACCCTGATCGTTCAGGAATTCCACGGTTACCGCACGCGGGCGGCTGATTGGCGCGGAAAATCCGGGCAGGTTCGGGCTGGCTTCTTGGTACAGGCGATCTTGGGCGGAGGCATGAAGCACCTTGGGGTTGGCCATTTTAACCGCTTTTCCACGCTCATCCGAGGCATCGACAACGGCAAGCCGTACCATAATGCCCAACTGGACTGCAGCCAGGCCGACGCCTGGCATTGCATCCATGGCAAAGATCATTTCATCCCAAATCGTGCGGATTTCATCGGTGATTTCAGCAACCGGCGCGGCGACTGTTTTCAGCCGTTTATCGGGCCACATGACGAAAGGGCGCGACATCACTATCGTGCCCTTTCGCGTTTTAGCTTAACCATTTTTCGTGTGATCATCTGGCGTTTTAACGGCTTAAGGTAATCAATGAACAGCTTGCCATTCAGGTGGTCAATTTCATGTTGCACACAGGTCGCCCACAGGCCGTCAAAATCCTGATTTTGTTCATTACCATCAACGTCGATCCAGCGCACGGATACCTCGGCAGGGCGGGTCACATCGGCGTATTGTTCGGGGATCGACAAGCAGCCTTCCTCATATGTGTTTTCATCATCCGAGGCAGCAATAATTTCAGGGTTGAACATTGCAATGGGGCGGGGTGAGGCGCCCTCTTCTTTGATGCAATCCAGCACGATCAGGCGCTTTAGCAGGCCGATTTGCGGGGCCGCAAGGCCAATGCCCGGCGCGTCATACATGGTTTCCAACATATTGCCGGCCAGAACGCGCAGGTCGTCTGATAAATCAGGCACCGCTTTGGCGACCTTTTTAAGGCGCGGGTCGGGGTGGATTAGGATTGGTAAAATGCTCATCCGCCCCATGTAAGCCATGCGCGAAAGTTGCGCAACGCCCCTTGCGCTTGGCGTTTATACAGGTAGCTTGCCCAGAACTTGAATACAGGGATGCACACCATGAATTTTGATAAACAGATTGAACGTCGGGGGACCCATTCGGCCAAATGGGACATGATGGAACAAAATTATGGTGTGTCTGCTGATGACGGCATTGCCATGTGGGTTGCCGACATGGATTTCCGGCCTCCGGTTTGTGTGCAAAATGCCCTGCAAGGTATGCTGGAACATGGCGTTTATGGCTATTACGGCGATGATGCATCTTATCGCGCGGCAATCTGTTGGTGGATGGAAAATCGCCATGGCTGGACGGTGGACCCTGCATCTATTTTCACCACACACGGGCTGGTTAATGGCACTGGCATGTGTATCGATGCATTTACAAAACCCGGCGATGGCATTGTGCTGTTCACCCCAGTTTACCACGCCTTTGCCAAGGTAATTAACGCCGCCGGACGTAAGGTGGTTGAATGCCCGCTGGCCTTGAATGACGGGCGTTATGAAATGGATTTTCAGGCTTATGATGCCCAAATGACCGGTAACGAAAAACTGCTGATATTGTGTTCCCCACACAATCCCGGTGGGCGCATCTGGAGCCGAGATGAGCTGCAACAGGTTGCCGATTTTGCCAAACGTCACGACCTTGTTTTGGTATCGGATGAAATTCACCATGACCTTGTTATGCCGGGAAACACCCACATTCCGATGGCAAATATTGATGGCATTCAGGACCGTCTGGTAATGATGACAGCAACAACCAAAACCTTTAATATTGCTGGCGCGCATTCGGGTAATGTGATCATCGCGAACCCAGACCTGCGTGCCAAATTCACCAACAGCATGATCGCTTTTGGCATCTCGCCCAACTCATTTGGCTTGTATATGGCCAAGGCGGCATATTCCCCTAAAGGGGCCGCTTGGGTTGATGAATTAATAACCTATCTGGATGGCAATCGCCGCCTGTTTGACGAAGGTATCAATGCCATTCCCGGCCTGAAATCCATGCCGCTTGAGGCAACCTATCTGGCTTGGGTCGACTTTTCCGGAACCGGAATGGAAACTGGTGAATACACCAAACGCATTCAGGAATCTGCCCGCATTGCAGCAAATCACGGGTATACCTTTGGTACCGGCGGCGAAGAATTTCTGCGCTTTAATCTGGCGACCCCGCGCGCGCAAATAATTCAGGCAATTGAACGCATTCAGGGCGCATTTTCCGACTTGCAATAACGCCCTAACCCAGCGTGTATTTCAGGCCAATACCTAGAACGATTATCGCTAATGCAATCTCAAGCCAGCGGTTTTTCATGTGCCGGTTAACAATCGGCCCGATGATTGCGCCCATGACTGCGCCGACAACTAGCGGAATCAAGGTTTCAAAATGCAGCGGGGCGCCAAGGCTTAGAAAATTGGTTATCGAAACCGCCAATGACATGAAAATGGCAATTGCTGCGGTCGCGGGAATGATATGCATGGGCATCGCCAAAAGTGACGCCATATAAGGCACTAGCAAAAATCCACCGCCAACGCCAAAAATTGATGCGATCATCGCAATGATAAACCCGGCCAATAACGGCGACCAATGGGGGATACGATATGGCTTTTTGCAGTGACTGAACTGCAAAACGGTTAAGGACAAATGCACGTCTTTTATGCCTTCACAATCGGCAGGATCTATTGGTTTTGATTGGTTTTTTTGCCGCATTCCGGCAATGATTTTCCATGTGATTTGTGCCGCAATCACCAGTGTCAATATGCCGAAAACAGGTCGAAACACCGCCATGTCAGACAGGTATTTACTGGACAAGGTAGAGCCAACAAAAGCCCCCACCAGCCCCCCCGCACCTAATAACAGGCCAAGCGGCAAAACCAAATTTGCGCGGCGGATATAGCCCGGCACAAACACCAAAGCAGTTGCCAAAACCACAATTTGGGTCATGGGCTTCACGCTGTTTGGGTCCAGTACACCAAAAAATGTGATCAAACCAAATGATGTAAGAATGCCGCCAGCGGCACCAATTGCAGAAAAAATGACGCCTGCAAAAACGCCATATGCCAATATTGTTGCAACAACAGCCAAGTCCATCATCCGCCATACCCCTTTTATGAAAGGCCGATATGGGTTCGGTTTTGTGCTATTCCAAGGTCAAATATCGCTAAGGGCTAATTGGTCGCAGGTTGATGCTCACAACCGGACCAGATCAGGCGCTTTGTTCCAGCAAGGCGATGGGTGCATTTTCTTCGCGTACAAAATCCAGAGGCGCAGTGTTTTTAACTTCGGTCGAGCGCTTGAATTCATACCGCATTTGCCCGTTTTCTTCTTCGCAAGCGACGATCAGACACTGATACAGGTGACGTGATCCATCGTATAAATCGACCAGACCACGCAGATGTGGGGCGTCTTCTATATCCAGGGAAAACCCATCATCCCACAGCTTTAGAACGGCAAAAATATCCTGTCCCACATGAATGCGCAGACGGCTTTTCTTGCGCAGCGCGCGCTTGCGGGCCAGCTCCAGCCCCTCGCGCACTTCTTTTGGCAGGTATTCAGACATGTTCGCCTCCATCCAGACCATACCTTGCCACAGCCACAATAAAGGTCAAGTTAACCTTCTTGCCGCATCTGTATTTCCCTAAGTGTTGTGGTCTTCGACCAGCTTAGCCCCAACCACTGGACGCAGCACATGCGGCGTTGCCGGATCATACAGGGCCGAATCGCGAAAATCCCGACTGGAATCCAATGCAGGCCCGACCAGTATCAGCGCGGTGCGCGTAATCTTTTCTGCCCGTACTTTCTTGCGAATATCGGCCAAAGTTCCCCGGATCAGCAGTTCATCAGGCCAACCAACGCGGTACGCAACCACGACCGGACATTCAGCCCCGTAATGGGGGATTAAAACGCGCTCGATCTCGCGCATATTACGCACTGCCAGATGAATCGCCAGTGTCGCCCCAGTGCGGGCGAAATTTTCCAGTGTCTCACCTGCGGGCATGGATGTTGATTGCATCGACATGCGGGTCAAAACGATGGATTGCGCAATTTCGGGGATGGTTAATTCTTGCCCCAAAGCGGCAGCAGCAGCGGCATAGGCAGGCACGCCGGGAATGATTTGATAGGCAATATTATCAGCCTTCAGGCGCCTGATCTGTTCGGCGATTGCGCCATATAAAGATGGATCACCCGAATGCACGCGTGCCACATCCTGACCGCGCTTATGCGCCGCCAGAATTTCGCCATGCGTATCATCCAGCGTCATTGCAGCCGTGTCCAGAACACGCGCGCCCTCCGGGGCACAGGCGACCACTTCGCCAGGCACAAGCGATCCCGCATAAAGGCAAACAGGGCAGTGCCGGATCAAACGCTGGGCCTTCAATGTCAAAAGTTCGGGATCACCAGGTCCGGCGCCAATAAAGTAAACTGTCATATCATCCTCCGCCTGAATTTCAGGCTCACATCTGCATAAAGCACCAAAAAATCAGCGTGGGCGCAGCCCACACCGCAAGACTAATCTTGGCCCGATAAATCCCCGTCAATCCGGCGGGCATATCCGCGCGGCGTATACATTCGGGGGCCTTCCCCTAGCATGGCAAGTTTTGAATTGGACGACCCGACCAACACCACGGTTAGCATATCCACCTCATCAACCTGCAATTCATCCAAGCGGCGATACCGCACATTTTCCTCAGGCCGCCCCAGATTGCTGGCCAGCATAACCGGCGTATCCGCAGGGCGGTGTTGCAGCAAAATATCGCGGGCCTCGGCCAGTAACGTGCGGCGTTTTTTGGAAACAGGGTTATAAAAGGCGATGACAAAATCGCCCTCGGCGGCGGCCTTGAGACGTTTTAAAATATCATCGCGCGGCGTCAGCAGGTCCGACAGTGAAATCGCACAAAAATCATGACCCAAAGGTGCGCCCGCACGCGCAGCGGCCCCTTGCAGGGCAGACACGCCGGGCGTTGAAACCACCTGAATGCGGTGTGCGGCGTCACTTACCCCATGCTGGTCCGGCCCGCGATCCAGCAGTTCAAACACCAGCGCGCCCATCGCATATATCCCTGCATCGCCAGAACAAATCAGGGCGACATTGCCCCCCTTTGCAGCCTGTTCCAACGCATAGCGGCAGCGGTCCTCTTCGCCACCCAGCGGGAAATCAGACCGTATTTTTCCAGCAGCCAACGGCCCCAACAGATCAATATACAGCCCATAACCAACCAGTTCGTCCGCCTGTTGAATAAGCTGAGATGCTTCAGGCGTGCGCCACGAATGCTGCCCCGGCCCAATGCCAATGATTGAAAGTTTGCCACGACTACGCCCGCGCAATTCAGTGATCGGTTCAGGCGCCATTGATAGCGCCGCTGTTGCCATCGCGGTTTTCACCTTGGGATAACCCAAAATTGCCGTGGCACCGCCTGCTGCCAGCGCTGCGTTTTCTGCGACGCCGTGGGTTCCAACCTCAGCATAGACAACGTCAGACGGGTTTTCCGTACGGCCGGTTTCGGCCTCCAACTCAGCCGCCGTGAACAGGCGCAAAGGCACACCAAGATGCGCGGCAAGTGCGTGCATTGCAGGCTCATCCGCTTTCAGATCTAACGTGGCAATTGCCTTTAGGCATTTTGGTACGATCTCGGCATCGTTTAGGACTTTATCGACCAAACTAATTAATTCCTCAGGCACGCAATTGCGCGCACATCCCACGCCTAGAACCACGCGCTGTGGACGAAACATCAATGTTGTTTCACGCGTCACTTCATACGGTTCGGTGGTACAGACAATATTTACCTGTTCGCCAACTGGCAGACCACTTAGCCATTCAGCCTTGTACGCCTCATCACCATCCACATGCGCCCCCCCACCGTTAAGCAAAGCCGCCATCGCGGCCTTGGCATTTTCAGGGTTTTCCAGCACCCAGCCCACAGGGGGTTCATCCAGTGCAATGCCCAGCGCCACATCACCCGCCGTGGTCACTGCCGCCTGCGCGCCCAGCGCTTGGGCGATTTGTTTGGCTAAGCGGTTTGCACCGCGATGGCCGCCCAGCAAAGGCACCACAACAGCCCCGTCATCAGATATTGCCAGCACTGGTGGCTCGGCCGTTTTGTCAGCTAGCATTGGCGCCACGGCCCGAATTAAAATACCCGCTGCGCAAACGCCAATAATTGGCACGCCAGCAGCAAATAAATCGCGTACATGGTCCAGCGCATTAGGGAAAAAAGCATCGGCCTTTTCAACCCGCCCCGCGCGTGCATGCAGGCGTGCGCCTAACAGGTTAGCCACGCGATGCGCCACGTCTTCGCCCGCCTTGTTCAGACAGATTACAACAGGTTCTACAGCCACTTCTATAGCCACGGGTCGGCCCCCTTTGTTAGTAAGATCATTGAAAAATATGGTGCGGGATCAGGTGCTTGGCCCAAAGGATAACGCCGTTCTTCGGCCAAAGTTGCGCGTTCTATATAGACCGCTTTATCCAGCAATCCAAGACTGTCAATTACGGCCCTTACGCGCCCCAAATGCCGCCCGAGTTTCATAATTGCCACGCTATCAGCGGCCTTGATTGCAGCCCGCAAGGCCGCATCATCCAAGGGCGCAGGCAGCACGCTTAGCACCTCATTGCGCGCAACCAGCGGCAGGCCGGCGCGTGCAGAAGCCGCCGAAATAGATGTAACACCGGGGATGATTTCGCACTGAAAACGGGCTGACAGGCGCGCATACAGATACATGAACGAGCCATAGAAAAATGGATCCCCTTCGCACAAAACCACCACATCTTTGCCCATCTCCAAAGCTTCGCCAATCTGCGTTGCCGCGATATCATAAGCATCTTGGGCCGGACCACGCGCGGGTGTCATTGGCACTTTGATCGTGATCTCAATGGCCCCATCAGCAATGAAGCCTGACGCGATCTCGCGCGCAAAACTTGGCGCGCTTGGTAAGCACGGATAGGCCACAATGCCCGCCGCCCCGATCAGGCGCGCGGCCTTCAGCGTCATTAATTCGGGGTCGCCGGGGCCAAGCCCGATACCATACAAAATTCCGCTCATCGTTTTATCAGGCTCCACTGCGTTACCGGACGCAAAGTTTTCCAGCCGGTGCGTGTGCCAAGCGGTTCAGCGCGCGCCACGGACAGCTTAACCAATTGGCCGCCGTATTCACGATGCAGAGTCGCCAGCAAGGCTTCGCTTTCCAGCGTCACCGCATTGGCAACCAGCCGCCCCAAGGGACGCAAAGCAGCCCATGCCACATCAAAGGTTTCAGGGCTAAGGCCACCACCTATAAACACCGCATCCGGGGCCTCAAGGTTGGCCAGAATATCAGGAACCATGCCATCAACCAGCTCCAGCTTAGGCACGCCCAGGGCCAGCGCATTCGCCGCAGCCAGCGCGCGGCGATCAGCGCGTGGCTCAATCCCGATAGCGCGCGCATATCGCGCCCCGCGCATCCATTCCACCGCCACGGATCCACAGCCTGTACCAATATCCCACAACAGCGCCCCACGCATCGGCATCAGTTTTGCCAAGGTCGCCGCGCGCACTTCTTGCTTGGTCATAGTACCGTCGCTTTGAAATAAATCATCGGCCAATCCGGGCACCCGTGGCAACAGCGCTGCATTGGGGGCCGCCACACATTCCACTGCCAGTGTGTTGAACGCAGGCACTTCATGGGACCAACTTTCAGCAAGCCCGTCAAAACGCGCCTCGTCTGTGCCCGCCATATTGGCCAGCACGCTCATCGGGCTTTTACCAAAGCCGCGCGCGGTCAAAAACGCCGCGATTTGTATCGGCGTTTGGGCGCCCGTGGTCAGGATCAACAGCCGCACATCCGGCTGAATAAAGGCAATCATCTGCTCAACCGGACGACCATGCACCGTCAGGGTTTCAAGGTCCGCCATTGACCAACCCATGCGCGCAGCTGCCAGCTGAAACGCGCCAACTTGCGGATGGTACGTAATTTCAGCCGGATCAATTCGCCGGCCAATTCTGGCACCAACCGAAAACCACAACGGATCCCCTGATGCCAATACCACAACACGCCGCCCGCGATGGCCCTGCAAAACATCAACCAAGGCATCAAACGGCGAAGGCCAACTAATGCGCTCAGCCCCAATACCATCGGCCAAAGCATGATGACGACTGCCGCCAACGATGATTTCGGCAGCCTCGACAACAGCGCGCGTTGCCGGGGTTAAACCCGCCAACCCGTCTTCGCCAATTCCAACAATATGAAGCCACGGTTTCACTGAATATATCCCATCATTGTTCTCTAAATATCCCCGCCGGAGGCACCCTTCCCTATTGCGCCACTTCAACCAATCCAGCCGCTAACGCGTTTACTGCAGCCGACGCCATTGCTGACCCGCCACGCCGACCGCGCAGGGCAACAAAATCACAACCACGCGGGCGCGCAGCCAGCTCGGCCTTGCTTTCGGCAGCACCGACAAACCCGACAGGAAACCCAAGGATCACGGCAGGCTTTGGCGCACCGGCATCCAGCAGCTCCAACAGATGAAACAGCGCCGTGGGGGCATTGCCAATTGCCACAACTGCACCTTCAAGATGCGCGCCCCACAACTCAACCGCTGCCGCTGACCGCGTGTTACCAATATCGGCGGCCAAGTCGGGCACAGACGCGTCATTCAGTGTTACAATTACCTTGTTATCTGCGGGTAAATACCGCCGGATAATACCCGCGCCAACCATTTCGCAATCGCACAAAATGGGCGCGCCCGCCTGCAATGCGGCGCGTCCGGCCCCGTAAGCATCAGGTGAAAACGCCAAGCGGTCAGCAACCTCAACCATCCCGCAGGCATGGATCAGACGAATTGCCAGCGCATCCATTCCATCTGAAAAACGCTCCAGCCTTGCCTCATGGCGCACAGTTGCGAAACTTTGCGCATAGATTTCAGCAGGCGCGCGCTCATATCTGAGCGCTGGCCGGGTCTTGCGGTCCCCCCCTTGGGGACCCGAGGCACGGCCATTTGCCGTCATGATTTACGCGCAGATTCTGGGCCATGCGGATGCTTGGCATGGGGGTATTCAGCGTGATGATGATGGTCGTGATCATGGTGGTGATGTTCACCATCGCCATGGTGGTGGCTGTGATCCATATCCAGACGGCATTCACCGGTGCAAAAATCAACACACAAATCACAATCCGCCACGTTTGAGCCCGGCGCAGATGCACCTTGGCCTTCGACATGGTGGTGGTGGCTTTCCTGCACCGCACCAACCTCGGCCTCGAACCCTAAAACCTGCGTGCGGTATTTACATGTGCCACAGGTTGGCGGCACTTCATCGCCCAGCTGTTCGGTGATGCGTTCCACAAAGGTTTCCAGCACCTTGGGATGGTCACGCAAATAGCCCGCTTTGACAAACTGAATATCAGGATGCGCAGCCGCCACCTGATCAGTAAAGCCGTAAATCCGGTCAATCAGAATACCGGTGAATAAGAAATACGGAAACACAATAATGCGCTTGTATCCCAGCTTGGCCGCATGGGTCAGGCAGGGTTCAACCAGCGGGAAAGTCACACCGGAATACCCGACCTCAAGCCAGCCAAAACCCATGCCCTCTTGCAGCATTCGCGCAACCTTGGCGACGTTGCCGTTGGCATCCGGGTCACTGGCGCCACGGCCAATCACAACCAGACAGGTATCATTCAGCGCTACATCACCATGTTCCGCATTGGCCGCATCCACAGCCTCGCGAACCCGATCACCGGCCGCGGCGATCATGCGTGGGTCCACCCCCAATTCGCGGCCGTAAGACAGGGATATCCCGTGCTTTTCACCGTAAGTATTCAGCACTGTAGGGATATCATTTTTGGTGTGCATTGCGGCAAATAACATGCCGGGCACCGCAACAATCCGTTCGCATCCTGCGTCGCGTAACTTGTCCAGACCGTCACGGATCACCGGATTTGCAAATTCCAAATAGCCGTATTCTGTCAGCCAGTCATCAGGCAACAGCGCCGGCAGCTTTTCCGCCAAAACCGAAAACTCATCAACCGCCGCTTGCGAACGCGAACCGTGGCCGCAAATCATCACACCAATTTTTGCCATATCAGGCGCTCTGGTTTTTCAGGCGGCGCGTCTTCAGAACGGAAACCAGCGCCACACAGACAGCAACGCCAACTGCAATGGCCGCAACGATATGGTCATGACCAGCACCTTGTTCAATATGGCCGGGATGGGCCAAGGCGGGGCTGGCGATAACGGTCAGGATAAGTGTAGGGATTAGTTTCATTGGGTAGTCCTCTCATAAAATTGCCAAAAGGCGCAGAGAGGCTCTGCTTTTCATCAACGACGCTGCGGCAGATCCCCTATCTGGGTCAATCCTAAGCAGCCAACCTCTCTGGCCCGGCGGGCTTCGTTATCGCAATTATAGGGTGCCATATTGGCAGGCGCAATATGGTTAGCGCCACCACAGGCCACAAATACGACAGCCCGCGAAATTACGCGGGCTGCTGAATATTCATATGGCTGGCGATATTATTCGGCCAGGATACCATCCAAAACCTCGGCGAAATCGGCATAGCTCATGTTCGAATATTTTTCGCCATTGATGATGAAAGTTGGCGTCGAATTGATTTCATCCGCCGTTGCATGTGTCTGGTATGCAGCAACCATGCTTTGCGCCATTTCTTGATCCTCAAGGCACGCGCTTAGCTGTTCATCATTCATCCCGGCAGTGCGCCCCAATGTGTGCAGGTTCGCCAAAATTTCTTGCGGCTCGCGCGAACCAAGCCATTCTGCCTGACCAGTATACAACAGGTCATTCAGCCCAAAATACCGCATTTCGCCACCACAGCGCGCGACCATTCCGGCCCACAGACCGAAGCGGTCAAAATACACCTCGCGGTGAATAAAGCGGGCTTTGCCAGTGTCGATATATTCGGCCTTTATCTGCTTGAAAACATCCGTGTGGAAACGCGCACAATGGGGGCAGGTATAGGATGCGTATTCGATGATTGTAATCGGCGCATCTTCGTTGCCCATGGACATATCGGGGGCCAGTTCCATGTCGCCAGCAGGGGCTTCTTGCGCTTGGGCCATTGATACGCCCGGCATGCTGCTGCCTGTTTGAGACATATAAAATGCACCGCCGCCAAACAGCAGCGCCGCACCAAGAATAATAGGAAATAATTTCTTCATTTTCAGGAAGCCTTTTTAGTTTCTATGACGTGTTACTATATTTTGCCCCAGCGCCTCAAGGGCGGCACGAAGGTCACTATTACCAACACCATTTGCGGTCTTGGCAATATTTGCTTTTTGTTCAGGGCTTGCGACGGGCTTGGCAGGCTGGCCCGCAGGCGCGGGCGTGAAATCAACACGGCCCTCGGCAAAGCCGGTCGGCGCGGTCTGGGTAATTCGAACGCGCGAAATCGCGCTGTAACCATAACAGGTATTGACCCGTTCGCGCAGCGCCTCTTTTTGCATCTCAAGCATGACGGCCTGCGCGCCAGTTGTTAGCACCGTCAAGGTCGCCCCCAACCCGCCCCGGCCATAGGTCACATCCACAGGCCGCGCGATGGCTGCAATATCAGCGCCAGCAATTTCAGCCCAATGGGTCAACAGGCGCGTCACCGCAAAACCACGCGACGCACCCGCATCGCGCACCCGCCCCTGCACAAGGCTGGAGGTCCTTTGAAACCCCCGCCCGCGTTTTGGAGCGTGTTTTTTGGCGCGTTTTTGGCCTGTCATATCTGGTGTACCTGAAACATGCGTGTATTCTATGCCAACGGCACGCTTATGCCACCCCCAAGAAAAAGAAGATAACAAACTTGTGTAAAAACGCCGATCCTGCTGATTTATTGGTCTGGTATGACCAAAATGCACGGGTTTTGCCGTGGCGCACCAGCCCGCAGGCACGCGCGGCAGGCATTATGCCCGATCCCTATGCGGTCTGGCTGTCGGAAATCATGCTGCAACAAACCGGTGTTGTGGTTGTCATCAATTATTTCAACCGATTCTTGTCGCTTTGGCCGGACGTTCAGGCGCTTGCCGCTGCCGATGAAACCCAACTGATGGGCGAATGGGCCGGACTGGGATATTATGCGCGCGCCCGCAATTTGGCTAAATGCGCGGGCCAGATTGTTCGCGATCATGGCGGAGTTTTCCCGCAAAGCCGTAAAGTTCTGGAAACCCTGCCCGGTATTGGCCCTTATACTTCGGCCGCGATTGCCGCAATTGCCTTTGACCAAGGCGAAACAGTGGTTGACGGAAATGTCGAACGGGTAATGGCGCGCATCCATGCGGTAACGGCGCCGATGCCTGCCTCAAAACCACAATTGCGCGACCTTGCGACCCACCTGACACCCGCCAAACGTCCGGGGGATTATGCACAGGCTGTGATGGATCTGGGGGCAACAATTTGTACGCCAAGATCACCGAAATGCGGGATTTGCCCGTGGAAAAATGCCTGTGCCGCGCGAACGAAAAGCATTCAGGCAACCCTGCCCGCACGAGTCAAAAAAGCCGCCAAGCCCACCCGTTATGGCACTGCCTATCTTGCCCGTCGCAGTGATGGCGCATGGCTGCTGGAACGCCGACCCAACAAGGGCCTGCTGGGCGGGATGCTGGGTTGGCCGGGGTCTGAATGGGGCGAAACTCACCCGCCATCCAGCCCGCCGATCACTGCAAACTGGCGCGATCCGGGTGTCGAAATTCGCCATACATTCACCCATTTCCACCTGCAGCTTTCCTTGCAAGTGGCCAGCCTTACCCCCGATGCAGCCCCGCAGCAGGGCTTTTTCCTGCCCGCGAAAGATTTTCGCCTGACCGATTTGCCCAGTGTTATGCGCAAGGCCCATCAGGTTGCGGCGCAGGCGCTAAATTGACGCATATCAAGGAAAAATCTTGAGCCGCTACCATTGTAGAAGTAGCATTTTGACAATGGTAACCTCGAGGTACAGTTTATGACCCCCGCAACATCCGTCGCAAAACTCAGCCACGCTCTCCCGTTTTGGCTTTCCTTAGCGCTCATTCCTTTGATCATCATTGCCGCAACAAATGGTGGCTGGGCCCTGCTTTTGCCACCCGCTGGCGCGTGGTGGATATATTCCGCACTAGATGCAATTTTGGGGCGCAACACCAAGAATGCTGACCTTGAAACAACCGAAAGCCAGCTGTTTTGGTATCGCTTTATTACGATGATCTGGGCCCCCATTCAGGTTGTTCTGATCTTTAGCATAATATGGTATGCGACACATACTAACCACTTGAATGGATGGGAAAAATTTGGGTTATTCTTTGGTGTTGGCATCGTGTCTGGCAGCGTTGGTATCGTCTATTCCCATGAACTGATGCATCAGGCAAACAAGGTTGAACGCTGGTTGGGCGACATCTTGTTGGCGACAGTGCTGTACAGCCATTTCCGCACTGAACATCTGCTGATACATCACCCTTTTGTTGGCACCAGCCGTGATGCGGTCACCGCGCGCTATAACGAAGGGTTCCACCGGTTTTTTGCGCGGGTGATTTATCAGGTTCCCCTGTCTGCATGGCGGGCCGAAAAGGCAATGCTGGCGCGGCGTGATTTGTCAGTTTGGGACGCTGCGAATCCCTTTTGGCGCTATGGCGCGCTAACAACCGGCGCCCTTTTGCTGGCAATACTTCTGGGCGGCTGGGTTGGTTTGGGTCTTTTTGCCTTTCAGGCAATCGTGGCAATTTGGCAGGTTGAACTGACTAATTACGTCGAACATTACGGCTTAACCCGCAAATATCTGGGCGATGGTAAATACGAACACGTGAAACCACATCACAGCTGGAACTCCGATCACATGGCAACCAACTGGCAATTCATCAATCTTCAACGCCACTCAGATCACCACTACAAACCAGCCCGCCGCTTTCCGCTGCTTCAGACCTACGGCGAAGACGTGGCACCCCTGCTACCCTTCGGTTATCCACTAATGACAATGGCCGCAGCCGTACCCCCGCTGTGGCGCCGGATAATGAACAAACGCGTGCGCAAATGGCGCGGCATGTATTACCCTGAAATCACCGACTGGACGCCATATAAAAATGGCGACTTCCCACCGCCAGATATTCGGTAATCTTAAGGTCTTTAAGGCCCTTTGCCCCCCGACTTTAATATATTTAAACAAGGAATCCGGCCATTCAGACAGGCAACACCACGCAAACAGGAAACCCCGCCATGGTTCCTGCTTGGTCATTCTTACGTCTTAACGTTCTACGCTGGTCCATCGTTTCGGGTTTGATGAAGAATAAGATACCGCAAGCGGCGGCGATTATCCCAGTCGCGGGATACGCCATTTTATGGAGCGACAGTTTTGAGGGCCTGATGAAATTTCAGGAAAGCCTGAATCATTACGCTTGGTTTACCACCCAATCACGACTGTACTTTATCTATTTCGGTGCGCTTTTATTGACGGCTTCGCTTGTCTTACACTGGCTGCGTTGCCCCAAATTTATTCGACGGCACCCTAACGTTGAAGATTATATAAAAGAACAGGTCGAAGCGGCTCCGGAGCATGTAACTCAAGCTATTTCTAAAGAAGTTAACCGCATGATTTCATTTAGCACTGGAGGTCCAAAATTTTCGGATGAATGCAATTTCGTGTTTAAGAAACAAGTATCATCAGAAATACGCACAGGTGTGCCATTCAGGACAAATACAAATAGTGAATTCCAGTTTTATTATCTTCAGCATGAAGACATGCGGCTATGGGCAATAATCCTGTCGCTGCTGCTTTTTACGGCAGGCTCACTTCTTATCCTTCTTCCATCATTAGAAGTTTTTGTTCTGGTTGTTCGCTCTCTTATTTCTGCCTAGCGTTTACCACCTGACCTGCACCCCCAAACGAAAAAGCCCCGCCACTAGGGCGGGGTTAGTGGGTGCTGTGGAGTCAGGCCAGCAGCACCGGCGGTACACCTCGGTGTGTTTTCAAAATGAAAACGAATAAGGGGATCAGACCATTTCGGCCCGAATTTGTTGGCGCAGCAGGTCAATCGGGACCTTTTTGCCGTCGCGTTTGAAGCTCCAGTAAGTCCAGCCATTGCAGCTGGGCGCGCTTTCTAACGCGGCGCCAACCTGATGGATAGACCCACGCGATTCACCCGCGACTAATGTGCCATCGGCGCGCACTTTGGCGGTTTTGCCGCGCGGGCTGACCAGCATTTCGCCGGGGCGCAGCATGCCGCGTTCAACCAGTTGGCCGAACGGAACACGGGGTTCTGCGCGTTTGGATTTGGTGGTTTCCAGCGCTTCGCGGTCAAATTTACGAATGCGGGAAATGCGTTTTTCAGCAACCTTGCGATATTCTTCTTCGCGCTCGATCCCGATAAAATCACGACCCAGCATTTTCGCAACTGCACCGGTGGTGCCAGTGCCAAAGAACGGGTCTAGAATAACGTCGCCCGGATTGGTCGCGCCGACCAGAACACGATGCAGCAGGCTTTCGGGTTTTTGGGTCGGATGGGCCTTGTCGCCGTTTTCATCTTTTAAACGTTCATGCCCGGTGCAAATCGGCAGAACCCAGTCGGAACGCATTTGAATGCCTTCGTTCAGTGCCTTCAGGGCTTCGTAGTTGAAGGTGTATTTGCCACCCTCAGCCTTCGACGCCCAAATCATGGTTTCATGCGCGTTGGTAAACCGTTTGCCCCGGAAATTTGGCATCGGGTTGGATTTGCGCCAAACCACATCGTTCAAAATCCAGTAGCCTTGGTTTTGCAGCTCATACCCCATGCGGAAAACATTGTGGTAAGAACCAATAACCCAGATCGCACCATTTGGTTTCAGCAGGCGTTTTGCGGCCTTCAGCCAAGCGCGGGTGAATTTGTCATAGGCCTTGAAGCTGTCGAACTGGTCCCAGTGGTCATCAACCGCGTCGACCTTGGAATTATCCGGGCGATGCAAATCACCCTTTAGCTGAAGGTTATAAGGTGGGTCTGCGAAGATCAGATCGACCGAGCCTTCGGGAAGGCTGTTCATTACCTCGATGCAATCGCCACCAAGAATCTGGTTCAGGGGCAGCTTTGCAGCCGCTTTTACGTTCGTTTTAGTTTTCATCACTGCCTCATTTCGCGGTGTTATCACTGGCGCATTTTTGCGTCCTTATATGAGGCCTAATGTGAATCATTGGTGATTCGCCGTCAAATTCTTTTTTGAATCAAAGGGTTAGTTTTTTCCTTGATACAAGATGTTGTGTACTGGCTTGAACGAACGTCTATGGTGTGGGGTCACGCCCAATTCAACCAACGCCGCTTTGTGGCTTTTGGATGGATATCCGGCGTTTGTTTCCCAGCCATAGCCCGGATGTTGTTGCGCTAATCCCACCATTATCCGGTCGCGACATGTTTTTGCCACAATTGAGGCCGCCGAAATCGACAAGGAACGCGCGTCGCCCTTGATGATTGCTTCGCTAGAAATGGTCAGGCCGCGCGGGATCATGTTGCCATCAATCAACAAATGGTCGGGCGGTATGGGCAAACCGGCCACCGCGCGCTCCATCGCAAGGTGACTGGCGCGCAAAATATTCAGGTCATCAATTTCTTCGACCGTGGCGTGGGCGATGCAAACCTGCGCGCTGACCATGATCAGATCATGTAATGCCTCGCGGCGCTTGGCGCTTAGGACTTTGCTGTCGTTCAGCCCTGCGGGAATATTGGCAGGGTCCAGCACAACGGCGGCGGCAGTTACCGGACCGGCCAGCGGGCCACGCCCGACCTCATCCACCCCCGCGACACGCACAAAGCCGCGCTGATACGCCGCATTTTCAAAGCTAAGGTCGGGGCTGGGTTTTGGGGCTTTTTGTTTCATTGCCCTACTTTGCTGATGCGGGGTCAATAGACAAGAAAAAGGTGGCAAAAAAGGTGAGAGGGGGGACAACCCTCTCACCTTAGATATGGCACGGCCGGAAGTTGGGGAACAAACCGCGCCAATGCTTTAAAAAATGTTTTGGTGCTTACAAATCTTGTGCGCCTAAATTTATTGGCCTTAATTAGTGTGTGCGAACGGTGTGATACCCCCAGTCTTCAAGGCACTGAGAATTATAAACGGCCTGAACACGCAAATTGTTGAAACCATTACGATAGCGAATAGTTGTTTCGCATTGATGCGGGATTGAATTCGAATAATGAAAATTATCCTGCAGGCAACTTTGTGTGAACAAGCGTTCGGTGCCATAGCGCGTGTTAAACGTCTTTAGGCAGTAATCAGGCAAGCGCTTGGATGCAGGGATGCCATTATAGTAGCGCCCACCATCACGACGGCGCGAAGCGTCATCAATAATCACACCCAAAAGGCCCAAAGCAAATACTCCGGCAACGAATTTTCCGGCATCACTTGCCTGCGCGGGTGTGGCGGCAAGAGATGAAAGGGCAATGCTGGAAACCAATGAAAGGGCCAGCATCGGGCGCATTACGGGGCGCATTACTTTGTGCTTAACTGTATGTGTCATCGTATATTCCTTTGTTGAAATCAGCGGGGGGTGCTGTTGATGACCCATCCTGACCCCGGCCCGATCTGCTAAACAATATCGGGCACCTGTTATGGGATAACGCGGGGCAGAACCTGGCTTGATATTGTATAACAATGCCGCTTTACGCATGGTGGTTGGGAAATGAGCAGGAAAAATCCCATGTATAAAAGAATCATTAAATCAATCGCTTTGGCTGCCCTGTTTTCAGGTGCCGCCATGACCGCCCAAGCCGCCTGTTATGCCGATTATAAGGCCAAGCGCGACAACCCGTTGCAACTGCATTACGGGGTTATTGAGCTACCTGATGCGGCCTGCACCTCAGGTGGGGCAGCCGCACAAATTTCTGCACGCATTGCAGTTGATGGCTGGTTGTTGTTAAATGTACTCTCACAGTTTGGCTCAGAAGGACTGGCCCAGAGGAGAGACAGTGCAGGACAATATTACTTACGCTACTGATGCGCGCCGCTCAGGCGGCCGTGTTGTCATGTATGGCGTCATTGCAATTGTGGCGATCTTGTTGATCGCCGCAGTTTTGTTATTTCTCAACTTGCCCGACGCAAACGCGTTCAATATGCGGGTTGAACGGATATTTATTGAAAACAACAACCTGACATCGGGAGCCGAAATTAAGCTGCTGGAAATTCTGGCGCAATCCGGCACTTCCTTTGCCGATATTCTGTTTTCATATCGCATGGTAATCTTTGTACTGCTGGTCTTTTCGACCGCGCTGCTGATTTCCGCATTGGTGTTTTTGGTTACGATCATAACCCTGAACCGCCGCATGAGCGAAATTGAGCGCGCGGGGATTCAAATCAATTCGCTGTTAATCAGCCGTGAAGAGCGCACGGTTTACCTGAACAACATGGAATTCAGCCTGACAGCGGCCGCGATTGAAACCCTGTCGGTTTTGGCCGAGGCCCGGATGGATGAGGATGTGCTATCTGGCTCGGAAATCGAAGGCATGATTTCAGGCAGGCCCGCCGCCGATTGTGATGAGGCCGCAGGTGCCACCCGCATCAAACGTCTGCGCGAGGCGCTGGGCAACCAGATGATGAGCGAACTTTTGGTGAAAACTATCACAAGGCGCGGCTATATGCTGTCTATCGATAAAGATGTGATTCGTATGATTTAGGCGGGATCGGAAAATTCAAATTTTCCGGCCAAAATTCTTCAAAGAATTTTATTGCTCTGCATCCTCAAGGGATATTTCTGCGATCTTGCGGTTTACGTTTAAATTATATGTCACAAGGCGCGTACCATCCGCAGTAATTGCTGTCATTTCTCGCATATCCGCACTGAAGGTTAGCTGCTTAATGGGTTCATTCAATATCACCCTTCGCCGTGCAAACAACCCTTGGGACGATGGTATTGCTTCAATCATCCCGGCCTCACGGCTATGCACAAACCCCTCGTAAACAGGTGGGGCATTCGGGTCGGTAGCAATCAGCCAGTATTCAGCCACATCCATCAAAGTGACCAGAAAAAGCCGGCGCTTGTGATCGGCATAGACGCCTTCGACAGCCGAAGCTGTACCATCACGGCCAATCATATCAAAAACACTAACAATGCTTTGGTTGGCAGTTGATTGAATGGCCAATTGATTGGGCGCATAATTCGCAATCGCCCGCCACTTTCCATCATGGGAAAGAGCGGCTTCATCGGCCCACATAGCAGCGGGAGCACAAAGCGCCAAGGTTAGCAGCCATCGAAACATAAAACCCCCTTAGATACAAAAAAGGGCGACTTGCGCCGCCCCTTTGATTTCATATGCACGCTGAACTTAGTAGATATCCGCGCGAGTGTTATAGACGTTGAACTTGCCTGTTGGTGTGACCAGACGGGGGTCTTTGATCACTGCCACCAGCTCAAGTGTTTTGTCGTCGACCACAACAATCGCGGATTCTTTGTCCTTGGCATTCCACATTGAGAACCAGATTTGAGTGCCCTCTTTGTTGAATTCACCTTGCAGCGCGCGGGGTTGGCCATCGGTAATGCCGGCCCACTCGTACAATGGCAAGATAACCAGCTCAGGTTCTTCCTGACCCATTTCATCAATACGGAATACACCGACCGAGCCTGAAGTCTCAGGGTCCGGATTCAAAACTGCATCAACATACAGGTGGTTTGAATTCGGGTGGGTTTTGATGAACAGGGAACCGCCACCAAGGCCGTACAGCTGATGTACCATTTGCCACGCCTGATCTGGATGCCCTTCGGGATCCGTACCAATCAACGCGATGGTATCATCCCCAAGGTGCGATGTTGCCCAAACTGGCCCAAAAGTTGGGTGGACAAAGTTGGCACCACGACCCGGATGCGGTACCGCACCTTCGGTTTCGGTGATTGCAACCAATTCACCAGTCTTGGTATCGATAACCACGACTTTCCCACGTGCGTTTGCCGCAGTCAGGAAATAACGGTTGGTCGAATCAAGCCCACCATCATGCAAGAACCGTTCCGCTTCGATCGAAGTGATGGTCAGGTTTTTGATGTCAGAGTAATCCACCAGCAAAATACGGCCAGTTTCTTTGACATTCACGATGAATTCAGGCCGGAAGTGGGATGCAATGATCGCAGCCACACGGGGTTCCGGGTGATATTCCTGATCGTCATAGGTCATGCCACGGGTTGAAACGATTTTCAGCG
>DAOUQO010000263.1 GCA_030625565.1 Aliiroseovarius sp. | reverse complement strand
AAAGGAAACCCAGCGCAAGACGGCGACGAAAAAGCTGCGCCTGCCCGGCAAGCTGACCGATTGTTCCAACAACAGCCGCGAGGGGACCGAACTGTTCATCGTGGAAGGGGATTCTGCGGGTGGTTCGGCCAAAATGGCGCGTAACCGCAAAACCCAAGCGTTGCTGCCGCTGCGGGGTAAAATCCTGAACGTGCTGGGGGCTGCCTCCAGCAAAATCGGCACCAATGCTGAAATCAACGATCTGGCACAGGCGCTGGGTGTTGGTCTGGGAACCCGTTTCAATCTGGACGATCTGCGCTATGAAAAAGTCATCATCATGACCGACGCCGATGTGGACGGTGCCCATATCGCTGCGTTGCTGATGACATTTTTCTTCACCCAGATGCGCCCGATGATTGACGCCGGCCACCTGTATCTGGCCTGCCCGCCGCTATTCCGGCTGACACAGGGCGCAAAACGGGTTTACTGCATTGACGAGGCCGAGAAGGCCGAATGGTTTGACAAAGGTCTGGGTGGCAAAGGTAAAATCGACGTGTCGCGGTTTAAGGGGCTGGGTGAAATGGACGCCAAAGACCTGAAAGACACCACCATGAACCCCGAAACCCGCACCCTGATCAAGGTGACAATAGACGAAGACGAGCCGGGCCAAACCGCCGATCTGGTCGAACGCCTGATGGGCAAAAAGCCCGAGATGCGGTTCCAGTATATCCAGCAGAATGCCCAGTTTGTGGAGGAGTTGGATGTTTAAGGGAACGCATTTCGTAATTATTGCCACTCCATTAACAATATGTTGAGGTTTTTAGCGGTTTTGTTCTATAGATAGATTTCAACACATTGGGGGAAAGCATGACCAGTGATGCATCAAAAGACCTGAAACAGTTCCTTCAGGATCAAAAGTTTGCCACTGTTATGGCCGACCCGCCGTGGCGTTTTACAAACCGGACGGGGAAAATTGCGCCAGAACACAAACGCCTTGCGCGCTACCCGACAATGAAACTTGAAGAGATCTGCGCGCTGTCTGTTGCCGACTATCTGGAAGATACAGCGCATTGCTACCTTTGGGTTCCCAACGCCTTGCTGCCCGAAGGTCTGCAAGTGCTTTCCGCTTGGGGTTTCCAGTATAAATCAAACATCATCTGGCACAAAATCCGAAAGGACGGCGGATCCGATGGGCGCGGCGTTGGGTTCTATTTTCGCAATGTGACCGAGGTTTTGCTTTTCGGCGTGAAAGGTAAAAACGCCCGCACCCTTGCACCGGGGCGCAGGCAGGTAAACTTGTTTGGCACCCGCAAACGCGAACACTCGCGCAAACCCGATGAACAATATGACATCATCGAATCCTGCAGTTGGGGACCATTCCTGGAATTGTTTGGGCGCGGGAGACGCGACAACTGGACCGTGTGGGGCAATCAGGCGGATGATGATTACAAACCCACATGGGACACCTACAAGTATAATTCCGGCGTGGCCGCTGAATAACGATGGACAAGAACAAGAGCTTGATCTCAACCGGCAGGATCGCCGATTTGCCAGAGTCGATTGAACATCTGTTCTCGGCCCGCATCTTGGAAAATTTTGAAATCTACAGCTATCGAAACGCAGCCGCTATTCTGTCCACCAGCTTCCCCAACCAGTTTTCAAGCATATGCGCGGTCCTTGAAGCCTTCACAATTACAAAAACCATGATCCGTATGCCAGGCGGCAGCAAAGGCCCGATTGCAAAATACGTGGACACCCTATTTGATAAAACTTGGGTTGAAACCCGTATTTCAGCCGACCTACATGTGAAGCTGCTGGATGCAAACAAACGCGACATCATCTTGTCAGAATACACCCGTGAAGGGTTTCTAGACGGCCACCGGATTGATTTCGTAAATGGTAAAGTTGCGCTTGATCTGGAATGGAACAGCAAGGATCAAACTTATGACCGTGACCTCTATGCTTTCTCTGCCTTCTATGATGCAGGCGCGATTGATGTTGGGGTGATCATTACACGCGGATCAGCCCTCGATAATGATTTCTTTCGCAGTTTGGGGAAAGTTCTGAAAAACGGTGGGGCTGAGGGCGTAGATGAGGTTTACAAGAAATTCGGCGCATCAACCACGTGGATGGGCAAACTCTTGTATCGTCTGGATGCGGGACGAAATGGTGGCTGCCCAGTTCTTGCATTTGGGATTAAACCAAGCTGCGTTACAGATTAGTTAGCCCCCCATGTTCCTAACCGGCATCCCCACCGCCATCCTTGTTGCCAGCCTAACCGGTATCACCTGCAAGCTGCTGGGCATGGAGCCACGCACCGCCAAGCCCGTTATTCTGCTTGCCGCCCTTGTCGGATTTGGGCTTGGGGCCGTCATTCCGGCGACGCTTCCCTATTTTCTGACCCCTATTCAAAACACACCGTAAGGCAGGGGAAACCCACGCAGGTTACCTATGCGTTGAACGCATAACGGCAATACCCAAGCGGGGTGTTGCGGCGGCCAGCAAAATTCATATGTTCCCCGTTGTCAGCACGATCCGGTTCTGGCCACAGTATTATTAAGCGAGACAAGCTCATGGCATATGCCAC
>DAOUQO010000187.1 GCA_030625565.1 Aliiroseovarius sp. | reverse complement strand
ATGATGGTCACCGAAATCAAAGGTTTTGGCGCCCAATCCGGCCATACCGAAATCTATCGCGGTGCGGAATATGCCGTAAATTTCCTACCCAAGGTCAAACTGGAAATTGTCGTGACCGACGACCTGACCGATCACGTGGTCGAGACCATCGCGAAAACTGCCAATACCGGCAAAATTGGCGATGGCAAAATATTTACGCTGGATGTGGAAAGCGCTCTGCGCGTGCGCACCGGCGAAACCAACAGCGACGCGATATAGCGCGAAAGGATCATACAAATGTATCTTAAGAAACTTTTACCACTGGCGGCCACGGCAATTGCCCTGCCCGCCTTGGCCTTCGCGCAAGACGCAGGCAGCAGCCCCGCGGATCAAACCCAATTTATCCTGACCTCGGTCCTGTTTTTAATGGGCGGTTTTCTGGTGTTCTGGATGGCGGCAGGCTTTGCCATGCTAGAGGCCGGACTGGTAAGATCTAAAAACGTCACCATGCAGCTGACCAAAAACATCGCGTTGTTTTCCATCGCCGCGATCATGTACTGGATGACGGGTTACGGCACCATGTATCCCGGCGAATGGCTGGTTCAGGATTATATTGGGCCGATTTTTAACTTTACATCGCTTGAGCCAGTTGGCGTCGCCACTGACGCCGTTGATATGGGGTACGCATCAGGCGCATCAGACTTTTTCTTTCAGCTGATGTTTTGCGCCACCACTGCATCAATCGTTTCTGGCACCTTGGCCGAGCGCGTAAAGCTGTGGCCCTTCTTAGCCTTTGTTGTTGTGCTAACCGGATTTATTTATCCGGTTGAGGCGTCTTGGCAATGGGCCGGTGGCTGGTTGTCAAAAGCCGGATTTAGCGATTTTGCCGGATCAACGCTGGTCCATGCAGCGGGTGGTTTTGCGGCCCTTGCCGGCGTCTTGATCCTTGGGCCACGCATTGGCAAATACAAAAATGGCCGCGTAAACCCGATGCCGGGCAGCAATCTGGCACTGGCAACCTTAGGCACATTTATTTTATGGCTAGGCTGGTTCGGCTTCAACGGCGGATCACAATTAGCGATGGGCACAATCAGCGATGTGTCGGATGTGGCGCGCATATTTGCCAACACAAACATGGCGGCGGCGGCCGGCGCCATCACGGCCCTGCTGGTGACACAGATCCTTTATAAAAAGGTCGATCTGACCATGGTTTTGAACGGCGCCCTGGCTGGGCTGGTTTCAATCACAGCCGAGCCTTTGATGCCAAGCCTGTTTCAGGCGCTGATCATTGGCGGTGTTGGCGGGGTGATTGTGGTTTGGGCTGTTCCGATGCTGGACAAATTGCAAATCGACGATGTGGTCGGGGCAATACCAGTGCACCTGATCGCTGGTTTCTGGGGGACGATTATTGTCGCATGGACCAATGATGGCGCATCCTATTTGACGCAAGCCAAGGGTTTTCTAGCCATCGGTGCCTTTGTCTTTATTGTCAGTTTTGCGGTCTTTTACATCATCAAAATGACCATCGGCCTGCGCGTTAGCGAAGAAGAAGAAATCAACGGGCTGGACATGGCCGAAATGGGCATGGAGGCCTATCCTGAGTTCACAAACTAGCCACATGCCCGCATAACAAACAAAAGCCCGGGCTGAACGCGCGGGCTTTTGTAATTCAAGCACGCATATTTTTCGGCGACCCCATAACAACATGGGTGGTCATCTGGTGCACCTGCGCCAGCGTGCCCAGCCGGTCGGTGTGAAACAGCTTGAACGCTTCAAGGTCGGCCGTTTCCACCCGCAGCAAATATTCAACTGCACCGGTGATATTGTGGCATTCGCGCACCTCGTCATACAGGCCGATTGAACGTTCGAATCCTTCTTGTGAGGCCTTGGAATGATCCGAAAGTCCGACCGTCACATAGGCGACAAAACCAATTCCGGTCGCCCTTGGGTTCAGGACCGCGCGGTAGCCCTGGATAACGCCCGCGCGTTCAAGTTCCTGCACCCGACGCAGGCACGCCGAGGGCGAAAGCCCCACCCGTTCGGCCAAGGCAGTATTGGGCAAACGCCCGTCTCCCGTCAGAAGACGCAATATTTCACGGTCTATTTTATCAATTTTCACCATAAGTTGCATAAATAGCGGAAAAAACTGCACCTTTGCAACCCTGCAGCGCCGGAAATCGCAATAATCAGCCAAATGGAATATGAAATCATTTTGGCGCTGGCCGCCTTTGCCTTTGTCACGGTTATCACACCGGGGCCTAATAATCTGATGCTAATGGCATCTGGTGCAAACTTTGGCCTGCGCCGTTCGCTGCCGCATATGTTGGGGGTTGGGCTTGGCTTTCCGTTAATGATCCTTCCGGTTGGCATCGGGCTTATGCAAGTGTTTGATATGTATCCAATATTACACGACATTCTGAAATGGCTCGGGGTTGCATATATGGTCTGGCTGGCATGGAAAATTGCCAATGCGGCCCAGCCGGACGCCGGAAAATCCAGCGGCAAGCCCTTGAATTTCTGGCAAGCCGCGGCGTTCCAATGGGTCAACCCCAAGGCATGGGCCATGGCCCTGACCGCCATCAGCACCTATGCCCCGAATAACAGCATGCTGGGGGTGTTTATCGTTGCGGCAACCTATGTCTGCTGCGGGGTTATATCGACATCATCCTGGACGCTGCTGGGCCGTGAAATCAACCGTTTCTTGACCAATGCCAACAGCTTGCGCCTGTTTAACTACACCATGGCGGCAATTTTACTGGCATCACTTTATCCCGTACTGAAGGGATAGCAAATTCACCACATACGCGCTAACAACGCCTATGACACCTGATCAAATTATCCTATTTTGCCTGTTTGGCGCCGTGTTCGGCCTGCTTTTATGGGGCCGTTTCCGTTATGACCTTGTGGCCTTCAGCGCCCTTATGGCCGGAGTAGTTTTGGGGGTTGTCCCGACCAAGCACGCCTTTGACGGTTTTGGCCATCCGGCCACATTGGTGGTGGCACTGGTTCTGGTGGTATCAGCTGGCCTCGTGCGTTCGGGGGCAGTGTTTTTGATCACCCGCACCTTGGTTAATTCTGCGCGTTCCCTAGGCGGCCACATCACCCTGATGGGCGCGATTGGCGGGGTTTTATCGGCATTTATGAACAACGTCGCAGCGCTGGCATTACTGATGCCCGTTGACATCCAGACCGCCCGCAAAGCAGGCCGCGCACCGGGGCTTTCGCTGATGCCGCTAAGTTTTGCAACCATTTTGGGCGGCATGGTCACCCTGATCGGCACCCCACCCAATATCATCATCGCCAGCATCCGCAACGATGCGTTGGGCGCGCCATTTGGCATGTTTGATTTTGCCCCTGTTGGTGGCATCACGGCCATTGTCGGGCTGATTTTTGTCGCCACCATTGGCTGGCGACTAATTCCGCAAAAAACGAATGCTAAAACCGATACGGACCCGATGGATGAATACGGCCAGTACATGGCCGAACTAACGGTGCCCGAGGCATCAAGCCTGATCGGCAAGCGCCTGCTTGAGCTGGATGAAGACGCCGAGAAAAACGACGTGGCAATCTTGGGTCTGATCAGGGGCGGCAAGCGGCGTTATGGCACCCAGCGCAACACCATGTTGCAAGCCCAAGACGTTCTGGTGCTTAAGGCACGGCCCGAAGCATTAGATGAATTTCGCGCAGCCCTAAGTCTTGATTTTTCTGATACCGCCCGCGAAGAGCACCTGCAGGCCGACAGCGCAGGCCTGTCAAAAATCGAAGTGGTGGTACCGGAAGGTGCGCGCATTGTTGGCAAAACCGCGGCCAGCATCGGGCTGGCATGGCGTCAGCGAACGGTGCTGATGGGTATTTCGCGGTCAGGCAAAAGCATCCATAAACAGCTTCGAAAAACTCTGGTGAAGCCCGGCGATATTTTACTACTTCTGGTGCCTACCGGCGCTGAATCTGACGTGGCCGAATGGCTGGGCTGCCTGCCTTTGGCCGAACGCGGGCTTGCCGTGACCCAAGACAAAAAGGTCTGGATGGCAATTGCAATGTTCGCCGCAGCAGTGGCCGCCGCCAGTTTTGGCTGGGTCTATTTACCGGTGGCTTTGGGATTGGTTGTCATGGGCTATGTGCTGACAGGCATCTTGCCGCTGGCCAATATTTATGACCACATAGCATGGCCGGTTGTCGTGCTGTTGGGGTCGATGATCCCGCTGGGGGCAGCGCTTGAAACCTCGGGCGGAACCGAATTAATTGCCAATTGGCTGATTGAGCTGACCGACGGCATGGCCCCATGGGCGATTTTGACGATCCTGATGATCGTCACCATGTCGCTGTCTGACGTGT
>DAOUQO010000070.1 GCA_030625565.1 Aliiroseovarius sp. | reverse complement strand
ACAAGACATGTGGTGGATTGCGCTGCTAGTCGTGGCCTCATCCCTGTTGGCGGTTATCTATGTATGGCGCGGCGTTGAAGTTGTGTTCATGAAGCAACCCGCCGATGACGTGGACCGCCGCCCAGCCCCGCTTATGATGATCATCCCGATCTGGATCATGGCAGCCGCCTGCATCTATTTTGGGCTGGCAACGGATGTAACCCTGGGTGCTGCACGTGATGCGGCCCAAGGCCTGATGGCCGGTTCCGGTCCATTATTGTTGGGGGGCCATTAACGCATGTTTGACACAAGCACCCTGATCGCGCTGAGCATGATCATCCCCGCAGGGGCCGCCGCCACCAACATCATTTTTCGCGACAGGCCAAACCTGCGCGACACGCTGACCCTGCTGGCCAGCATGGCAACATTTGCCTGCGTGCTGGGGCTGCTGGCGCTAAACGGCAATGCGACCAGCGACACCATGACCTTGCTAACAGTGATGCCCGGCCTTGATCTGGCGTTTCATGTTGAACCCTTGGGAATGCTGTTTGCCATCGTTGCCTCGGGCCTGTGGATGGTCACGCATATTTACGGCGTCGGCTATATGCGCGGCAATAACGAAAAGGATCACGCGCGGTTCTTCGCGGCGTTTTCGCTGGCAATATCATCGGTCATGGGCATCGCATTTTCGGCCAACATGTTCACGCTGTTTTTATTCTATGAGGTCCTGACGCTATCCACTTTTCCACTGGTCGCCCACAAAGGCACGCCCGAGGCAATTCGCGGCGCGCGCACTTATCTGGGCGTTCTGATCGGGACTTCGATCGGCCTGCAACTGGTCGCGGTAATCTGGACATACACCCTGACCGGCACGCTGGATTTCACCAAAGGCGGCATTCTTGAGGGGCACGTTTCGGGCATAATCGTCCCGATCCTGCTCGCACTTTACGCGTTCGGCATTGGCAAGGCCGCGTTGATGCCATTCCACCGCTGGCTGCCTGCCGCGATGGTTGCGCCCACGCCCGTCAGCGCCTTGCTGCACGCGGTTGCCGTGGTCAAGGCGGGCGTTTTCACCATGCTCAAGGTCGGGATTTATATCTTCGGTATCGATTTTCTGGCCGAAACTGGTGCCAGCGAATGGCTGATGTGGCTGGCGGCCTTCACGATCATTGCCGCGTCCTTGATCGCGATGACCAAGGATAACCTGAAGGCGCGACTGGCTTATTCGACAATTTCGCAACTTAGTTACATCACCCTAGGCATGGCGCTGGCCACATCGATGGGCGCGGTTGGCGCAGGCATGCATATCGCCATGCACGCAATGGGCAAGATCACGTTGTTCATGGCGGCGGGGTCGATTTATGTGGCCACGCATAAAACAAATATCAGCCAGATGAACGGGCTGGGGCGCGCCCTGCCTGTGACATATCTGGCGTTCTTTATTGGCGCACTTAGCATCATCGGCCTGCCTCCGCTGGGCGGATCGTGGTCGAAATGGCTGCTGGTGCTTGGCGCGGCTGACGCCCAACAATGGATCATGATCGGCGTATTGATGTTCTCGTCGCTGCTGAATGTCGCCTACCTGCTGGCCATCATTGGCCGTGGCGTATTCCTGAAAGGCGACGACACAACACCAACCAAATGGGCCGAAGCAGGCCCGCTGGTCTGGGGCCCACCTGCGGCAACCGCCTTGGGCTGTTTCATATTATTTTTCTATGCCGGAACAATTCAAGAATTCCTGATGCCCATAGTGGAGCAAACACCATGAATGACTATCAAACAGACAAACCAACATCTGACGAAGATGTCGCCGCCTATGTCAAACGGCTTGAAGCCGAGGGCCAGCGCGAGATTTATATTCGCAAAGCCCTGAAAGCGCATTTTGACTTGGGCATCCAAGACATCATCACCGCCTGTTCCGGCCTGTCGCAGGCGCGACATTTGGAATTAAGCCAGCTAAGAGCGCGCAATCCAAACCTGAATGAAAACCGTTTTGCGTGGAAAATATCCAAATCCCTGACGATTTCAAAAGACGACGCACTGGTCTGGGCGCAAACCATCCTTTCCAAGGAGGGGTGAACATGAACGACACCGAAGATACATCAGGTTTTCCTGCCCTTGGGCGCGCCATGCTGTGGGTGGATAAACCCGGCTCAGCCACCAAAATATTCCGCGCCCTTGCAGTGCTGTGCGTGTTCGTGTTTGCCGCAGGTTTTGCGGTCGATATGCACGGCCATTTCGCGGTTGAAAGCTTCGGTGGGTTCTATGCCATTTACGGCTTTGTGATGTTCACCGGCCTTATTCTGGTCGCCAAGGCCCTGCGCGTGATCATAAAACGGCGCGAAGATTATTACGGCGACAAAGCGATTGATCGCGAGGATTACCCCGAGGATCAACTGGAGAAACTCAGATATGATGACTGATTTCCCCACAGCATTCCTTTTCTTCGCCGCAGGCCTAACCCTGCTGGCCCTGCCCCAAGGGCGTGCGCGTTCAATCTTGTCACTAATCGTGCCTATCTTGGCAGGTTGGCAAATCTGGACCCTGCCCGAAGGCGCGCTGTGGCAGGTGACATTTTTCGGGCTAGAATTGGAACTGATGCGCGTTGATCGCCTAAGCCGCGTTTTTGGCCTGATTTTCAGCTTGGCGGCGTTTTTGGGCAATCTGTATGCGTGGCATGTGCGCGACGCCGTCCAGCAGGTCGCGGCGTTGCTATACGCAGGTGCAGCCATCGGGGCGGTGTTTGCAGGTGATTTGATCGCGCTGTTTTTCTACTGGGAAGGCACGGCGATTGCGTCCGTTTTCCTGATCTGGGCACGGCGCACCGAAGGCGCGTATCACACCGGTATGCGATATTTGATCGTGCAAATCGCATCGGGCGTTATATTGCTGGCGGGGGCCGCATTATACTGGCGCGAAACAGGGTCTTTGGCATTTGAAACCATGACCTTGGGCAGTCCGGGAACATGGCTGATTTTCCTAAGTTTTGGCATCAAGGCGGCGTTTCCACTGCTGCATAACTGGCTGCAAGACAGCTATCCTGCGGCAACTGTTACCGGCACTGTAATCTTGTCGGCATTCACCACTAAGTTGGCGATCTACGCCCTTGCGCGCGGGTTTGCTGGCACCGAAATTCTGATCTATATCGGCGTGGTCATGACGCTGTTTCCAATATTTTTTGCCGAAATCGAAAATGATCTGCGCCGCGTTTTAGCCTATTCTTTGAACAACCAATTGGGGTTCATGGTGGTCGGCATCGGCATCGGCACCGAAATGGCGCTGAACGGCACAGCCGCGCATGCATTTGCCCACATTCTATACAAAGCGCTGTTGTTCATGAGCGTCGGGGCGGTGCTGTACCGGACCGGAACCTCAAAGGCATCCGAGCTGGGCGGGCTGTACCGCACCATGCCAAAAACCGCGATATTTTGCCTTGTGGGTGCTGCATCCATTTCGGCATTTCCGCTGTTTTCTGGCTTTGTCACCAAAGCGCTGGTCTTGGACGAGGCCGCATCGGCCCACTATAAATGGGTCTGGGCGGCGCTGGTTTTTGCCTCGGCTGGGGTGCTTTCGCATTCCGGCATCAAAATCCCGTTTTTCACATTCTTTGCCCATGATAGCGGCCTCAGGCCCAAAGAGGCCCCGACCCACATGTTGTGGGCCATGGGAATCACCGCCGCACTTTGCGTTTTGATTGGCATTTTCCCTGCGCCACTTTATGCCATTTTGCCTTACGAGGTCGATTTCCACCCCTACACATCCGGCCACGTAATTGGGCAGCTTCAGCTATTGTTATTCGCGCTTCTGGCCTTCGGGTTCTTGATGCGCACCGGAATTCATCCGCCAGAACTGCGCGCCATTAACCTTGATACCGACTGGATTTATCGCCGTGCCGGCCCGTGGCTTATTGCCCGTGTGGTGGCGATTGTCAGTACCATCTGGGGCGCGGTTGCGGGGGCTGTTACCAGCGCCATCCGTGGCCTAATCGCGCATTTCTACCGCTCGCACGGCCCCGAAGGGCGCATTGCCCATATTTGGCCTACGGGTTCCATGGTGCTGTGGTTGGCCGTGATGCTAGGCGTCACTTTGCTGGTTGTATATACGACCTAAATGCCGCCTTACCCGATTTGTGCGGCAACAAATCCCCAGCTTAGGCCCGCCACAACCGCGCCAACCATGGCGATGCCCAGATAGGCGGCAAATACCCGTGGCTTAACCAAGGCCCAGACGGCCAGTGCGGCAGGAATACAGCTGACTCCGCCAGCCAAAACAAACGACATCGCGGCGCCGTTTGACATGCCTTGGTCCAGCAATGCCGCCACCATTGGCACCGCCGCATAGCCGTTCAAATATGCAGGCGCGCCGACAAGTGCGCCCATCAATACGGGGCCAATTCCGGTTCCGCCCAACAGTCCGGCAACCATTTCAGCCGGAATATAGCGCAGCATCAGGGCCTCGATCAAATAAGCCAACAGCAGCCATTTACCCAAGAAAAGCACATTTTCGATTAGCGTTTCGCGAAATATTCCCCGGCGCGGGACCTCGCTCCAGAACCGCCAGTTCACGTCGTCGGAAAATGCTGCACTGCCTGTCCCGCACGAGGTGTCACAGCATGACGCCACGGGCGTATTTTTTAAAGGGTTTGCAAAAATCGCACTTTTTGCCAGTAATTTCACGGTGAACCCACCGAACAGCCCCAGCCCCAACGCCGAAACAGTCTTGGCAATGGCAAACGGATATCCCAGCGTACCAGCCGTGATTAAAAACATCGCAGGATCCATGATTGGCGAGGCTAGCCAGAACGCCATAACCGCCGACAAAGGCGCGCCAACGGCCAAAAGTGCTGCGATGAACGGAATTACCTCGCACGAACAAAACGGGGAAAGCCCGCCCATCAGTGCCGCCAGAAAAATCATGCGGACCTCGCGCCCCTCAAAGGCGCGCGCCAGCAGGCTTTCGGCGCTGGTGGCTTTTAGGTAGGCAACAGCAAGCACCGCAAAAATAATGAAAATTCCTGTCTGGCCAATGGCTTTGGCGGCGAATTCCAGCGTTGGGCGCAAAACATCCGGCGCCCAAATTGCCAAAGTCAGCGGGATCAGAATGATCCCTGTCCAAGCGGCATCAGGCCGCCAGCGGCGCGCGGATGTGGGGGTGGATTCAGTCATGGCTATGCCCTGTATCTGTATTGTTATTTGCATCACTATCCGCACAGCATTCTGCCAACAGATAATTTGAAAGCGCTTGCATCACATCATATTCAACCGCCGCGCAAATAATGCTACGGCCCTGTTTGGCTTGCGTAACCAACCCGGCACTGGCCAGAATTTTCATATGATGGGTCAGGGTTGATCCGGTGATGCCGCATTTGGCACCCAACGCACCAATGGGCAGCCCTTCGGGACCGGCGCGCACCAATTGGCGCAGAACTTCCAGACGTTGTTCAGACCCAAGGGCCGCAAAACTGGAGGCAACCTGTTCAACGGGGATGGGAAGGCGGGATGGGAAATGTATTTTCATATTTCGTGTATTATCGAAATAAATATAAAAATCAAGTTATTTCTAAACTTCTAGAAATATCAATATAAGGACTTGGAAATGATCCTTGCCTGATGACCCTTGCCTCAGCCCTCAGGGCGCAATATTGGCAGGTAAGTAATTTGGTGGCATACAGCTTTGCAGTGCTGCAAAACACACAAGAGGTACGCCATGACACAAGATATAACTGCTTTGGACAAGGCCCATTCACACATGGCGGCCGACCTTGAGGATAATTCCGCGCGGCTTGGCTTTTACGGCGTACTTGCCGATACTGAGCTGTTCATTTTATTAACAACCGAGGCCAGCGAAGGCGCGATTTCGCCCGAAATTCTGGATCTGGAGGGCGACAAATATGTGCTGGTCTTTGATAGCGAAGAACGTTTCGCCCAGTTTACCACAACCCCGTCCCCCTATGCGGCCCTGCCCGGTCGGGTAATCGCGCAAATGCTGACGGGTCAAAAGATCGGTATGGGGCTAAACCTTGGTGTTGCGCCTTCATCCATTGTGATCCCGTTTGCGGCAATGGATTGGTTGAGCGAAGCCTTGTCGATTAGCCCCGAACAAGCACCGGACACAAACCGAGGGCTGGGAACCTTTTCACCAGCCAGTGAAGCCGCCGCAACATTGACCCCGATATTGACCGAAAAGCTGCAATTCGCCGCGGGGCTGGTCAGCGCGGTTGTGCTGGCGGATCTACAAAATAATGATGGCAGCAAAACAACGGCCCTTGGTTTTCTTGATGCGCCGGAAACGGCCCATTCCGGTCTGGCGCGCGTCGCACAAGAAGCGCTGGTTTTCGCAGGGCTTGAGGGCCATCCGCTTGACGTTTTGTTTTTAGGGGGCGAAAGCCGTCAGGCCAAAAACATGCTTAATGCCGGCACAGAAATAAGCCTGCCCACGGTGCAGCCACCCCCAAAGCAGACCGAACTGGAAGCCCCGGGATCAGACCCGACAAAGCCGCCAATCCTTAGGTAAGGCGCGCGCCTAACACCGTTTGGCAAGCACCATAATCCAAACGGGCTGATTGCCCAGCATCGCCAACCCAAGGCCGTATTCACGCACACCCGAAAGGGTAATGTTGGCGTAATGCTTGGGCGAATGCATCCATTCGCCCACCACGCCTTCGGCAGTCGGAAAGTTCACCGCAAGGTTTTCTGCCGACAGGCAAGCCTTGTATCCGGCCGCCCGAATGCGCACCATCGGGGTTGATCCATTGGCCCCGTGATGGGGTTTTGTGCGACTATAGCCGCGCTGTGCAATATAGCAGGCCTGCACCTGCGCGGCCTGATCCAGACGACTATTGCGCTTGATACGACCTGCACCCGCACCGCGACGTTCGCGTTCAAGTATGTTTCCGGCAGTATCTTTTAAACTGCTGGCCCCTGCAGGCATCCCGCAGGATGCTGCCGCAAGCGGTTGGTTGCCAAATGCCAGTGCCATCAGGGCAAAAGCCATGATTCTTAGGTTTTTCATGCGCGCACTCCAGTGTTAACCTGACTTAACAGTCAATATCGTGAAAAAACTGTAAAGATGCTTTGGAGCAAAAAGGTGGCGCAATTTTGCCGTTGGCAGATGTATTAGAACACCCTAGCTGCAGCTATCTTCGATTGATCCCGCAAAACTGGCAATCCTTTGGCGAAACCTGTTGGAAAGCTTTGTGCGCGCCAACTTTAGTGGTTGCAGCAACAAACGCGATGAAATCGTTGTTGGTTTAAGCTCGGTAAAAACATCCATGCGGGTCCGTTCGCGCGACAGCGAAACAAGTTCAACCACAAAAGTAACGTCTATACCGGTCGAGACCGCGTTAATCCTTACCTGCCGTGGTGCATCAAATTTTTCCAACACGACATTCGCAGTACGCGGCCGGTTGTGAAAGGTGAACTTGGCATCCCAGCTCATTCCAGTACCATGTCGGGTAAGACTGTCGGTTCTGCTTATTTCTGCACCGCGTCGCAAAGCAGCCCGTTCCCAGCCATCAAAGTCAGCGACGGCCCGAAACACCGTTTCAATTGGTGCTCTTACGTCTTCTCGTGCTGCAAATTGCATTTCGCGCTGTCCCTTTTACCGTGGTTTCCGGACTCTGGGCTTAATCCAGCTTATCCGCAAGCCAATTTCTAAGTAAAAAGGTTGCTATTGCACCTTCACGCGGGGGCAACATCATGTCGCTGGTGCCTGCGAATACCTCTAACAGATCCTCGCGGCTGATCCAGAATGCATCTTCGATCTCGACCGGATCCAACACCAGTTCGCGACTTTCTGCTTCGGTATGACAGCCGATCATCAAGGATGCAGGAAACGGCCATGGCTGCGAGGCCAGATATGTAACCGCGCCGGTTTTAACGCCGCTTTCTTCAAACACTTCGCGGCGCACTGCGGCCTCGATGGTTTCGCCGGGTTCAACAAAACCTGCAAGCAGGGAATTCATCCCGTCGGGCCACCCCGGAGAGCGCCCGACAAGCACCGAATTACCATGGGTAACCAACATAATCACAACAGGATCTGTACGCGGGAAATGCGGCGTTTTGCAGCTGGGGCAGTTGCGCTGCCAGCCCGCCATGGCGATATCGCTTTTGGTGCCGCAAGTGGCACAAAATCCGTGACTGCGGTGCCATGACAAAATTGCGCGCGCAGTTGCCGCGATTTCTGCGTCCAATGGCGACAGCGCCGCCATGACGCCACGCAATTCAACAAACACCCCGCCGCTGCCGGACAATGGCTGCTGGCTTGGGTCAAAGAACGCGTCGGGTTGGTTGGCTTCGCTGCCTTCTTGGGGAATCCAGTCAGAAACGTTCGCGGCAAAAACAGGGGCATCGCCAGCCAGCCCCAGAAAAACCGGTACATCCCTTATGTGGTCAAGAACCGGATGCGTTGACGGCACATAAACAAGCCCCGTTTGATCGCCCTGTGCGACCAGCGGTTTGCCTTTCCACACAGGCAAAACACACGCGTCGGATTTTTCAAGAATACCCGCCAGCATTTTTTCATCCGAACGCATATTCGCGCTATGGTTGAAATTACCGCCTCCAAAAGTTACCTGTTCCGACTGCTTCATTTTGTTTCCCCCGTTAATTGCAAGCTATAACACCAAGTTAGGTCTTGTATAGGACGATAAATTAAGTAAACTACTGGTTGTAATTGTGTGCGAGCACTCTCTTTTTTGTATCAAGCTTAGCGCCAGATGCATTTGCATTCGCAAGTGGAATGGGTGGGACCGTTGGGAAAAAATTGGCCACTTACGAAATGTCCGCAGGATGTGCAGGTAAAGCTGCGCGTTTTAGCAACGACCGATCTGCATATGCAGGTGCTTTCGTATAATTACCAAACCGATCAGGAAGGCTATGGCCAAGGTTTTGCCCACACGGCAAGCTTAATTCGCCAAGCGCGCCAAGAGGTTGATAATTCAATCCTTGTGGATAATGGTGACCTGCTTTGCGGAGCCAGCATTGATGCCTCGATCATAACCGACAGCACATCAATCCATCCGATGATCGATATCATGGATGACCTTGGATATGACGCCGCCACGCCGGGAAATCATGACTTTGATTATGGGCTGGCTTATCTGCTTAGGGCCACAATGCAGGCGAAATTTCCCTTTGTCAGCACCAATGCTTTGATCAACCTTGGTTGCAAATCGGATAAAGACCACGCCATTTTCAGTGAGTTTATAATATTAAAACGCCAAGTCACCGATGATGCGGGCAATCAGCATATCCTGAATATCGGGATAACCGGATTTTTGCCGCCGGGGTCTATTCCGCAATTCGACACGAACGCATACCAGATACAAACCCGCGATATCATACAATCTGCAACTAAAATCATTCCACGGATGAAGGCAGCTGGGGCCGACATTATTGTCGCGCTGGCGCATTCAGGTATCGGCAGCGAAACGCATGTAACCAATATGGAAAATGCGATCATACCCTTGGCGGCGATTGACGGTATTGATGCCATTATTGCCGGTCACAAGCATCAGGTCTTTCCTGGGCCGGACTGGATAGACACCCCTGTTATTGACAGTGAAAATGGCACAATCCAAGGCAAACCCGTTGTTGCACCCGGCTGTTTTGGGTCGCACCTTGGGGTGCTTGATCTTGACCTTTACCGCCACGCCAACAAGTGGATTGTTCAGGGGCATAAATCTGCCGCGCGCGCCGTTTCCCCCTGTAACGTAAGCACACCAAGCACCAAACCTGATCCAACCGTCGCAAAAACCATTGCTGCACTTCATGCAAAAATGTTGGACTGGACGGCACAACCCATTGGCCAAAATGGCCAGCGCCTTACCAGTTTTTTTGCGCTCGCCTCGCCGTCGCGGGCGGTGCAAACCATACAGCGCGCGCAGGCCTGGTATGTTAAAACGCATTTTTCAGATCATTACGATTGCGCGCTGCCGCTTTTATCCTCGGCCTGTGCATTTAAAACAGGGGGCTATGGCGGGCCGTTGAATTACACCGACATTCTGCCCGGCATATTAACCAAACGCTGCCTTGCCGACCTATATCCGTTTCACAATCATATCGCGCTTTTGCAAATGAATGGCGCCAAGCTAAGCGAATGGCTGGAACGCGCCGCAAGCGTGTTCAACACCGCCCTGCCCGGCATTGATAACCAGACCCTAAAATCATCGGATGTGCCTGCATATTTGTACGAAACCATCCTTGAACTTGATTACACCATCGACCTAAGCCAACCTGCGCGCTATGATCAGTTTGGTCAAATCGCCGAACCGGCAACGCGGCGCATAAAAAATTTAACCTATGCCGGACAGCCAGTTTGTCGGGATAAGGAATACACCCTTATTACCAATAATTTTCGGCAAGGTGGCGGTGGATATTACCCCGCTATCTGCCTGCAAACACACCTGCACGTCCCCGCAATTGCCATGCAAAACATTCTGGTCGCCTATTTCGAGGCATATCCCGACTGGACCCCGCCCCTTGACCAACACTGGCGCTTTACCGGAGCCAGCGGCACACGCCTGACGTTTCGTTCGTCTCCAAAAGCATACGATCACATGGATGATGTCGAAAACAGCAATATCCAGCCCTTGGGGACGGACAAAGCCGGATATCGGCTTTTCGAACTTATTTTGTGACGCCTTGCCAACGCCGCCCCAGCCGCCTATATGAACCGCGAGAGGTTGGCGCGGGCAGGCGCCTCGCCAACCTGGTCAGATCCGGAAGGAAGCAGCCATAACGAGCCCCGCTTGGGTCGTTGTCCAGCCTCTCACCTAGTGCCAATCGCCGCGCGATTAGCACGCAAGCGGCGGGCTTGTTTACAAAAACATGCCAAAGCTTTGGATTTGAATAAGGTTTCTCATGACTGGCTCTACTTCGTTGACGACAGACACATGCAGCTAAGCCTGAATGACCTTGGTTTTGCGCCGTTTTTCGCAGATCAAATCCCTGATGACACCAACCTTGCCCCGCGCCGCATAAATCAGGTTCACCGCGATCGCGTTTCAACCATTGCCCCCGATGGCCTTAAAATCCTGACCACCATTGCGCCCATGCGCACCGGTGATCTGGCGGTGGGTGATTGGGTGCTGGCTAATGACGACGGGCAAATCGAACAGGTGCTGGAACGCCAAAGCCTGATCCACCGCCGCGCGCCGGGCACTGATGCACGCCTGCAACTTATCGCCGCCAATACCGACATTTTGTTTATCACCAGTTCCTGCAATCCGGATTTCAACATCCCCCGTCTGGAACGCTATCTTTCCGCTGCCTACGAGGCCGGAAGCCGCCCGGCAATCATCCTGACCAAGG
>DAOUQO010000274.1 GCA_030625565.1 Aliiroseovarius sp. | reverse complement strand
TCGTTTCTGGCTGGCAGGAAATCTGTGCCGTTGCACAGGGTATGATAAAATTATCCGCGCCATTCAGGATGCAGCAGCGGAAATGCGGGGGGCAGCATAATGATGGACGAATACAAGCCACAAAAAGGCGGCGCAGAAGATACCAAAACCAGCTTTAAGGTCGTGGGTACACGCCCAAACCGCCCTGACGGAATTGACAAGGTAACAGGGCGCGCGCGCTTTGGGGCCGATGCCACCGCACCCGGCATGTTGCACGGGGCAATCGTGCGCAGCCCACACGCGCATGCACGCATTATCAGCATTAACACGACCAAAGCCATGGCTCTGGACGGGGTCAAGGCTGTGGTTACGCGTGCCGATTTTGCCACAGGTCTAACCGGCGACCGGTGGAACACGCTGGAAAATGTCATGGCGTCCGATACCGCGCTGTATGATGGCCATGCGATTGCTGCTGTTGCCGCCACCTCGGCGTTGATTGCGCGTGACGCGATCAAGCTGGTCGAAGTGGAATACGAAATCCTGCCCCACGTCACCGATGTGATCGAGGCAATGAAGCCCGACGCGCCAATCATTCGCGCAGGCACCGCTGACAAATCTGTGCCGGAAGGCATGCATCCCAACGTCGTGCGCCACCACGAAAGCGGCCACGGCGATGTCGAGGCCGGATTTGGCGAGGCCGATCTAGTGATCGAGGAAAGTTTTACCACCGCCGCCACCCATCAGGGCTATATTGAACCCCATGCCTGCCTTGCCACCATGGGCGGCGATGGCAAAGGCGAGCTGTGGTGCACCACCCAAGGCCACTGGAATGTGCAACGCTTGTGTTCGGCCCTGTTAGGCACCGAAACCAGCCAAATCCGCGTGACTGCTTCGGAAATCGGCGGTGGTTTCGGCGGTAAAACCACGGTTTTTGTCGAACCTGTGGCGCTGGCACTTTCGCGCAAAGCCAACCGTCCGGTGAAAATTGTCATGAGCCGCGCCGAAGTATTTCGCGCATCAGGCCCGACTGCATCTTCATCGATGAGCGTCAAAATCGGTATGAAAAAAGACGGCCAGATCACTGCCGCCGAAGGCATTTTCCACCTGCAAGGCGGGGCATTTCCCGGCGCGCCAATGGAATTTAGCGCCATGTGCGCCTTTGCCTGCTACAACCTGAAAAATGTGCGGCAGGTCGGCTATGACGTGATGACAAACCGCCCGAAACAGGCCGCTTACCGCGCACCGGGGGCCCCGATTGGGATATTTGCTGTGGAAAGCGTGGTTGATGATCTGTGCAGGAAACTGGACCTTGACCCGATCGAAGTCCGCTTGAAAAATGCTAGCCACGAAGGCACCAAGGCCAGCTATGGGCCACGGTTCCAACGCATTGGTCTGGTTGAAACACTTGAGGCGGCAAAAGCACATCCGCATTTCAGCGCCCCGCTTGAAAAGGGCCAAGGGCGTGGTGTTTCCTGTGGCTTCTGGTTCAACTTTGGCGGGGAAACATCCGTAACGCTGGCGCTGTCGGAAGATGGCACTGCACAAATCGCTGTCGGCACACCCGATATTGGCGGCAGCCGCGCCTCAATGGCGATGATGGCCGCGGAAGAACTGGGCATTCCCTATGAGAACATCCGCGTCACCGTCGCCGACACCGCATCGCTGGGCTATAACGAAGTCAGCCATGGCAGCCGCGTGACCTATGCATCCGGTCTGGCGGTGATCAAGGCAAGCCGTGACGCCAAAGCCAAGCTGTGCGCGCGCGCTGCCGCCAAGTGGGGCATCGACGAAGATGCGGTTGAATGGGAAGACGGATTTGCCAAACCCGCTGGACCAAATGCTGGCAGTTTCGAGCCGCTTTCCATCGCCAAAATCTGCGCCAGAATGGGCTCAACCGGCGGGCCAATTTCGGGCCATTACGAGGCAACACCGGAAGGCGCAGGCGTTAGCTTTGCCACCCATATTGTTGATGCCGAAGTAGACCCCGAAACCGGCAAAACCAGCGTTGTGCGCTATACCGTGGTGCAAGATGCCGGCAAGGCGATCCATCCCGATTATGTCGAAGGGCAGTATCAGGGCGGGGCCGCGCAAGGTATTGGCTGGGCCTTGAACGAGGAATATATTTACGGCGATGACGGCCGCTTGCAAAATGCGAACTTCCTTGATTATCGCATCCCTGTGGCCAGCGATTTGCCAATGATCGACACGGTGATTGTCGAGGTTCCAAACCCCGGCCACCCTTATGGTGTGCGCGGGGTTGGCGAAACGTCAATCTGTCCCCCACTGGCGGCGATTGCCAATGCGGTATCAGCGGCGGCAGGCGTGCGTATGTGCGATTTGCCCATGCGACCGGCCCGCATTCTGGACGCTTTGGAAAAAGCAG
>DAOUQO010000190.1 GCA_030625565.1 Aliiroseovarius sp. | reverse complement strand
CCACGTTTCGCCCCCCCTTTGTGCCGGTCACATTGGCGGCGCTGGGCGCAGGCGGGCGCGGCACGGGCTTTGCTCCGCAACGCTTCACCACCTCGCATGACGGGGCGATCGAATCGGGCGCACCCATGATCGAGGCCGGGCTGTGGTATCGCCCCAGCTATTTCCCCGAGCCGGGGGAAACCACATGGCGCCAATCGTGTGATCGCGAGGTCAACATGGTGCGCAACGCAGTTGGTGTTGCTGATGTTTCGACCCTTGGCAAGATTGACATTCAAGGCAAAGATGCCGCGCAATTGCTTGATTTTGTTTATACAAACATGTTTTCAAGTCTTAAGGAAAACAGGGTTCGCTACGGTCTTATGTTGCGCGAAGACGGCTTTGTCATGGATGATGGAACCTGCGCGCGCCTTGGTGAAAACCATTATTTGATGACAACAACAACTGCCGCTGCCGGTCCGGTTATGGCACATCTGGAATTTATCGCGCAGGGGCTAAGGCCCGATTGGGATGTGCAAATCATGTCGGCCACCGAACAATGGGCGCAGTTCGCCGTTGCCGGTCCTAAATCGCGCGAGATGCTGAACGCATTGCTGGAAAATCCGCTGGATCCTGATGAATGGCCGTTCATGGCCTGCGGAAATGTGCGGGTTGGCGGCGTTGACGCGCGCCTGTTCAGGATATCGTTTTCAGGCGAACATGCCTATGAGCTGGCGGTGCCTGCACGGTTTGGTGCGGCCCTTTGGCAGTTATTAACGGACGCGGCTGAAACGCTGGGCGGTGGGCCTTACGGGGTCGAGGCGCTGAATGTTTTACGCATAGAAAAAGGCCTGCTGACCCACGCCGAAATTCATGGGGCGATCACTGCCGATGACGTGGGTTACGGGCGGATGCTGTCAAAGAAAAAGGATTTCATCGGCCGCGCAGGGGCTTCGCGTGCAGGGCTGGCTGATGCCGGGCGTGAACAGCTTGTTGGGCTTAAGCCTGTAGGGCCGGTCAAGCAGCTAAGCAATGGCGCGCATTTGTTCAATTCGGGCGATGAGGCTGTGCGTGTGAACGATCAAGGTTATATAACTTCGGTCGCGTTTTCTCCAACTTTGGGCAGCTATATAGGGCTGGCATTTTTGAAAGACGGGCGGGCGCGACATGGCCAGCAGATACAGATGGTCGACCACTTGCGTGGGCTGAAAACGATTTGCGAAATTGTGCCTCCGGTGTTTTTTGATCCCGAAGGGGGACGTGTACGTGATTAATTTAAAAGCCAAATCACCGATTGAAGGACTGCTTCCTGTGACCCAGTCCAATACCGTTCTGCGGGGCTTGGATGTGGGGGAAATCACATCTCTTATGCCTTATGCGAGCCAGCAAAAGGCTGCTTCAGATGCCTTGAAAGTGGCGCATGGCATGGCGTTTCCCGCGCCGGGGCGCGCCACAGGTCGGGCTAATTGCCGCGCAGTTTGGAGCGGGCAGGGGCAGGCATTTTTGCTTGGCCCCAAGGCGAACATTTCCCTGTCTGAAACCACCGCCATGACCGACCAAAGCGACGGTTGGGTGGTCATGATGCTGGAAGGTTCCAGCGCGCGTGATGTTTTGGCGCGGCTTTGCCCGCTGGATTTTCGCCCGCAGGTGTTTAAACGCGGCCATACCGCGCGCAGTTTGGTTGGGCATATGAATGGGTCAATCACACGCACCGGCGTGCAGGCCTATATGATCATGGTTTTCCGGTCGATGGCAGCAACGGCTGTGCATGAAATTAGCGACGCAATGAAATCCATCGCGGCGCAGTAACGCCCTAGACTTCGCGCGCTACAGCGCCATATATGGGGTATGTCGCTGCCACCAAATTTCCTTGATGAATTACGCACCCGCACCAGCCTGTCACAGGTGGTGGGGCGCAAAGTCATGTGGGACACGCGGAAATCCAATCAGGGCAAGGGCGATATGTGGGCGCCATGCCCGTTTCATCAGGAAAAAACCGCGTCTTTTCATGTGGATGATCGCAAGGGGTTTTATTACTGTTTTGGCTGCCATGCCAAGGGCGACGCCATTTCGTTTATCCGCGAAACCGAAAATGTAGCCTTCATGGAGGCGGTCGAGATTCTGGCCCGCGAAAGCGGCATGCAGATGCCGGCCCGTGACCCCAAGGCGCAAGAAAAGGCCGACAGAAACACCCAACTGGTTGAGGTCATGGAAATGGCTGTGCAGTATTTTCGCCTGCAACTTAAAACCGCAGGCGGTAGTGCGGCGCGCGAATATCTGGCGCGGCGCGGCCTGAACGAAGCGGCGCTGGAGCGCTGGGAAATCGGCTTTGTTCCCGATGCGTGGCAGGGGCTTTGGGATCACCTGAAGGCCAAAAATATTGCTGATGATTTGATTTTTGGCGCCGGTCTGGCCAAACCCAGCACCAAGGGTGGCAAGCCCTATGATACCTTTCGCGGGCGCATCATGTTTCCCATTCGTGACGCACGCAAACGCGCCATTGCATTTGGTGGGCGCGCGATGGACCCTAACGATAATGCCAAATATCTGAACAGTCCCGAAACTGCCCTGTTTGATAAGGGGCGCAGCCTGTTCAACCATGCCCCCGCGCGCGAAGCCGCGGGCAAAGGCCAGCCCTTGGTCGTGGCCGAAGGTTATATGGATGTGATCGCGTTGGCCGAGGCCGGATTTGCCGCCTCGGTCGCGCCATTGGGCACTGCCGTGACCGAAAATCAGCTGCGCCTGATGTGGCGCATCACGCCTGAACCGGTGATCGCTCTGGATGGGGATACGGCAGGTTTGCGCGCCGCCATGCGCCTGATTGATATTGCGCTGCCGCTGCTGGAAGCTGGGCAATCTCTGCGTTTCGCAATGATGCCGCAGGGGTTGGACCCTGATGATCTGATCAAGGCGCAAGGTGCGGGTGCCATGCAGACTTTGGTCGAGAATGCCGAACCAATGGTCACGCTTTTGTGGCGGCGCGAAACCGAAGGCAAAAACTTTGATAGCCCCGAACGCAAGGCGGCCTTGGACCGTGATTTACGCACTGCAATCAGTAAGATAGCAGACCCATCCATTCGTGGACATTACGGCGAGGCGATCAAGCAATTACGTTGGGATTTGTTTCGAAACCGGTCTAAATCGGGGGGTGTGCGCACCCCGTGGAAACCCGGCGTCAAGGCGCCTGCGCCCGCACTTCCGGTAACGAAAAACACGGTTTTGGCCGCTGGCGATGGCGGCGCACAGGAAATGTTGCGCGAGGCAGTTATTCTGGCCGCACTTATTACGCACCCGACTTTGATCGAACAATTTCTTGCGCCGCTTGAACGTCTTGAGATGCGTAACCCCGACCACCACCTTATGCAAAAAATCGTGCTTGCAGGCGGCGCCGAGGGCGGTGAAGTCCTGCGCGCGCAGATCGTGGCCGCCACCAGTCAGGCACGGTTGGATAAGCTGTTTTCGCACCGGCATGTGCAGATTTCCCCCGCATTGCGCCATAAAGAAAACCATAAGCTGGCCGCAACCTGTATTGGCGAAGACTTGGCCAAACTTGAAGCCGCGCGCGGGGTGCAGCGCGAAATAGAAGAAGCCGCATCAGACATGGGCGCGGTCGTGGACGAGGGCGTGACCTGGCGTCTGGCGCAAGCAGCCGAGGCCCATAATAAAGCGGTGCGCAGCGAACAAGAAGACAATGTGGCATTCGATGTCGCCAAAAGCGGCGCGTTGATGGACCGGTCGGAACGAAAGGCACTGGATGTCTTGTTGGAGCGAATCGGCCTTGGGGTGGGTAGCCCGAAAGAAAGCGACCCTGATTCCGAGCGCTAGTTTCCCCGACTTTCCCCCGATTTTACGTTGTTTTCAGGCCACATTTACGCAGATCAGGCGCTTTTGATGCGGCGGCCCCTAAAAAAACAAGTTAAACCTAGGGCGAATCACCGATTCGCATGCTTGATTCGGGTGTGACGAATCACCATATCTGCGCTGATGACGCCAAATGAGGAACCACCGCATGGCCGCCAAAGACGTTCAGGACAAGAAAACCGACGAAGACGCCTCGATGGGCGATACTAGTCAGGAGGCGATCAAACAGATGATCGCCGATGCCCGCGAAAAGGGCTATATTACCTATGACCAGCTGAACAGGGTTTTGCCGCCTGAAACGGTTAACTCGGAACAGATCGAAGACGTGATGTCGATGCT
>DAOUQO010000221.1 GCA_030625565.1 Aliiroseovarius sp. | reverse complement strand
GACCACCATTTCGCCCGGTTCAACCTCGCGAATATATTCAGCGCCTATAATATCCAGCGCACAGGTTTCCGACGACAAAACCCAGCCATCCCCAAGCTGGCCCAACACCAGCGGGCGCACGCCAAGCGGGTCGCGCACGCCGATCAGTTGCGTCTGGGTCATCGCCACGATTGAAAATGCGCCTTCGACCCGTCGCAGGGCGTCTTCCATACGTTCGGGGATGTTTTGTTGCAGACTGCGGGCCATCAAATGAATGATGCATTCACTGTCTGAGCCGCTTTGAAAAATCGATCCGCGATCAATCAGTTCACGGCGCAGGGCGTTGGCATTGGTGATATTGCCGTTATGGGCAATCGCCGCGCCGCCCATGGAAAATTCGCCAAAAAATGGCTGCACATCGCGGATTACTGCGCCTTTTGCACCTGAGGTGGAATACCGCACATGGCCGATTGCAAGCGGTCCGGGCAGGGTTTTCATCAGGGATTGCTTGGTGAAATTATCGCGCACATAGCCAAAGCGGCGGGCGGAATTAAAGCCCTCATCGGGGTCATGCGAAACAATACCGCCGGCTTCCTGGCCGCGATGTTGCAGGGCGTGCAGGCCAAGGGCGACAAAATTTGCCGCATCTTTTGGGCCAATCACGCCAAAAACGCCGCATTCTTCGCGCAGTTTATCATCATCAAAAGGGTGTGAGTGAGGCAAGTCGGACATATGCAGCAGCTCCGAATCCGGGGGGTTGGATTGCCACGTTCTTAGCCATTCATGGCACCCGTGTCACCAAGGGAAACATATGGCCGGACAATTAAGTCCGACCTATTTGATTTCCGCCAAATGCCGGCCTGATTATTGGCGATTATCACATTGATAATGAAAGAAATTCTGAACCCTAAGTTCGATAACTACGTCATGCATATTTACGTCGCGCAAGATGCAGGTCGATGTGCCCCAGTCATAATCAAAGCTTTTGCACCATTGGTTGGCCTCGCATTCATAGGTGCAGGCCTGCAGGTCAGTATTTAACAGCATGGTGCCGGCATTGGTATCAAGGCGCGCGTATTCCATCAGCGATATTGGCGCGCAGGATCGCACCGCAGGTGGTAACGGGGCTGCGGCCACGGGCGGCAAAGGGGGTTGGCCAACTGTTGGGGCCAGTGGCACCCCCGGAACGCCCGCACAATATGGCGCGCCTTGCCAGTTTTGATAATCCAGCCCAACATTGGCAAATGTGGTGTCATATCCGGTTTGCTGCATCGATGTTTGACGCTGATATAGCTGTGATGCAAAGTCGCCAATCCAGCTGGTATCGCAGTAAACGCAGGCCTCGCCTTTGGCGTCAAACAGCACCTGTTCAAGGTGCTCGGCGGCGATGCGGTAATAGGTTTCGGCCTCTTGGCAGAACTGCCAGTTGATGCGCGAACAATCGGGGACATTTTGCAATATCTGGTCGCCGCGAATGATGGCATCTTGTGCTGTGGCTATCGAATACTGGCCTGCTTTTGAACAGAAATTAACGTTTCCGGCGGTGGCCTGTGTGGCCGTAATCCCCCAAACAAGCATTAAATATTTTAGACTACGCACAAAAAATGGCATGCCGTTCTCCTCTAAATAACACTATTCGGCCCGCCAAATTAAATTGGTGCGCCGATACAATGTATGCATATTAACATGGAAAATGAGTTGCACCTAATACGGCGGCAGGTGGCTTGTTTTGTTGTGGTTTTAGGGGCTTATGCGTCGCCGTTACAAACCGAAACCAGATCGGTGTAACGCGCGGTAATCCAGCCGGGCGCGTCCTCGGGAATTTGGTCATTGATCGACGATTGGGTGCGCGCAAAAATCTTGGCGGTGCGGCTGTCATCAATCATCGGAAGGCTATCGGTGGTGACCATGCGGTCATAGACAACCAGCGCCACAGCGACCAGAACAATGCCGCGCAGTGCCCCGAAAACAAAGCCAAGCGCTTGGTCAATTCCACCCAGTGCCGAACGCTGAATGGCCGATGAAAACAGCGGCGTGAACAGCGATACAACCACCAGCGCCACGGCGAAAACGCCGATAAAGGCACCGATCACGGATAATTCACAGCTTTCGCCAATGATGTCGCTTAAAATGGGCACTTCCTTGATCAAGGGCATTGCCTTGGGCGCAAAGAAATAGCCGATAATGGCCGCGGCAATCCAGCCTGCGATTGACATGCCTTCGCGCACAAAACCGCGTGAATAGGCCAAAATGGCTGAAACCAAAATAATAACGCCAACCACGCCATCAACTATTGTAAACGCTTCCATTATATTCCCTCGTCCCGTTTGGGGCCCTTTTAACCTGCCCCGAAGATTTCGCCAACAAAACCTTGCAGATCAGGCATAGTTTTTACATCCATTCCCGGTTTATCGCCGGATTTGCTACGCGAAGGCAAGATAACAGAGCCAAAGCCCAACTTTCGGGCTTCTTTCAGGCGATTTTGTGTCTGATTAACTGGCCGCAGCGCCCCTGACAGGCTGATTTCACCAAAAACCACGGTGTCTTTGGGTAAGGCTGCGTCTTCGCGGGCTGAAATCAGGGCGGCGGCCACTGCCAAATCAGCGGCAGGTTCGGAAATTTTCATGCCACCTGCAACGTTCAGATAAACGTCAAGACCAGCAAAAGGGATGCCGCAGCGTGCTTCTAAAACGGCCAAAATCATTGCCAGACGCCCGCTATCCCAACCCAGTACCGAACGGCGGGGTTGTGAGTGCGGCGAAGGGGCGACCAACGCTTGCAGCTCAACCAAAACAGGCCGCGTGCCTTCGATACTGGCAAACACCACCGATCCCGGCGCGGGGTCTTCGCGGTCAGATAAAAACAATGCTGACGGGTTTTTTACCTCGGACAATCCAGTGCCGGTCATTTCAAACACGCCAATTTCATCAGCAGGGCCAAAGCGGTTTTTCACCGCGCGCAGGATGCGAAATTGATGCCCGCGTTCGCCTTCAAAATACAGCACGGTATCGACCATGTGTTCAATCACGCGCGGCCCGGCGATTTGGCCGTCCTTGGTGACGTGGCCAACCAAAATTACAGACATGCCGTTTTGCTTGGCAAAGGTGGTCAGTTCGTGTGCCGCAGACCGCACTTGGCTGACCGATCCAGGCGCGCTTTCAACATTATCGGCCCACATGGTTTGAATGGAATCAATGATTGCCAGCGCCGGTTTTTCGGCTTCAAGCGTGGTCAAAATATTGCGCAGGTTGGTTTCTGCCGCCAGCTTGACAGGGGCGTTTGTTACCCCCAGACGCGTGGCGCGCATGCGAATTTGGGCCGAAGCCTCTTCGCCAG
>DAOUQO010000228.1 GCA_030625565.1 Aliiroseovarius sp. | reverse complement strand
ATTCGAACGAATTCTGGAATTTCATCTTTCCCCAAACTGCATGGGTCCGCGATCAGGCCATGGCCCGCTGGGGGACAGCGGCCAAAAATGATGGCTGGATGCAGTATGGCGCCATGCGCGCCAGCCAGATTTCCACCATTTGGTCCGATGTCTTTGGTACCGAAACCGAAACCCGCCTGAAACGGGTTTTGGCGGTGCATACCGGCTGGATTGGGTTGGAAGAGCCCCTTTTGCAGGCGCCTTTATGGCGCTCTGAAATCCCCGACACACCAACGATTTCCGACACGTTTGATGCCTATGCTGTGTCGGGGTATTTCGGCCATGAACTGGGCACCGACGAGATGGCCGAAACTGTGCAAAGCTGGATGGCAATGCCCCCTGATGTGGCTGCCGCCAAGGCCGCGCAAACCCTGCGCGAAGGGTCGCTAAAAGAGCTTCTTGAAGTGCTTTACCCCTATCATGCCAAAGTTGCCGCCGAATACGGGCTGGAAATGATCATGTACGAAGGTGGGACCCACGTTGCTGGCCTGGGTGCGCAGGTGAACAATCAAGCCATGACCAGTTTTTTCAATGAATTCAATTACTCAGGTGAAATTTCTGACTTGTATAACGAACTGTTATCAGGCTGGCGCGCCGCAGGTGGCACCCTGTTTAACGCCTTTGTCGATGTGGCCCAACCCAGCCAATATGGCAGTTGGGGCGCGCTGCGCCATCTTGATGACATCAACCTGCGATTTCAGGCTTTAGAACAATATAACAGCGCCGGGGCCAGCTGGGAAACCCGCGCCGAAGGCACGTTTCAGCACGGGGTGATGTGGCTGGGCAGTGATGGCGCGGATGTGCTGATGGGCAGCGCCGAAGAGGACGTGATGCTGGCAGGCAAAGGCGACGATGTTCTGGTCACAAATGGTGGCGGCGACTACCTCCATGGCGGCGAAGGTCTGGACATTGCAATCATGCCCGGAAACCCAGATGAATACCTGCTTGAAAAACGCGGGCCACAACTGCGCGCCACCAGCGATTGGGGAAATGTCACTTTGTTCGCGGTTGAATTACTGCAATTCACCGGCGCGCCGGGCGAAATTACCGAGGTCGCCACCCTGCCATAATGGCGTGGATACCTTAAAGCCGCGCCACTTCTTCCAGCAGGGTTTGCGCGCCAAGCGACGCCCGAAATCCGGCCACGATGCGCGTACGCCCCCCTTTGGAAAGGCGCTGCGCCAGATCGGGATTTTCGCTTAGGTTTTCAATAGCATCAGCCAAATGTACGGGGTCTTTGGGCGGCACAATCAAGCCGTCCTTACCATCGCGAATCAATTCGCGCACGCCCCCCGCATCGGTACCAATGGTCGGAACCTCGCACGACATTGCTTCCATATAGGCCACACCCAAGGGTTCATGCCACGACGCCAGCACAAAAATATCGGCTGCCAGCAATTTTTCACGCACGGCATCTGCGTCAATTGCCCCCAGCAGCCGCGCATTGTTGGTTAGGCTTAGCGCCTCTAGGCGGGCCTGAAGTTTGCGGTGATAACCGCCGCCGCCCGCGTCATCCTCACCAGCGATTTCAAGCTGAACATCAACGCCGCGATCCAGCAAAATTCGCACCGCTTGCAACAAATCCTGATGGCCCTTCACCACATTAAGGCGCGCGCAACAAAACAGGCGCAACGGCGCGCCCTGCGCTTTGGGAATATAAGGATTTGGGCGTTTCAGAACCTCGGTATCGACGCCCATAGGGCGAACAGGCAGGCGGGCGGGCACCGTGTTTCCCAGCTCTGCAATCAGCTCGGCCTTTAGTTTTTCGGTGATCACAGTCGCGAACGCGGCCCCTGACCATTTGATAATTTGGCCTGACCCGTAATCCGACAGCGGGCCGTGCAATGTCAGACTGTATGTTGGCCCACCCATACGCCGCGCTAATGCCGCAACCAAGGCGGCGCGCCCGCATGAATGCACATGCACATGCGTGATTTTGCGCGCCCGTGTATCGCGCGCCAATCGCCATGCCGCCGGCGCAGACAATATCAAATCACGCCAAAGCCCGCGATATTCACGCGGTTTCACCAAAAATGGCAGGCGCATAAGCCCGCCGACAAAGCTGCGAAAATCCGGTATACCAATATAGGTTGTGCGGGCGATAGCATCGCGCGACCAGCTATGGGCAATCAGACCTTTGGGGGGGCGACGGGTTGAAAACAGGACAATTTCGGCCTTGCGCTTTTCCAGTTCACGCACCTCGCGCCAGAAAAATATATGTGTCTGTCCCGGAAATTGCGGCACCAGATATCCAAGCTTTACAGGTGTATTCATTCAGGCATTTCCAATAGCAGCATGGTTTTCATAGCGTCACACAATCATGTCCCTTATAATACTTACATGCCGAATTGTCAGGACTAAGTCAGCAACGTGAATATCATCATCCCCGCCAACAACGAAGCCGCCCATATAGATGCCTGCTTAACGGCGCTTTTGGCTTCGCGTTTTACCGGTGCGGCCAAGGTGATTGTTGTTGCCAATGGCTGCACAGATGATACCGCCAGCATTGCGCACAGCTTTGAAGAAACCGCCAACACCAAAGGCTGGACCCTAACAGTACTGGATATTAAGCGCGGCCATAAACCCAGCGCCTTAAACGCGGGTGACGCCCAATCGGACCCCGGATCACGGGTTTATCTGGATGCCGATGTAATTGTCAGCCCCGATCTTTTACAGCAGATATCGAACATTTTAGAGAATAAAAGCCCAGTATATTGCAGCGGAGTTGTACAAATCCCACAACCGCGTTCATTTATCAGTCGTGCCTATGCACGCATCTACGCACAGGTTCCATTCATGGTAACCGGCGTGCCGGGCTGCGGTTTGTTTGCTGTAAATGCGGCAGGACGCGCGCGCTGGGGGCTTTTCCCAGACATCATTTCAGACGACACTTTTGTACGCCTGTGCTTTGCACCATCCCAGCGCATTAGCGCGGCAGCCAGTTACCTGTGGCCCGTGGTCGAAGGCGGGGCCGCACTGCTACGAGTGCGCCGTCGTCAGGATGCGGGCGTACATGAATTATTTATACGCGACCCTGAAATGTCCAAAAAAGACGACATGCGACCATCCCGAATTTCGGTATTGTTAAGGCTTGGCCTGCGCGACCCGTTTGGTGTGGCGGTATATACGGGCATTGGCCTGAT
>DAOUQO010000012.1 GCA_030625565.1 Aliiroseovarius sp. | reverse complement strand
GCGAAAACGCGGCGGGAACGGTGATGATTGACGCGCCTGCCTGTGCCAATCTGCGATAAAGGTGGGCAAAGCGCACGTCATAGCAAACCGTCATGCCAATTTTTGCAAAACCCGCATCTACCAAAACAGCGCGGTTTCCGGGGCGATAACCTGCGCTTTCGCGATAACTTTCTTGTGCATCGATTTCCACGTCAAACATGTGGATTTTATCGTACCGCGCAATAATTTCGCCATCCGGGCCAATCAGGATCGAACGGTTGGCAAAACGCCCATCAGGATCGCTTGTTTTAAAGGCAAGTGACCCCGCCAACAGCCAGATGCCCAGCGCCTTGGCCTCGCGACAAAAGGCGGTAAGCGTTGGGTCATCATCTTCAAAATGCAGTACTTTGTTTTGCCAAGCGCGGCTCATGGAAATGGTATTGGTGACCTCGGGTGTCAGCACAAATTCAGCACCACTGGCCGCAGCCTGCCGGATATAATCAAGCGTAACCGGCAGGTTAACCTTGGGATCATCTGTAGCCGTAATTTGAACCAGACCCGCACGCATATTTAAGCCGCAAGCATGGCGTCAAGTTTGCCGTCACCCTCAAGCGCAAATAAATCATCGCAACCACCCACATGGGCTTCGCCTATAAAAATTTGCGGCACAGTCCGGCCGCCATTTGCGCGTGCCGTCATTTCCTGGCGGCGGGCAGGTTCGCGCCCAACATCAATTTCATCGAATTCCACACCTTTGCTTTTCAATAGGCGTTTGGCTGCATGGCAAAAGCCGCAAAGCTGTGTGGTATAAAGTGTGACAGGTTGCATGTGATTTCCTTAGTACCTGAAGAATGTTTCAAGGCGTATCTAAGCATCTTTCACAACGCGCGCTAGTGCCAGGGTTAAAACGTCACAGGCGCCAGCCTCGCGGCACGCCATCGCCGCTGCCGAAAACGTTGCGCCCGAGGTCATGACATCATCAACCAACAGCACCTTGCGACCGGCAAGCAACGCACCGCGTTTAGGATGAGGAATAATCGCGCCCTCCATGTTTTCAAAGCGCGCGGCTTTGGTCATTCCATCATGGGTTTTGGTTTTACGCGGGCGTACCAAAGCATCTGGCACGTATTGCAGGCGCTCGGTTTTGGCCATGGCCTGTGCCAACATCGCGGCCTGATTATATCGGCGCGTAAGCAATCGGGTCCAATGCGCCGGAACCGGAACCACCAGCATATCGCGGCTGAGAATCGGAGCAGCGGATTGCGCCAGCCAATTTCCGGCGGGGCGCACAAGATCAAGGCGGTCGCCATGTTTCAGCGAAAGCACCAAGCGGCGCGCATTATCCTTGTACAAGATCACCGCACGTCCCCGCGACCAAGGGCGTACATTTTCCATGCAATCATCACATTTCAGCCGAACATTTGTTTCCTCTTCGCCCAGCAAAGGGGCGCCGCATGTGTCGCAAATTGTTCCATTAATAAACGGTGTTTTGCCCCAGCATTTTCCGCACAAGCCGAACATGCCTTCGACCAATTCATCGCAGCTGACACATCTTTCCGGGTAAACCAGCTTTAACATTGATTGCATTTTCCGCTGCTCCCCTTATCTACTGCGCATTATGAACACACCGCCAAAACTTACCGATCGCGCGCAACTTTTGCGCAACCGCAACCGCGCCCAGCGCGATGCAATGTTTTTGCATGACGAAGCCGCTTGTGAAATTAAGGATCGGCTAAAAGAGGTTAACAGAACGTTTACAAAACAAGCGATTGTTACCGGTTTTCCACAAATTTGGGAAAAACCTTTCCCCAAAGCAACTATTGTCGAAGATTGCGACACGCTTGATTTGCCGCCAGACACCTTTGACCTTGTGATAAGTGCGCTGAATTTACACTGGGCGAATGACCCGATCGGGCAACTTATCCAATGTCAGCGCGCCCTGAAACCCGATGGGTTTTTTCTGGGTGTTATGCTTGGCGGACAAACCATTTCCGGACTAAGAGCCGCCTTGGCCGAAGCTGAAACCGCCTTAACCAATGGCCTTTCGCCCCGCGTCGTCCCAATGGCGGAAATCCGCGACTTAGGTGGTTTGCTGCAACGCGCCGGATTCAACCTTCCTGTCGCGGATTCATCAATGCGAAACGTTACATACGCAGACACCTTTGCGCTTATGCGTGACCTTAAGGCAATGGGCGAAGGCAATGCGTTAAATGCGCGGTTGCGAACACCAACAAAGCGCGGGCTATTTGAACTTGCGTCAAAAATTTACACCAAAAACCACCTGCAACCAGATGGAAGAGTTTCAGCAGAATTTGAATTCATATTCTTGTCAGGATGGGCCCCGCATGAAAGCCAGCAAAAACCACTGCGCCCCGGATCAGCAACATCCAGCTTGGCAGATTTTTTGAACAAATAGGCCAAAAAACCAACGTTAGAGCCTATTATACATCCCAACCCAATTCGCGAACATTCCTAATTATTTCTTCTTCAACAGTGTCGGTGTCGGCCTTTAACGCATTCATTTGAATAAACCAGTACAGGTATTCATCATAAGCCGGATAGTGGTTTGTGACCTGCTCAAACGCGGACTGAACACCAAGGTCGGAAACGTTTAATCCAATATGGTGGAAATCAATCTTGGCAAACAAGATTGCCGGTTTATGAAAAAAGAATCCTGAAAGCGCCGCGCTTGAGTTTTCCGTCACTACATAATCACAGCACCTTAAAGCATCATCCGCCCCGCCTTTTATAAGCGAAATCCGTGGGTTATCCGCAATTAACGCATTAACTGCATTCATTTCCTTGTCAGAATATGACTCGCCTGGATGCAGTCCAAGAATGATTTTTCGGTTTTGATCATATTTCAAAACCGCCTTGATCATCTGAATCGGACTGGCCGATTGAAAACTTCGGTGTTCAAGCAGCAAGCCCTGAAGGGGGATGTAAACCACACCTTCGCGTGTTGGTGCTGATGCCGCCCCCTTAAACAACCACTTTCGCCAGTTATCAGCCCAGTTTTTCGCTGCATTAGTGTCTATTACGCCTAAATCAAAGCCCGCTTGTGCAACCCTGAATTTCCACCGCTCGGCGGTGTTTTCAATTCTCCAAAACGGGTAATAATACGCACGGCGCAAATTCAAGGCACGTTCGTGAAACGGGTCTTGCATAAAAAACAAAGAATATCCGTTACGGTCGGCTGATTTTAGTCTCTGTTCCTGGCTATTTCGCATGAAATCAACACGAAACCCCTGCCATTCAAACGCTGATTTGATGCGGTTCATCAGGTTAAACTGCCCATCACGTGCGCGCTTTAACTCATCTGGTTCAAGATATATTCGTAAAATTTGTGCGTTTCCCATACCCTAGGCTAGCGCGCACATTCTGCACAAACAAGCCAAAGCGGTTGTAACACGCTGGCGGCTATCCATATAAGAAACCAGAAACGGAGGCGACATGGCACAAAACGAATTTCCCGGCTGGCACGGCACCACGATCATCGGCGTTAAAAAAGACAACGAAGTCGTAATCGCAGGCGACGGGCAGGTCAGTTTAGGCCAGACTGTAATCAAAGGTTCCGCACGCAAGGTTCGCAGGCTTAGCCCCGGTGGAAACGATGTTATTGCGGGTTTTGCTGGATCCACCGCCGATGCTTTCACCTTGCTTGAACGCCTTGAGGCCAAACTTGAGGCGACCCCTGGCCAGCTGCAACGTGCAAGTGTTGAACTGGCCAAAGATTGGCGCACTGATAAATATCTTCAAAAACTCGAAGCAATGTTGATCGTTACCGACGGCACAGAATTGCTGATTATCACTGGCGCCGGCGATGTGCTGGAACCAGAACACAACGTTGCAGCCATTGGTTCAGGCGGCAATTTTGCCTTGGCCGCCGCCCGTGGTTTGATGGAAAGCGACGGCGACGCCGAAGAAATTGCCCGCAAAGCCATGGCAATTGCCGCTGATATTTGCGTCTATACCAACGGAAACCTAACGGTAGAAAAGATCCCTCAATGACTGACCTGACCCCACGCGAAATTGTGTCCGAACTTGACCGCTTTATTATCGGTCAAAACGACGCCAAACGCGCCGTTGCTGTTGCCCTGCGTAATCGCTGGCGGCGCAAGCAACTTGACGCTGATTTGCGCGACGAAGTTTACCCCAAAAACATCCTGATGATCGGGCCAACCGGTGTTGGTAAAACCGAAATAAGCCGCCGTTTGGCCAAGCTGGCCCATGCACCCTTTATTAAGGTCGAAGCCACCAAATTTACCGAAGTCGGCTATGTTGGTCGCGATGTTGAACAAATCATCCGTGATTTGGTCGATAGCGCCATTCTGCAAACCCGCGCAACAATGCGCGAAGACGTCAAAGCCCGCGCAGAAGCCGCCGCCGAAGACCGCGTGATCGAAGCAATCGCCGGCGAAGATGCCCGCGAGGCCACCCGTGAAATGTTCCGCAAAAAACTTAGGTCGGGCGAATTGGATGACCACGAAATTGAATTGGACATAAGCGACAATTCCAGCCCGATGCAGATGCTTGATATCCCCGGCCAGCCCGGTGGCAATATGGGCATGATGAACCTTGGTGATATCTTTGGCAAAGCCATGGGCGGGCGCACCAGCAAACGTAAAATGCGCGTCGCGGAAAGCTATGAAGCCCTAATCGGGGACGAGGCCGACAAATTACTGGATGACGAAACCATCAAGCGCGCGGCCCTTGAAGCGGTCGAACAAAACGGCATCGTTTTTCTGGATGAGATCGACAAGGTCTGCGCACGTTCTGATGCGCGCGGCGCAGATGTCAGCCGCGAAGGTGTACAGCGTGATTTATTGCCACTGATCGAAGGCACGGTTGTTTCCACCAAACATGGCCCGGTCAACACCGACCACATTTTATTCATTGCTTCGGGTGCTTTTCACATCGCAAAACCATCGGACCTGCTGCCGGAATTGCAAGGCCGTTTGCCCATTCGGGTTGAACTGCGTGCCCTGACAGAAGGTGATTTTGTGCGCATTTTAACCGAAACCGATAATGCACTGACCCGACAATACACCGCATTAATGGGCACTGAAGGTGTGACCGTCACATTCACCAAAGACGGGATCAAAGCACTGGCGCACATCGCGGCCGAGGTAAATCAAAGCGTCGAAAACATCGGTGCGCGGCGGCTTTATACGGTGATCGAACGGGTCTTTGAAGAACTTGGATTTACCGCGCCGGATCGTAGCGGCGAAGAAATCACCGTTGACGCCGAGTTTGTCGAGGCTAATTTGGGCGAACTTATGCGTTCAGCCGACCTTAGCCGTTATGTATTGTAAATAATCCGATATCAGACCCTATTTCAGGCGTTATAGGGTCTGATCATATTCACCAACCTCAGATTCAGTGCGCACAACCGCATCAATATCGTTAAAGATGGCGCGCAATTCTTCATCGCTTTCGGGGCTTTCGCACACCACCACAAGGTTGGGTGTATTTGAAGATGCACGCACCAGACCCCAGCCGCCATTTTCCAAAATAACGCGCGCGCCATTGACCGTTACAACCTGTTTGATCTTTTGGCCACCAAGGCTTCCGCCATCAGCGTGCAGTTGAACCAGACGTTCAACCAGACGCTCTAGCACATCGTATTTTGTCAGGTCTGAACAATAGGGCGACATGGTGGGTGATGAAAACGTGCGCGGCAAAGCGCGGCGCATATCAGCCATCGACAGATCTGGGTGGCGATCCATCATTTTGCAAATTTCAACCGCAACCCGCAGGCCGCAATCATATCCGCGCCCGATCGGTTCGGCCAAGAAATAATGGCCAGATTTTTCAAAACCCGCCAGCGCGTTGATTTCTTTCACCCGACGCTTCATATGACTGTGCCCGGTTTTCCAGTAATCTGTTGTCGCCCCGGCGGCCTTAAGTTCAGGGTCAGATGCAAACAGGCCAGTTGATTTCACATCAGCAACAAAAACCGCATTTGGGTGTATCTTGGCAAAATCACGCGCCATGATGACGCCCATTTTATCGGCAAAAATTTCTTCGCCTTCATTATCAACGACACCGCAGCGGTCGCCATCCCCATCAAAACCCAGCGCCAAATCAGCGCCGGATGCACGAACCGCATCAGCCATGTCATGCAGCATGCGCAGGTCTTCGGGGTTTGGGTTATAATTTGGAAAGGTGTAATCAAGTTCATTATGCAAAGGCACAACTTCGACCCCCAGCCGTTCAAACAGCTTGGGGCCAAAGGCGCTGGCGGTGCCGTTGCCGGTGGCGCAAACCACCTTCAGCTTGCGGCTCATTTTGAAATCACCAACAAGATCATCCATATAGGCGTCAAACACGCCATCAACAAATTCACATCCACCACCGGCGCGCGCCACACCACGACCTTCAAGAACTATGTCGCGCAATTCGCCCATTTCATCTGGGCCGTGGGTTAACGGGCGTTCAAATCCCATTTTCACGCCAGTCCAGCCATTGGGGTTATGTGACGCGGTGACCATTGCGACGGCAGGCGCATCAAGATGAAATTGCGCGAAATACGCCATCGGGCTAAGCGCAGGTCCGATGTCTTTTACCTGAATACCAGCCTGAATCAGACCCAGAATAAGTGCGTTTTTAACCGCCAGAGAATATTCACGGTAATCATTGCCCACAGCAATCACTGGCTTAATCCCGCGGGCATGCATTTGTGTGCCCAAACCAAGGCCCAAGGCGGTAATGCCAGCCAAGTTTATTTCACCGGGATATTTCCACCGCGCATCATATTCACGAAATCCAGTCGGCGTAATCATTGGGTCACGTAAAAATTCCCACGTGTTTTCAGTGACTGTTTGAATGGGCTTAATCATTAATTTTCTCCTGAACTTATGCGCTTGATTTTGTAATACGTTTGAACGAATCCCAATTCAACCTTTGGTGCGGCGCAGGTAAACATAAAGTGCGCCCTGCCCACCGTGTTTTCGGCTGGCTTCGTTGGTTTGCAAAATTAACGGTTTCAGCGGCATCGAGTGCAGCCAGTGCGGCACCTGATGGCGCAGCACTCCGGGGCGGGTTGGAATGGGGCCATCATCAGGCCCAGAGCGGCCTTTGCCCGTAATAACCAAAACAAGGCGCCGACCCCGATGGGCGCTATCTTGGATAAAACCAATCAGGCGCGGATGCGCTTGCGCCAATGTCAGCCCATGCAAATCAATCCTGGCTTCGGGGGTCAGCTTGCCACTTTTCATTTTCTTATAGGCCTTGAAATCCATAGCAACGCTGGGCTTATCAATCTTTTGCGGCACATGGCGAACAGCGGGTTTAGCCCCAACCTGAAAATGCAAAATTGGCGCGTTTTTCACTGGTTTAGGGTCTTTTTTAAGCTGAGCACGTATATCAGGCGCGGCCACATGAACTGGCCCTAAACGGACTGTTTGGTCAGCAACCTTTTCCCATAATACCTGTTCTTCGGGATGCAATGTTCGGGGTTTACGCGGTGCCATGTTAACCTTCGGGCGATAGCGCATAAGCGCGTTGAATCGGCAGCAAAACCACCATGCGGCCCGGGTCACTTATCTGGCCAGCACGTCGACCGGCATCATCACCAGTGCCGATAAATATATCTGCGCGCTGCGCGCCTTTGATCCGCGATCCGGTATCTTGCGCCACCATTAGGCGCGAAAACGGGTTGGCGCCTGCTTTTTCCAACCAGACCGGCGCACCCAACGGGGTAAATGCAGGATCAACCGCCAACGACCGTTGCGCGGTTATCGAACGGTTCATCGCCCCAAGCGGGCCGCGATCCGAAGGCACTTGGCCAATTTCACGAAAAAACACAAAAGACGGATTATGTAACAACAATTTAGCCCCCGCAGTCGGGTTTCGTTTAACCCAATTGCTGATCACAGTCGCAGAAACCTGATGCCGGTTATAGATGCCCTGCCGCACAAGTTCATCGCCAAGCGAACGAAAGCGGCGACCGTTTGAACCGGCATAGCCAAGACGAATTGACGAACCACTTGGTAGCAGAATCCGCCCAGAGCCCTGAATTTGCAAAAACTGAAGCGCCACTGGGTCGTCAACCCAAGCTATTTCAAGCCCGCGCCCAGCCAGAATATTGCCTTCGACAATCTGACGGCGGGTATGCCATTCAGTCCCGCGTTGCAAATCCGAAGGAAACCCATAAACCGGATATTGATACCGCCCGCCCTGCCGTCGTGATCCGCGCAAAACAGGTTCAAAATAAGCGGTGAAAAGCGGCGGTTTGCCGTCCTCGATCAGAACAGGAACAAAAAACAGTTCGAAAAAGGTGCGGGCATTTTCCTGTGTCTTGGCAAGGTTGCAAATGGGGCGCCATTCTGGATCATCCAGATCAGCGCAGGTGCCCAAAAACGCATCCAGCGCCGCAGCGTGGTTATCTGCAGGCCAGCCTTGCAACTGATCAAAGGTTAAAAGGGTGATTTCGGCCCGATCAAGCCCTGCTTGGGCTGGAATTCCCGCGAACATCGCCAGCCCAAAAGCAAGCATGCGCAACATGGTTTACCCCCCAGTTGCGACCAATTGCCAATTTGGATTGTCCGATCCCATAATGCGTGAAAATGTCCAAACATCTTTCTGGCGCTTCACTTCATTCGGGTTCCCTTCGACCACATCGCCCGCCTTGTCATGCACAACCGATGTAAGTTCACCGACAAAGCGCACCGAAACTTCGCCTTCTTTCGTCGTCCGATCAAATTCGGCACCGACAAGTTTTAATTCGCGAATTCCAATAAACGTTGCTTTGATCGAAAGGCCCTGACTTTCACGGCTGCCAACAACGCTTGCAAAGCTTTCGTAAACATCGCTGGACAGGAATGGTTTGATTTTGGCAAGGTCGCCGGCCTCAAACCCCATAAGAATCATTTCATATGCACCGCGGGCACCGCCCAAAAATTCGGTTACGTTAAAAGTTTTATCGGCTGTTTTCATTGCCGCCAGCGCCTTGGCGGTATCAGAATCAGCCTCGGCGTGATCGGTGATGTCGCTATCAGGGCCGCCTTCGATTACCTTGAATTCTTGTTTACGGGCTGTGTTTGCCGCATCGGGCTGGGCCGCATTGGGTTTTTCAAACCCTTCACGTGTGCCAAGAACGTCACGCAGACGCAAAATCAGGAAAACCGCGATGCCAGCAAGAACCAGCAACTGGATAATAGGAGAGCTCATTTATACCTCTTTTCGGGCGCGGTGTGGAAAAGTGCGCAACAGACACATATGTAGGGCAGGGATGGGATCAAGTCTACGGTCCCAATATTAAGAATTGAGGATGCTATGTGGCTTTTTGCACTGTTTATCGCTGTTCCGGTGATTGAGATCGGGCTTTTCATTCAGGTGGGTGGGGCAATCGGGCTTTGGCCGACCTTGTTTATCGTTGTTGCAACGGCCATTTTGGGCAGTTGGATGGTGCGCGCACAGGGGGCGATGGCGCTGGAAAACGTGCGCCAATCCTTTGGCACCCTACAAAACCCGTCCGAGCCACTGGCCCACGGCGCAATGATTCTGTTTTCCGGGGCATTATTGCTGACACCGGGCTTTTTTACCGATGCTGTTGGTTTTGCTTTACTGCTCCCGCCGGTGCGCGTCGCTGTTTTCAAGTTTTTGAAATCCAGAATTAAAATGCAAAGCTTTACCGTAAACGCAGAAATGCATGGGAAAAGCCAATCATATCAACCATCAGGCGATGATGTGATCGATGGTGATTTCAAAGATGTAACACCGGAAAACCGCCCAGAACATCCACCAATCAATGGGCCATCAGGTTGGACAAAACATTGATCTTTCATGATTGAGACCCATCCAATGACCTGCTATGCACGTCCGACTAAATTTTAAGGAGTTATCCATGGCCGACGAAGCCCCAAAAACCGAAAACGGCGCAGCCCCTGCGCAAGCCCCACAAGTGCAAATGCGCGTATTGGGTCAATTCATTCGTGATTTATCATTTGAAAATGCATTGGCAACAAAAGGTGTTGAGGGCGAAGTAAAACCCGAAATCAATGTCGAGGTCAGCCTTGATGCGAAAAAACGCCCTGCAGATCACCAATACGAAATTATTTCAAAATACAAAGTAACGTCAAAGAATGCCGGTACCGGCCAGCCTTTGTTCCTGCTTGAAATGGAATACGGCGGGATTTTTCACATTGAAAATGTTCCAGAAGACCAGCTGCATCCCTTCTTGATGATTGAATGCCCGCGTATGATTTTCCCGTTCGTTCGCCGTATTGTTTCAGACGTGACCCGCGATGGTGGTTTCCCGCCACTGAACCTGGATACCGTTGATTTCCTTGTGCTTTATCGCCAAGAAGTTGCGCGTCGCGCACAAACTGCAAAAGCTGAAAAACCCGCTTCCTAGTGGCGGGTCGCCTTGTTCCACAGGGCGCCTTCCCCCAGCTTTTCAATAAAATCCTCATGCGCCATGGCTTCTTCGGAAGTAAGGCGCGTGGGTAACGGATTTGGGCGTGGCTGCGCACGCCAAGCTTGATCATTTATCTTTGATGCGCCCTTTGACACGTCCGTTTGCAAAACCAAATCAGGCTGCCTGCCCCCAATCAATTCCAAATAAACTTCGGCCAGTATTTCGCTGTCTAAAAGCGCGCCGTGCAGGGTACGCGCGGTGTTGTCGATATTAAAACGCCGACAAAGTGCGTCCAACGATGCAGGCGCACCGGGGAATTTTCGACGCGCAATTGCCAATGTATCAATCGCCTGATCCCAAGGAAGCTGACCAAGCTTTGCCCATTTTAATTCGGCATTTAAAAACTTCATATCAAAAGCCGCGTTGTGAATAACCATTTTGGCATCCCCGACAAAATCAAGAAATGCCTGCGCGACAGAAGGAAACAGCGGCTTGTCCGCCAAAAACTCGTCACCCAGACCATGCACCTCAAACGCCCCTTGGGGCATGGAGCGTTGGGGGTTTATATATTGGTGATACACCCGCCCCGTAGGCATATGGTTAAGCAATTCAACCGCGCCAATTTCAACAATACGATCGCCGCTTTCGGGTTCAAAGCCGGTGGTTTCTGTATCAAGAACAACTTCACGCATCAAAATGGTCTTTCCGTATTTTGGCCAACAAGGTTTGTACGGCTTTTCGGGTTGCTTCAAGGCTTAATGTTTCAATCACATGATCAGCTTTGGCGCGCTTTTCAGCATCCGGCATTTGAGAGGCCAAAACAGTGTCTAACACAGCCTTATTCATGGTTTTTCTAGCTAATATCCGTTGCTCCTGAACATCGGCAGGAACCGAGACAACAACAACCATATCAACGTTTTTTTCAGCACCTGTTTCAAACAATAATGGAAAATCCAAAACGGCTATATCAGTCTCTAATCCAGCAAAAAATGCAGTTCTATCAGCAGATAAAAGGGGGTGAACCACGGCTTCAATCTGCGATAATGCTGTTTTATCTTGCGCAATCCATCTTTTCAAAACCGAACGGTCAACCGCACCGTCAATAACGGCGTCGGGGCAAAGTTTTTGAATTGGCCCGACCGCCACGCCCCCTGCGGCATACATTTTATGAACGACCGCATCGGCATCCCAAACGGGAATGCCTTCGTCACGGAACATTTTTGCGGTGGTGCTTTTGCCCATCCCCATTGATCCCGTAAGCCCGATTATGAATAACCTGTCTAAAGTCATTGATCCAAGACTGCCTTGCGCGCGGCATCATCAACAGAGGGGCGCGCACCAAACCAGCGTTTAAATCCCGGAGTTGCCTGATGCAAAAGCATTCCCATTCCATCAACCGTAATACAGCCCATTTCCGCCGCGGTTTTCAAAAATGGTGTAATCAAAGGCGTATAAACAAGATCCGTCACAACCGCGCCTGACATCAGCGCATCCAAAGGCACCCGCATTTCTTTTTTGCCCACCATGCCTAACGACGTTGTGTTTACGACTGTTGTTGCGCCATCTAGCATATTTCCGGCCTGCACCCAATCGACAACCGTAATTTTGCTTCCAAAATCTGCCCGAAGTGATTCGGCGCGTGACCTTGTACGGTTGGCCAGCCGAATTTCCTGAACCCCAACTTCAAGCAAGGATGCAATTACAGCGCGGGCGGCACCTCCAGCACCAAGAACCGCGGCGGGGCCAGCAACAGGGTTCCAGCCTGGCGCACCCTGACGAAGGTTTTCGATAAACCCGAACCCATCGGTATTATCCGCATGTATTTTACCGTCTTTGCGAAAAATAAGCGTATTTGCAGCCCCAATAAGCGCCGCGCGATCTGTGACTATATCGGCAATTTCAAGGACCAGTTCTTTGTGGGGAATGGTAACATTTACGCCAACAAAACCAGCCTTATGAAGCGAACGCAAAACGGATTCAAGATCTTCGCGCTCAATCCGCATCGGAATGTAATGCCCCCTAATTCCAAGGGTTTTCAACCAATGGGTATGCAGTGCCGGTGATTTGCTATGCTCAATCGGGTTACCGATTACACCTGCCAGCGGGATCCGTTTTTCAGTCATTTTCAGCGCTCCTAATGGTATCAGGTATGACAGGGGTGCGATCAACGGCAAACCTAAAACCTTGGCATATTCCCTATTTACAGCGAAAACCAGCCGAAGGTGTTATTCATTTAGCAGCGCTTTAAGCTTATAAATAAGATCAAGCGCCGCTTTCGGTGACAAGTCATCAGCGTGAATTTCGGCAAGGTGGCTTTCAACGGTCGAAGGTGGCTTGGCGGTTTCGGATATTGCCGGGGTGGCGGCAAAAAGTGGTAAATCATCAATAATGGCCTTTTGGCGCGCGCCTTCACGTTCGCCTTTCTCCAAGGCTTCAAGCACAATACGCGCACGCGCGACAACAGGGGCGGGAAGGCCCGCAAGCCGCGCCACCTGAACCCCATAAGACCGATCCGCCGCGCCCTTGCGGACTTCGTGTAAGAAAATAACATCACCTTCCCATTCACGAACGGCAATTGTTGCATTTTCCACACCTTCAAGGGTGTTCGCAAGCTGGGTCATCTCATGATAATGCGTGGCAAAAAGAGCCCGACACTTATTGGAAGAATGCAAATGTTCCAACGTAGCCCAGGCAATAGAAAGCCCGTCATATGTCGCCGTCCCACGGCCAATTTCATCCAATATTACAAAGGCCTGCCCGTCTGCTTGGTTTAAAATAGCGGCAGTTTCGACCATTTCAACCATAAAGGTTGATCGCCCTCGGGCAAGATCATCCGATGCACCAACGCGCGAAAACAGCTGTGATACAATGCCGATATGGGCCGATTTAGCAGGCACAAAACTGCCCGCCTGCGCAAGAAGCGCGATAAGCGCATTTTGCCTAAGAAAGGTCGATTTACCCGCCATATTCGGGCCGGTCAGAAGCCAAATGGATGCATTGTCGGTCGTGTTTGAAAACGCGCAATCGTTCGCAATAAACGGGTCAGACCCCCTTGATCGCAAGGCGGCTTCGACAACCGGATGACGCCCACCAGATACGGAAAAAGCGCGGCTTTTATCGACCACCGGCATGCACCAGTCTTCTTCGCAGGCAATTTCAGCAAAACCAGCGGTAAGATCAATTTCGGCAATGGCGCGCGCAGCCTCATATATTTCAGCCGCGTCCTCAAGAACAGTCAGGCGCAAGGTTTCGTAATGGCATTTTTCAATTTCCAAGGCATGCGCCCCAGCATTTAGGATTCTGGTTTCAAGTTCGGAAAGTTCAACAGTGGTAAAACGAACCACATTGGCCATGGTTTGGCGATGAATAAAGGTATCGCTTAACGGCTCTGACAACATCGCATCGGCATTTTTTGCCGTCACTTCGATGAAATAGCCCAGCACATTATTGTGTTTTATTTTCAGCGCCGAAATTCCGGTTTTGGCAATATACGCAGCCTGCATGGATGCAACAACACCGCGGCCTTCGTCCCGCAACTTGCGCGCCTCATCAAGTTCAGAATCAAACCCTGCGGCAATAAACCCGCCATCACGTGCCAACAAAGGCAAATCAGCAACAATGGCGGTTTCCAAAAGGTTTGATAACACCTCAAAGCCAACAAGCGCCTTGGATGTCTGTTTTAGCGGGCCAAGATCTGGAATGCCGTCTAAAAATACCGAAATTTCGGCAGCAGCATTTAACCCCGCCTGAATAGACCCAAAGTCACGCGGCCCCCCACGCAACAGGCCAAGTCGGGATAAAGCACGATCCATATCAGGGACCTTGCGCAAGGCATCCCGAAGGGTTTGGCGAAATTCTGTTTCCTGACAAAAGGTAGAAACAGTGTCTAACCTAGCGTGAATCGTGCGTATTGACCTTGAGGGGCTGGAAATGCGTTGTTCAAGCAAGCGTCCACCACCAGCAGTTATTGTACGATCAATCGTTGCCAATAACGACCCCGCCCGTCCGCCGGAAATCGCGTGGGTAAGTTCAAGATTGCGGCGCGTAGAGGCATCAATTTGCATATTTGATGTAGAGGATTCCTGAACAGGTGGGCGCAAAAGCGGCAAATTGCCCTTTTGTGTAAGTTCAAGGTAAGAAATTATTGCCCCGACAGCCCCGATTTCAGCACGTGAAAAGGTTCCAAATGAATCCAGGGAATTTACCTGAAATACATTTTGGATGCGCAATTTTGCATTGGTTGAATCAAAGCTAGCGGGTGAAAGTGGTGTTAAGGCAAGGCCAAAATCAGACACTAATTCAAGGAATTCAGGCTCTTTCCCTTCGGAAACCAATAATTCCTGCGGGCTAAGTCTGGCCATTTCAGGGGAAAGCTGCACCAAGGGGCAAGGGGTGACATAAAGGGCACCAGTTGAAATATCTGCCCATGCAAGGGCCGTGTCACCGCGAATGTCACAAAATGCCGCAAGATAATTATGGCGCCGGGCCTCAAGCAAGCTTTCTTCTGTCAAAGTGCCAGGGGTAACCAGCCGCACGACTTCACGGCGCACCACCGCCTTATAACCACGTTTTTTTGCTTCTTTCGGGTTTTCCATCTGTTCACAAACAGCAACACGAAAACCCTTGCGGATAAGTGTTTGCAAATACCCTTCGGCAGCATGATGGGGAACACCGCACATGGCAATATCTTTGCCCTGATGTTTGCCCCGTTTGGTTAAGGCAATATCAAGCGCGGCCGATGCAGCGACTGCATCGTCAAAAAACATTTCGTAAAAGTCGCCCATGCGATAAAACAGCAAAGCATCTGGATACTCGGCCTTAATCTCAAGAAACTGCGCCATCATGGGCGTTACGTTAGATTTAGCAGCTGACAAGGCGTCCCCCCGGATGCGTTTTAATCAGATTACGGCCCCAACCAAGCAGGTTAAACCCCGATCAGTTATTTTTTCGCCGTGATACCCAATTCCAACTGGTTTTGCACATATCATCCAAACCGCGTTCGGCCTTGAAGCCAAGCAAGTCGCGGGCAAGGCTTGGATCACCCCAAAAGCCATCAATATCCCCAGCGCGCCGCCCGACAATTTCATATTCCAGTTTTTTACCACAAGCGGCCTGATATGATTTCAGCATATCCATAACCGAATACCCGATGCCTGTGGATAAGTTAACAACATGGCTTTCGTCCTGTTCAATCAGTTTGCGCAGGCTTTGCACGTGGCCTTTGGCAAGGTCAACAACATGAATATAGTCGCGAACACCGGTTCCGTCAGGTGTGTCATAATCATCGCCAAAGACCCTAAGTCGGGCCAATTCACCCGTTGCGACCTTGGCAATATAGGGCATGAGGTTGTTGGGAATATCATTAGGATCCTCGCCAATCAAAGAAGACGGGTGCGCACCGGCAGGGTTAAAATACCGCAAAATTCCATATGACCACGTGTCATCCGATGTTTTCAGTTGCTTCAAAAGATTTTCGCAAACCAGCTTGTTCACAGCATACGGGCTTTCAGGTCGCGTGGCGTGGTTTTCCGGTAGGGGCAAGATATCGGGCACCCCGTAAACCGTGGCGGTTGACGAAAAAACCACGCGGCGAACGCCTGCATCCTTCATCACCCCAAGCAAGGTTGAAAAGCCAACACAATTTGTCTGAAAATAATCCAGCGGCTGTTCAACGCTTTCGCCAACAGCCTTTTTCGCAGCAAAATGCACGACGGCATCAAAGGTGTGTTCGGCAAAAACGTCTTTGATAAAATTGGCGTCTAAAACATCCCCCTCCAAGGCGATAACGGGGGCCCCGGTGATGACCTCAAGCCGGTCCAGAACGCTTGGATGTGAATTTGAAAAATTGTCTAAAATTACAACCTCATACCCGGAAGCAATCAGTTCGACATAAGTGTGCGACCCGATATAGCCTGCGCCACCTGTTAAAAGAATTTTTGCCACCTTGTTTGCTCCGGTTCTAATTTTGGACATGCTAGGGTAATTTATCAGGGAAATCATGTGGAAAATGGCCAAGACCACCACCATTTTTCGGCATGAAGATTGCCCTGCCTTGGAACGGGTGCTAGCCCTGTTATATCCCGTTACGTTTAGGAGAATGGTCGGAATGTCAAAATCAAGAATCACACCGGAAGAGGCCCTTGCCTATCATCTGGAACCGACCCCTGGTAAATTTGAAATAGCACCAACCGTGCCGATGACAACGCAGCGCGATTTATCCCTGGCCTATTCCCCCGGCGTTGCTGTGCCTTGCGAGGCAATCGCGGCAAACCCCGAAACGGTGTATGATTACACCAACAAGGGCAACTTGGTTGCGGTGATTTCCAACGGTACCGCGGTGCTTGGTCTTGGGAATTTGGGTGCGTTAGGTTCAAAACCTGTGATGGAGGGTAAGGCGGTTTTATTCAAACGCTTTGCCGACGTGAATTCAATCGACATCGAACTTGATACCGAAGACGTTGATGAATTCGTCAACGCCGTTCGCCTGATGGAGCCAACCTTTGGCGGTATAAACCTTGAAGACATCAAAGCCCCTGAATGTTTCATCATCGAACAGCGGCTGAAGGAAGCAATGGATATTCCGGTTTTCCATGATGACCAGCATGGTACAGCCGTGATTTGTGCCGCCGGTCTTATTAATGCGCTGCATATTTCGGGCAAAAAAATCGAAGATTGTCGCATCGTTTTAAACGGTGCCGGTGCCGCCGGAATCGCCTGCATTGAGTTGATAAAAACCATGGGTGCCAAGCATGATAATTGCATCGTTTGCGACACCAAAGGCGTGATTTATCAGGGCCGGACCGAAGGCATGAACCAATGGAAATCGGCCCATGCTGCCAATACCGAATTGCGCACCTTAGAACAGGCAATGGATGGTGCAGATGTGTTTCTTGGGGTCAGCGCCAAGGGGGCTGTTACACCGGAAATGGTGACCTCGATGGCACCAAATCCAGTGATTTTTGCCATGGCAAACCCTGATCCGGAAATCACCCCTGAAGAAGCACACGCCGTTCGCGAAGACGCCATTATTGCCACTGGGCGTTCGGATTATCCCAATCAAGTCAATAACGTGCTTGGTTTTCCATACCTGTTTCGCGGGGCCTTGGATATCCATGCCCGCGCGATTAATGACGAAATGAAACTGGCCTGCGCCCATGCGCTGGCCGATCTGGCGCGTGAAGATGTGCCTGACGAAGTGGCTATTGCCTATGGCAAAAAACTAACTTTTGGCCGTGATTATATTATTCCAACGCCGTTTGACCCACGCCTGATTTACACCATTCCGCCCGCCGTTGCGATTGCCGGTATTGATAGCGGCGTTGCCCGCCGCCCGATCATTGATCTTGATCGCTATGTTAGTAATCTCAAGGCGCGGATGGACCCGACCGCCAGCATATTACAGGGCATTAATGCACGCGCGCGGCAGGCTCAGGCGCGTATGATTTTTGCCGAAGGCGATGACCCGCAAGTGCTGCGCGCTGCCGTTGCTTATCAACGGGGCGGTTTTGGTGATGCCATCGTTGTTGGGCGTGAGGCTGACGTGAAAGAAAAATTAACCACCGCCGGTCTGGCCGATGCTGTTAATGAAATTCAGGTGGTTAACGCGGCAAATACCGCATCGCTTCCGATGTACAAATCCTTCCTTTATGACCGCCTGCAACGCGAAGGTTATGACCGTCATGATATTCACCGGCTTGCCACACGTGATAGGCACGTTTTTGCATCTTTGATGTTAGAACATGGCCACGGTGATGGGCTGGTTACCGGGGCAACACGAAAATCTTCGTATGTGATGCAGCTGATTAATCATGTCTTTGATGCTCGTGCCGAAGATGGCGCCGTTGGCGTTACGGCGATTTTGCACAAAGGCCGCATCGTTTTGGTTGCTGACACACTCGTGCATGAATGGCCAGAATCTGAAGATCTGGCAAATATTGCTGAACGAGCAGCAGGTGTTGCTCGTGCGCTTGGGCTTGAGCCACGCGTTGCCTTTGTCAGCTTTTCAACATTTGGCTATCCGGTTAGTGAGCGCGCCGAAAAAATGCATGAAGCGCCTGCCATTCTTGATGCCCGTGGTGTGGATTTTGAATTCGAAGGCGAAATGACCGCGGATGTGGCTCTGAATATGGATGCAATGGCGGCTTATCCATTCTGCCGCCTGTCTGCGCCTGCAAATATTCTGGTCATGCCTGCACGGCATTCGGCCTCGATTTCAGTGAAAATGATGCAAGAATTGGCCGGGGCAACTGTTATCGGACCAATCTTGTCCGGCATTGATAAACCGATACAGCTTTGCTCAACCACCTCAACCTCAAATGACATATTAAACATGGCGCTGATTGCGGCCTGTAAGGTGGGGTAATGGAAACACAACACGTCACCACACATCAGGCCGAAGAAGATGCGCGCAACGAAAACCTGTTAATTTGGTTAAATGGGCAGGTGGTTCCCAAGGAAAAAGCCTTGGTTAGTGTCTATGATTCCGGTTTTATGCTGGGCGATGGTATCTGGGAAGGCTTGCGACTTTATAATGGCCGCTGGGCCTTTCTTTCGGAACATATGGACCGGTTGTTTGAGGCCGCCAAAGCCTTGGATATTGATATTGGCCTTGATCGAGCCGGAATTATTGCTGCGCTGGAAGAAACTCGCACAGCAAATAATATGAAAACCGATGCTCATGCGCGCCTTATGATTACCCGCGGGGTTAAAACACGGCCCTTTCAGCATCCCTCATTGTCAAAATCCGGCCCGACCATTGCAATCATTATGGAGCATTCACGCCCCTCGCTACCGCGCCCCGTTCGTTTGGCAACGGTGCCGCATATTCGCGGCCTTCCAATGACCCAAGATCCCAAATTAAATTCCCATTCTAAACTGAACTGTATCCTTGCCTGTATTGCCGCCGAAAAAGCCGGGGCCGATGAAGCCCTGATGCTGGATATCCACGGATTTGTGAACACAACCAACGCCTGCAACTTTTTCATTGTGCGCAAAGGTCAGGTTTGGACCTCGACCGGGGATTACTGCATGAACGGCATCACGCGCCAAAAGGTGATTGATGTATGCCGTGCCGATGGCATTCCGGTTTTTGAACGTAACTTTTCCCTTGTTGATACGTATGGTGCTGATGAAGCCTTTCTGACCGGTACCTTTGGAGCACAAACGCCTGTGGGCCAGATTGACGGGCGCGTCATTGGTTCTGGCAATTTTGGTCCGATAACGGAACGCATTCGGGGTCTATATAAGGCTCTAATCCAGCAGGAAATGGCCTGATGCGCATTGCGATGTGGTCTGGCCCCCGCAACCTTTCCACTGCAATGATGTATGCCTTTGCCGCCAGATCCGATTTTTCTGTGGTGGATGAACCATTTTATGCGGCCTACCTTGATAAAACAGGGCTTAGTCACCCAATGCGGGCAGAAATTTTGGCATCGCAAAACACGGACCCCACAATAGTTTCAGCTCAGATATTAGGCTCTATTTCAGGGGAAAAGCCGCATTTCTATCAAAAGCATATGACCCAGCACATGGTCAAAGGGATTGATCGGAGTTGGATGGGCAGTGTTAAAAATGTCTTTCTAATCCGTCATCCGGCACGGGTAATTGCAAGCTATGGCGCCAAACGCGAAAATCCAACGCTTGAAGATATCGGGTTTTCCCAACAAGCGGAACTGTTTGACCAAGTTCAGGCGGCTGGTGGCGACCCTGTTGTAATTGATAGTCACGATATTCGCGATGACCCCGAAGCCATGCTGCATAAATTATGCGTAGCCGTTGATTTAGATTTTGACCCTGCAATGTTAAGCTGGCCAAAAGGCGGGCATAAGGATGATGGCGCATGGGCCACGCATTGGTATGGCGCAGTGCATCAAAGCACAGGTTTTGCTGGCCCTGAAGGGCCGCTTCCCGAAGTGCCAAGACACCTTCGGGAAGTTGAAAGATTTGCAATAACCCACTTTGAACGGCTTAAAGAGTTTAAGATTTAACCCGTTTGTTACGGGCTGCGATCAATTTCAAGCGCAGGGCATTCAGTTGAATAAACCCGGCCGCATCGGTTTGATCATAGGCACCCATGTCATCCTCAAATGTCACATGTTCTTCGCTATAAAGCGAATGTTCGGACCAGCGGCCAACAGTGTGGGCAGAACCTTTGTACAGCTTCATACGCACAGTTCCGGTCACATGTTCCTGGCTTTGGTCAATTGCGGCCTGCAACATTTCACGTTCCGGGGAATACCAAAAACCGTTGTAAATCAGCTCGGCATATTTTGGCATTAGTTCATCTTTTAGATGCGCCGCGCCGCGATCCAAGGTGATGCTTTCAATGCCGCGATGGGCCTCAAGCAACAGCGTGCCGCCGGGGGTTTCATAAATTCCGCGCGATTTCATACCAACAAAACGGCCTTCGACCAGATCAAGGCGACCAATACCGTGTTTTCCGCCTAGTTCGTTCAGCTTGGTCAGAACACTGGCGGGGCTAAGGGTTTCGCCATTAATGCTGACCGCATCGCCGCGTTCAAACCCGACCTCAAGATATTCAGGCGTGTCAGGCGCATCTTCGGGATGCACGCTGCGCTGGTACACATAATCGGGGGCTTCAACCGCCGGATCCTCCAGAACCTTGCCTTCGGATGAGGTGTGCAAAAGGTTTGCATCAACAGAAAAAGGCGCTTCGCCGCGCTTGTCTTTGGCGATCGGGATTTGGTGTTTCTCTGCAAACTCAATCAGGCGGGTGCGCGATCCAAGGTCCCATTCACGCCAAGGGGCAATGACCTTGATTTCCGGGTTCAAGGCATAGGCTGCCAGTTCAAACCGAACCTGATCATTGCCTTTGCCGGTCGCACCATGTGACACCGCATCAGCGCCAGTTGCTGCTGCAATTTCGACCAGCCGCTTGGAAATAAGGGGCCGCGCGATGGATGTTCCCAAAAGGTAAAGGCCTTCGTAAACGGCATTTGCACGAAACATTGGAAACACAAAGTCGCGAACAAATTCTTCGCGCAGATCTTCAATATAAATATTTTCAGGCTTAATACCCAATGTTTCTGCTTTTTTGCGGGCTGGATCAAGTTCTTCACCCTGACCAAGGTCGGCGGTGAAGGTAACAACTTCGCAGCCATATTCGATTTGCAGCCATTTAAGGATGATTGAGGTGTCTAGCCCGCCAGAATAAGCAAGGACGACTTTCTTGGGCGCTGTCATTTGTGCATTCCATTATTAGGTTTCTGCGTGAGTTTATTGGGTTTACACAACCCCGACAAGGGCGATCCGTAGCCCTAGGCACCTTCTGGCAGCTAAAATTGGAATTGCAAATATTTCCCCTGCCCCAAAGCAGAATGCACCAAGCTGAAAAATGCGGCTTTATTATAAATTGGCACTGTCGTGCTGCGGCCCCTTAAAGCGCACCATTGTGCACGAAAGATCATCACCAAAATCCTGTGTGCCGGAATACAAGTCCAAATCCCAAATAAGAGCTGTGAAAAAGTCCCCATAATCCAAGTCTGCATTTGTGGATACCAGCGTTTCAAAGCCTTCTTCATCAAGAAGTTCGTCATTATAGTTAGCACATTCTGTAAACCCGTCAGAATAGAAAAGTATGCGGTCACCTACTTGTAATTGCACACTGTTTTGTTCAAAATTTGCATCAGGGATAAGACCAATTGGCATACCCCCGTCCCCAAAAAACCGCACCTTACCATCAGCGCTTAATATTAGCGGGTTAGGGTGGCCGCACTGGCTGTAATCGACCTTGCCGGTTTCAAGACAAATATAGCCAAATAGAATTGTAAAATAGAGCTCGGTCTCCATGTCGTCGATCATTAATATGTTTAGCAAATTTGCCACCTCTGAAGGTGGTCGCGGCGTATAATTGCCATTATGATTCTGAACCAAAGCAATATTTTGTTCCGGGGCGCCATTCGACAAATATGACGCCAATCGCGCCGTCAACATTGCTGACGCAACACCATGGCCGGAAACATCAATGGAATAAAACGCGACTTTGTTTTGACCGGCCTCAAAAAACCCGACTAAATCCCCACCAACATGCCCACAGGGCTTAAGCAGCAAAGAAACTTCAGCCGAGCCAAAATCCCGATATGGTTCCCGCACCAATGATTGCTGCATTTTTCTTGCATCAATCAGGTCACGGTCAAGGGAATCATAAAGCCCCTGAATTTCATCAAGTGTTGCAGTTACCAACCGGTTTTTCTCTGTCAGCTCCCGCTCCATCCGTAAGATACGATCACCCGCATTAATTCGTGCCAAAAGTTCATCACGCTTCACCGGTTTGGTCAAAAAATCATCAGCACCAACATCAAGACCCTTCGCAACTGCGCCCTTTTCTGTTTTTGATGTGAGCAAAATAAAATAACTGTATTTCTCTTGGGGAAGGGCGCGGAAAGCCTGACAAAACTCGATACCATCCATTTCAGGCATCATCCAATCGCTTAAAATAAGGTCAAATTCGTTTTTTTGACAGGCCTCAAGCGCCTCTCGCCCTGATGCGGCTTCGCAAACATCATACCCTTGCCGTGACAATGAGCGTGACATCAACAACCGATGGCCCCGACTGTCATCAACAACCAAAACACTGCGAATCACCCCGGTCTGTGCGGGGGGGTAGGGTTTTATACTGGCAACAAAAGCAGACAAACATACACCTATAAATTATGCGGGCTATTCCCAACTGTGTTGATTACCGGTCGGGTATTAACAGCGGTTTAAGTGTAAAGTTGTACAGAAATTACCATTTATAATTACTGTATATTAATTATTTTACGGCCATTTTCGCACCATAGTACAGGAGGGTTTTATGATTGACTGGGAACGGCTTAATGAATTGATAAGTGAAGTTGGCGAAGAATCCTTTGCTGAAGTAGCCGAGGTGTTTCTGGAGGAAGTTGCCGAGGTTATTGATCGCCTTAAAGCAAACCCTGCCCCGGAAAGCCTGGAAAGTGAATTGCATTTTCTGAAGGGCAGCGCATTGAACCTGGGCTTCAAGACGCTAGGCAAGCTGTGTCATGATGGCGAACAACACGCGGCCAGCGGGGATTATGGTGCTATTTCTTTAGCGCCGCTCTTTGATGCCTATGATAAATCCTGTGTTGAATTCACTGACAAGATGCATCCGCAGCTAATGGCTTTGGGGTAATTTCTGAAAGCTGATAGCACCTACAACAGCCTAGCCTATATCTGGACCACGAAAAAACCGCGATGTGGCTTTTGTATAGCGTTTTGCCCGAAGCAAAATATTTGCATTTTTCATAGCCGCTTCTTGAGAGCCCATTTCACTAATAATGCTTTCTGACCCGTTGGCTTGAAGAACACCTTCGCGAAATGCTAATCCGCGCCCAGAGGCGCACATTAATCGCTGTAAGGTGGCATCAACCGGCTCATAAATATGGTGGGCCTGGCGCAGGAACCGGTGCGCACCGACCTTTGACCAGATTAAACCCGTGGTGGTCACAGGAAAATAAAGTGCTCGGCAAAGATGCGTGTTTTCTTGAGAAAAGGTCGTCTTAGGCAACGTGCGATAGATTTTTCTGGCTATATTCCCAAGGTTTATGACATCCCAATCTTTGATCTCTGCGGCACCTAGTTTCTGTTCAAGTTGTGATAAAATTTTAAGCGATGAAGGTTTAAAGGCAAAATCATCCTCAAGAACCAGCGCATAGGGCAGATCCAATGTAACGATACGTTCTGCTGCTTTAATATGGCTAAGATAGCAGCCTATTTCACCCTTTCGTAATGGGTTTTTAAACGTTTTAGTCGCCTTTTCCTGATCAAGCCCCGCTATACTGGTTTGATCCAAAGTTGCACCATCCACGGCAGCAATTCGTTCATAGGCAAGGCCTGCTTGATCCAATTGGGCATGGGCCTGCTGAAGCCGCTCATGGCTCCGGTCCAGATTTATCAAAAAGGTCTTCACTTAAAGCACCCTATACTTCGCCAAATTAAAAATATGAGCTTATAAAATGTAGCCATTGGTTTGATCTATCTAAACCAAAAGCCCCGGCGTTTCCACCGGGGCTTTCATTTTTCAGGATGGTGAAAAGATTAGTCTTTCTTTTCTGCCACAACTTCTTCGCCAGTTTCCTGATCGACAACTTTCATCGACAGGCGAACCTTGCCGCGGTCATCAAAGCCCAGCAGTTTAACCTTAACCATCTGGCCTTCTTTCAGAACATCCGAAGGATGGTTCAGGCGGCGGTTTTCGATTTGGCTGACATGCACAAGGCCGTCGCGTTTACCAAAGAAGTTCACAAAAGCACCAAAATCAACGATTTTCACAACTTTACCGTCGTAAACTTTGCCTTCTTCAGGCTCAGCCACGATCGCGTGGATCATGTCGTATGCTGTGCGGATTGATTCCTCATTGGGCGATGCAATCTTGATGATGCCTTCGTCGTCGATATTAACCTTGGCGCCAGATACCTCAACGATTTCACGGATCACTTTACCACCCGAGCCGATCACTTCGCGGATTTTATCCGTTGGGATCTGCATGGTTTCAATGCGTGGTGCATGAGCTGAAAATTCTTGGCGACCTTCGGTCAGTGCATTGGCCATTTCTTCAAGGATATGCAAACGACCGGCTTTTGCCTGTGCCATTGCTTTTTCCATGATGTCGGTGGTGATGCCTGTGACTTTGATGTCCATTTGCAGCGACGTGATACCGGCTTCGGTACCCGCAACCTTAAAGTCCATGTCGCCAAGGTGGTCTTCGTCACCCAGGATGTCGGTCAGGATTGCGTATTCACCGCTTTCCTCAAGGATCAGGCCCATTGCAACGCCAGCAACCGCAGCTTTCAACGGTACAGCCGCATCCATCATCGACAATGAGCCGCCGCAAACAGACGCCATCGAAGATGAGCCGTTTGATTCAGTGATT
>DAOUQO010000217.1 GCA_030625565.1 Aliiroseovarius sp. | reverse complement strand
TTCAGCGTGGCTTGAGGCCATTCAAATCGCCGGTTTCAGTGTTGCCGAGGCCGATAAGCTGTTCGGCAAGCCCGCCTCGGAAATTGCCGCAGACCTTCGGATAAATCTGCGTCCACCGGTTGAAGTGCGCACCGCTTTTACGGCGCGCCACAATGAATTGCTAAAGCAACTTGGGTAAGAATTTTAGTTAATTTTTGGACGTGCAGGTCGTGCCTTGTACCGTGCCGTTTTGGTGCCAACCCACAAATTGTTCATCGGTAAATGTCAGGATCAGGTCGCCCCATCTGATTTGCTGAACCACACCCGAAGGGCAGCCGGAAATGTTTAATACCTGATGGCGGCCTATGTTTTGGTCCAGGGCGGCAATGACGCCTTCGGGTGCGCGGCCAAAATCTATTCGCAGGTCCAAAGCCGCGACAGACAGCCCTGATGCGTCCGGGGTAAAGGTTATATTCGGCGCGGGCGGTGCGACTGGCAAAGCCGTACATGCCGACACGATCAGGCTAATGAAACCTGCGACGACGCTGTTTTTTGCAAACAGGTTCATCCGGTTTAACGCGGGCTGCGTTTGGCCAAAATACGCTGCAATGTCCGGCGGTGCATGTTCAAACGCCGCGCGGTTTCCGACACATTGCGATCACATAATTCATAGACCCGCTGGATATGTTCCCAGCGCACGCGATCCGCGCTCATCGGGTTTTCGGGGGGTGGCGGCAGGGCGTCGCCTTTGGCTAGCAGGGCATTGGTGATGTCATTGGCATCTGCGGGCTTTGACAAATAATCGGTCGCACCAATTTTCACGGCGGCAACTGCGGTTGCAATGGCACCGTATCCGGTTAGCACAACAACCCGTGCATCCGGACGCGTTCCGCGCAGAACCTCGACCACGTCCAGCCCGTTACCATCGCCCAAGCGTAAATCAACCACGGCATAAGCTGGGGGGCGGGCCTTAGCTATGGCCATTCCTGCGGCAACCGATCCGGCGGTTTCCGTGGCAAAGCCACGTTTTTCCATGGCGCGGGCAAGGCGGCGCAAAAACGGTTCATCATCATCAACAAGTAACAACGAGCGATCTTCGCCGATTTCAATCAAATCTTGGTCTGCCACAGATTTCCCCTTTTGCCGTCCGAGCTGGGCCCAGCTTAGGCGCTATGACAGCAGGGGTCAATTTAGGTTGTGCTATTGAATTGCATCAATAAAGCAACCGGCGCGTTCGGCCATCTGTTTGGGGGTGTCGTCACGTTTGAAAAATTCGACAAAGCCAATATCGGGGAAAACCAGATAGGTGAATGTGGAATGATCCATCAAGTAATATTCCGGGTCGCCGTCCACCTGTTTTCGGTAAAAGGTTTTATAGGTTTGGCTGGCGGCTTTGACCTGTGCGGGGGTTCCAGTCAGGCCAATCATGTCTTCGTGCAGGTAATCCGTAAACTCCGCCATCAGTTCGGGGGTATCGCGTTCGGGGTCGATTGATATGAATGCAGCTTGGGCGTCATAACCTTGGCCTTGCAGCAGATCCAGCGCTTCGGCGTTGCGGGCATTATCCAGCGGGCAGACATCCGGGCAAAAGGTGTATCCGAAATAAAGCAGGGTCGGTTTGGTGAAAATTTCAACATCCGTGACGGCGTTGCCGTTTTCATCAACCAGATCCAGCGGTCCCCCGATCGAGGCACGCCCGCCACCAACTTGCGAGGCCCTGCATTGGGCAAAAATATCCGCAGGCGCGCGGCCCATATACCACGTTGCACCCAGCAACGCGAAAATAGTCAGTATTGCGACGCCAGCCCAGATTCGAACCATTTTGAAACCCTTTCGATTATACGCGCCATTGATCCCTTAGGTGGCCGCGACATACAAGGGGATAGAACGTCACATACGGTTTACATTTTTAAGGTAAGGCCAAGGCAATATGTTTTCACAAGCGGTTTTAGAAAATTCGGTGCGCTTACGCACCCTGATCATCTTGCGCTGGGTCGCCATTCTGGGGCAAATCCTGGCGGTTTTGGCCGCGCTTCACTGGTTCGATCTGGACCTTGATCTGGGGTTGTTTGCAGCGGTAATTGCCATTTCAATTCTGGCTAACACCATGTTTATATTGATATATCCGCAAAACAAACGCCTAAGCGAAACCGAGGTCGCGGCGATGCTGGTTTTTGACACCGTGCAGCTGGCCGTGCTTTTGTATCTTTCGGGGGGGCTGCATAACCCCTTTTCGGTTTTGATCGTCGCCCCTGTTACGGTTGCCGCCACGGCATTAACCCTGCGTGCAACTTTGATTGTTGCGCTTATGGCCTTTTTAGCAACATCGCTGGTTGCGCGGTTTCATATCCCCCTGCACACCACGCAGGGGGCTTTGTTGAATATGCCTGAAATTTTTGTGTATGGGTTTTGGGTTGCGATCCTGATCACCATTATTTTCCTTGGCCTTTACGCCCACCGAATATCGACTGAAATGCGTTTAATGTCGCATGCTTTGCTTGCCACCCAAATGGCGCTGTCACGCGAACAAAAACTAACTGATCTCAGTCGGGTTGTCGCTGCGGCGGCCCATGAATTAGGCACCCCGCTTGCGACGATAACGCTGGTAAGCAGTGAGCTTACGGATGAGCTTGAAAATCCGGAACACCTTGAAGATGCACAACTTATCCGCGAACAAGCAGATCGTTGCCGTGATATTCTGCATTCCATGGGCAAGCATGGCAAGGATGACATGCTTATCCGTCAGGCCCCCCTTAGTGCGATTATCCACGAGGCGGCCGAACCACATATGAATCGCGGAAAAACCATTCATATTCGCGTTGGAGATGACAAATTACCTGCGGCGAACCAACCTGTTGTTTTGCGCCAGCCCGAAATTGTGCATGGCGTGCGAAATCTGATCCAGAATGCGGTGGATTTTGCCTCGACCACTGTTTGGGTTGATTTGTGTTGGAACGATCAAACCTTGTCGGTTCGTGTTGTTGATGATGGTGCTGGATATGCGCCAATGGTTTTGGGCAATATTGGCCATCCCTTTGTTAGGAAACGGAAATCCAAGCGGAAGGATGAAGGTCGGGCTGAATACGAAGGCATGGGGCTTGGCCTGTTTATCGCGAAAACTTTGTTGGAACGCACCGGTGCCGAACTTAGCTTTACCAACGGAACCGACCCCTTCACCGGAGAGCCCGAGCCGGGCGAAAGATCCGGCGCAATCGCCATGGCAATTTGGAAACGCGGGCCAGATGGGATTGAGGCGGATACAACGAAAACAACATCTGCCGAGAACCCTCGCTTTGATTCACAATCAGCCGTTTGATCCGTCAGTTTTCTATAAAATACGATGTATTTTCCACCTAAAGGTAAAAAATACCCTTTGTTTTCCTTAAAATTTTCACAAGT
>DAOUQO010000238.1 GCA_030625565.1 Aliiroseovarius sp. | reverse complement strand
GCTTTTGGTCGGAGGTCTAAGTCTTGTTCTTATCCCGATGTTCGTTTTGTCACGCAGTCTTTCCAATGGGCCGGGCTGGGGGCAGTTGGCCTTGGCAGGGTGCGCGTTTCTCAGTGTTTCGGCCGCGTGGATTACCGGATTTTCTGCGTTTAACTGGCTGGCTTTGGTCGCCGGTTTAGGGGCGGCAGGCACGTATGTATGGCAGATGAGAAAGGCGCAGAAATCCAGTATGCGAAAACGGTTGGGCCTGTCTTTTATGTTAATTCGCGCCTCGTGGGTCTTGCTTGTTTTAAGCCTGCTTTTGGGCGTTGCAATGCAGGCAGGCACACCAATTCCCAATGCTCCGGCATTGTTTGGGTTCATATTGCTGGCGGGGTGGCTTTTGACTTTCCTGACCGGAATTTTACAACGGATCATGCCATTTCTGGCCTCGATGCATGCCAGCGGAGTTTCCGGCTTGCCAATGTTGATGTCTGCACTTGTGGCTGAAACCCCGATCAATATTCACGCAGTCAGTCACGGCGCCGCGCTGGTTTTAGTTGCCGTCGGGATTGTTCTGGATTTAACCATTTTGATACAAATTGGCGCTGGAATTGGCGTTGTTGGCGCGCTGGGGTTTGCGGCATTTGCCATTAACGTAGCGTTAAAATTACGTGCATCCCAGCAGGGTGACCGCGATATTCCCAAGGGAAAACCAGCTAAACGCGCGCCTTAAATAGCGCGCGCCCTTTTGTAAGATTCGCGGCCACGCAGGCGTTTTGCATAGGCTGCAAATTCATCTGACAGCGAAAATTTTGAAACAAACGCCCAGTCGGCACAATGGCAGGCTAGAATGTCGGCAACCGTTATTTTGTCGCCCATCAAGAACGGTCCATCACCCATGCGGTCCATTAAAAACCCTTGCGAGCGTTCAAATTCCCATTTCAGCGATGTTTTGATTTCGGGCATACGCATTTCTTCGGGCAAGATAAAAGAATGGCGCGCGGCAGTCCACATCACGGCATCCATTTCGTCCAGCACAAACTGCGTTAGCGCATCTTGGCGGGCCCGTTCCAGCGTTCCAGCGGGATAGGTTAGAGCGCCGTGTTTGTCGGCCAGATAGGTAATGATTGCAGTGCTGTCGATGATCGGCTGGTCATTATCCAGCAGCACCGGCACCTTGCCCGAAGGGTTATAGGCAAGGATTTCTGGCGTGCGCGGAAGGGCGTCAAGGTGCTCATATTCCAGCCCTAATTCTTCCAGCATCCACAAGACCCGAAAAGTCCGTGTTTTTGTGGCTCCAACAACTTTATACATCACCGTGCTCCCAGCATTGCCAAGCGAATCAAGGCCCGCTCCATTACTGCCATTTGTGGCGCCCGCGCGGCCGAGCGCAATTGCAAATCGGTTTCCACCAGCAGTTCCAGCGCGTGTTCCAGTTTGTGAACACCCCATTTTTGCGCTTGTTTCACCATTCGGTCGCGCATTTTAAAATGCACAGGCGGGCGTGCGCGGGCTATGCCTTGCGATGGCCCGCCGGAATCCGAGGCGGCTGCGTGCAGCACACGAAAATGTCGGGTTGCGCCGATGCACAGCCCCACAGGTTGCACGCCTTGGGCTTGCAAACGCCTTAGGATTGGCCCGATTTCAGGGGCGCGGCCATCGGCAGTGATATTCAAAATTTCATCCAGCGCTGCTTCGGTCGAAGCGGGGGCAAGGGCGTGAATTTCTGCCTGACTAAGCGGGGTACTGTCGCCAATTTTATACAGTGAAAGTTTTTCAATTGTCTGGCGAAAATCACCGGGGTCGATTTGGCGTGACAGGGCTGTCAGGTCGTTCATTGCGTCGGCGCTGATATTGGTCAGGCTGGATTTTGCCAGCATATCCTGAATTTCATCACGGCTGGGCGGTTCATCATAAATACCGGCGGCATAGGCGTTAGGGTGGGTTTCGAAATATTTGCGCAAGGTTGATCGCGGCGTCAGGCTGCCAGCGGTAATTATTACCTGCGCGTCCCCATCGCGCCATTCGTCCAGCGCCGGAATAATCATTTTTGCCAGCGTTTCGGTTGCGTCTTCGACAAAGGCAACACGTGGGCCGGGGAAAAAACCCTGCGCCTTTATGGCATCTGACAATAGCGCTGGATCTTTGCGCAGGTCTGCGGCGGGAATACGGGTCAGGCGCATTTCATCGTTGCCATTTGCCCCGATCAGGGCGGTGATTAATTCCTGGCGTTTCAGGGCCACGCGCATTGTGTCATTGCCAAACAGCAAAACACCGGCGCGCTGGGTATCGGGTTTTGCAAAATAGCGCGATGCGTCACGTGCCGCCAGCTTCATTCCAGCCAGTCCGGTGCGGTGGCAATCAGGCGTGTTGTTAACAGGTCTGCCAGTAAAACCATCAGGCGGCGGTAAGCATCGCGTTCAACAGTTGCAGTTGAAACCGTAGTGCCCAGATTTGAAAACGAGGTAAAGCTGGTAACGCTGCCAGATTGCACCTGTGCGCCACTTGTCGTGTCGGTCAGGGTAAATGTAACAGTACCAAAAATTTGGCTGCGGGTGATTTCGTGGGTGGCGGTTACGCCCGCATCTTCAACGCGGGTCGTTATATCATAAGCCAAATCAAAGCGTGCGCTGTTTGGCTGGCCTAGCCGCTGTTCAAGCTGTTTGACCAGTTCGTAAGCATCGCGGTTGTCTGGTGTGGCGACCGCGATTGAGCCTTGCAAACCCTGCGCAGCCCCGTCCGGCCCATAGACCGGAGTGAACCCGCAAGCCCCCAGCATGGCCCCAAGGCCCAGCAATTTGGTTAGAAAGATGCGACGACTAGATAACGACATTCACAATACGCCCCGGAACAACGATGACTTTTTTCGGCGCTTTACCTTCCAGCGCCTTAATTACAGCTTGGTCTGCCAGCGCAATTTTTTCAACCTCTGAACGGTCCATATCTTTTGGAACGCTGATTTCCGCCCGCCGTTTACCGTTGATCTGGATCGGCAT
>DAOUQO010000035.1 GCA_030625565.1 Aliiroseovarius sp. | reverse complement strand
GCGCACATCTATCACAATCAACCTTGGTAATCACGACATCTCGACGAAACCAGTTGAAGGTAGCGAAATTGCCAAAGCCGGGCGTTATCTAATTGCCAAAACATTGCTTGAAGGCGGCGTGGCCAAGGTTGACGCACTGGGGCCCGATAACCCTTTGATTTTTTCTGCAGGGCCGTTTGCAGGTACTAATTTTTCGAACGCTAACCGGATCAGTGTTGGCTGTAAAAGCCCCCTGACCGGTGGTGTGAAAGAGGCAAATTCCGGCGGCACATTTGCAATTGCAATGGGCCAAAGCGAGATCGCAACACTCACCCTGACCGGTCAGTCCGATGACTGGGTTGTGATCCATTTCGCCAAAGATGGCAGCATTACTTTTGACGATGCCAGCCCCTATATGGGATTGGGAAACATTGAAGGTGCTGCAAAATTGCTGGATGCATACGGCGAAAAATGTTCGCTGGCGATGATCGGGCCTGTGGGTGAATATTGCGGCTTGATGTCTGGAATCAGCTTTACCGATACCGACAAACGGCCCGCACGACTGGCGGCGCGTGGCGGTGTTGGCGCAGTTATGGGCAGCAAAAAGGTCAAGGCGATTGTCATCGACAAAAAACGGATTCCGCCGCTGCATGACCTGAAAAAATACATGACCCACGTGATTGAATACAGCAAGCTTCTGGGTGAATCCCCCGGTATTGAGGCCTTTAAGACGACGGGCACGGCAATGGTTGCCGACCTGACCAACCAAATTGGTGGCTTGCCGGTGCGCAATTTCACCGCCGGACGCATGACCGGACCGGATGAGGGGCCGTTCAAGTTGGGTGGTAATTACATTCGGGAATTGAATTCCGCACGTGGCGGACAGATTTCACATGCCTGCATGTTTGGCTGCAAGATCAAGTGTTCAAACGTTTTCGTTGGCGCGGATGGCAAAGAACTAGTGTCGCCATTGGAATATGAAACCCTGTGTTTAATGGGGTCAAATTGCGGCGTTGAAGAACCCGATGCCGTGGCCATTGTGAACGAAGTTGCCAACGACCTTGGGGTTGATTCAATTGAGTTGGGCGCCACCATTGGCGTATTAATGGACGCTGGCAAGGGCGCGTTTGGCGACACTGATTTCATGCAGCAGGTGATGGCGGATTTACGCGCAGGCAATGAAATGGGCCGCATTTACGCCCAAGGCACCGCCCATGTTGGCGAATATCTGGGCTTTGCCCGCGTTCCGGTCATTAAAAAGCAAGCCATCAGCGCCTATGACCCGCGCTTCATCGAAGGCACTGGTGTTTCAATGATGCTGACAGCCCAAGGGGCTGATCATACGGTTGGCAACCTGCCAAGCCTGAAAACCACAGATATGGGCATGGAAGAACTGGTGCGTCTGTCGGTTAACAAACAGGTTGATGTGGCCATTGCCGACAGCCTTGGCCTATGTATTTTTGGCCGCGATGTAACCGACAAGCACCTGCAACTGATTGCTGACGCGATCAATGCAGCCCACGGCACTGATGTTGATATTGCATTCATTATGGATATGGCGCGCGATGTGCTGCGATTGGAAATCGCCTTTAACGCCGAGGCCGGATTTAGCGTAGAAGACGATGCTTTGCCCGAATTTTTCCACACGGAGCCTCTGGCCCCTACGGACAAAATTGCACGACTGGATCCCGTTGAAATCAACCGTTTGCGCGACGCAATTTTAAGCGAAATGTAAATTGCATTCATCCGGTTGCGGCTTTGCCCTTGCCCATAAGTTTTGGGCAAGGGGTTGAAACCTACTTGCTGGTCCATACATATATAAAAATGTGAATATAACCAGAAAGATCAAGCCATGACCAAAGCCGTGAAAATGACCTGCCTTGAATGTGGTGCGGTAAACCGTTTTCCCTCCGAAAAACTGGGCTCGGGCCCGAAATGCGGCACCTGCGGCGGCAAAATGAACACTGGCAAGGTGTATGAAATTGACCCTGCAGTACTGGCCAAGGCGGCCAAGAATGATGACACGCCTTTGCTGGTCGATTTCTGGGCGCCGTGGTGTGGCCCTTGCCGGATGATGGCGCCAGATTTCATACGCGCCGCACAGGGCCTTGCCCCCCATGCGCGACTGGCAAAAATCAATACCGAAGATTACCCAAAGGCTGGCCAAAAGAACAATATTCGCGGCATCCCCACCATGGTTTTATACCAAAATGGGCGCGAAATTGCCCGCCAATCCGGGGCAATCAAAGCGCCTGCTATTGAGCAGTTTGTTCGTTCCAAGGCCAAGCTGGAAAGCTAGCCCCAATGGCCCCCGCTATTTATGGTTGGGGGCCTTGCTGGCAAGGTTTTTAAGCGCATCAATCGCCTGATGAAATGCCTCATGGCGTGGCTTATAAAGCACCCAGTTTTTGTGACGCTGTGCACTGACCAGTCCGGCCTGCTGTAAAAGCTGCATATGGTTAGTGACGCTGGGCTGGGTCAGGCCACATTTTTCAGTCAGATAAGCCACACAAACCCCGTCTTCGACCAAATCCCCATTGGGTTGCGGTGGGAAATTGGCCCTAGGGTTCATCAGCCAGCCCATGATCCGCAAGCGGTGTTCATTTGACAGCGCTTTGAAAATATCGCCAACATATTCAATCGCACATTCTGGGTGCTTATTCATTTTATAGATACTCTTTTATATAGACATATGCACATAGGTATCGCACCCTCTGGATACCATCAAGCATACAGTTCAGCCACATCGCGATTATTAAGGCAAAGGCAAGAACTCGCTTTGCGCACAAAATACGCCGCCGCCGCCCCGAAAATACTGTACTGATAGGTCATAACCACGCCCTGATATTGTCTAACGCGCCGCTTTGAGGTCAAAAGTATCCATGCTAGGCTGTTCTGGCATATACATTTTCGCCCAACCTTATGGGGCATACAACAGAAATTGAAACCGGGCTGTATTTGATTGCCCAATAATCGGAGGGTTACATGAAAATCACCTCATTAATAAAAACCGCAGCTATGGCAGGTGCCGCAGTGACCATGTCGGCCATGGCAGCCTTTGCTGTTCAGGCCACTGCAACTGTAGAGCTGAACGTACGCACAGGCCCCGGCACAAATTTCGGTGTCATCGATACGCTGGCTTATGGCGAACACGTCAATACAACCGAATGCGTTAGTTCGGGTTGGTGCTATATTGAACAAGCTGAACAAAATGGCTGGGTTAGCTCAAGCTATCTGCGCGCGGTTCCACCGCCACCCCCGCCTGCTGGCACAGCGGCACCTGATTGCAAGTTAACCCTGACACTTGGCGGCGGCAGCCCACGGCTTGAACTTGTTTGCACGCCTGCGCCAGGGACAGGACCAATGCCGCCCCCACCACCACCTCCTCCACCTGTTGGCGCACAGGCCTGTTTCTATACAGGTCCAAATTTCCAAGGCACATCATTTTGCTATGCACCGGGCCAGTTAAGTTCGCTGAACGCACAATTTAATAACCGTATCAGTTCGGTTCGCGTTAGCCACCCGCTTGGCGTAAGGCTTTGTACTGATAACAATCTTGGCGGCTTTTGCATCGATATCACCAGTAATAGGGCCACCCTTGGTGCATTGATCAATAATCGCACATCATCGCTTAAGGTGTTTGCACCGGGCGGCGTTGTTGCCCCTCCACCGATTATTATACCGCCAATCATCGTGCCACCAATTATTGTGCCGCCGGTTATCATTCCAAATGTGTTCCGCTCTGGCAATTTCTCAATTCCTTCCAGCTTTACTGCCAATTTTGATACAGGCGTAACTGGTGGGGCTGGCGTAGATGTATGGCACCATGCCATCAATGCTGCTGTTCGCCGGCTTGAGGTCCGCAATGGCGCACGGCTTGCAGTGGGTAATGGCTCAAACCGCGGCTATATTGGCTGTAAAAATGCCGCCTTCTCAGCAAATCCTGTCCCATTTGCGCAATTGTCAGTCGGCACCTTTGTCTGCCTTAAAACCAACGCAGGGCGCATCGCACAATTCCGCGTGAACGGATATACAGGGACAACTCTGAAAGTCAGCTATACTGTCTGGAAGCACTAAAACCCAACTCTCTTAAAAAACGGTGGCATCCCAATCGGGGTGCCACTTTTCTTTTCACAACCGGAAACAACCATATTCAGTTGTTTCCGGGCAAGTCGAAATGCGGGCGTTGAAATCCCATATCAAACAGCGCTATGCAGGTACAACACTGCCAATCGCGCGGGCTTGCCCGACATGGCCCCCCTGTAAAAGGCACCTAAAAAATGGCAATCGGCGATATTATCTGGACCTATTTCAACGGCACATGGCATCAAGGCGACCTGCCGGTGATGAATGCAGCCGATCACGGCACGTGGTTTGGATCATTAGTATTTGATGGTGCACGCGCCTTTAATAATGTGGTTCCGGACCTCATGGCGCACCTTGAGCGGGTCAATAATTCTGCTCGTGTTATGGGAATGACCCCGACCAAAACCGCCAAGCAACTTGAAGCCTTAACTCTTGAAGGACTGGAAAAATTTGCCCCTGATGCGCCCGTTTATATCCGGCCAATGTACTGGTCGCGCGAAGGCGGCGTTAGCGTTATTACCCCCGGGGCTGACAGCACCGCATTTTGTTTGTGCCTTGAACAAGTGCCAATGCCGCCAATGGATGCGGGCCAAACCCTGTGCCGCACCCAATTTATCCGCCCGATGCTGTCTATGGCCCCGGTTAATGCAAAGGCCGCCTGCCTGTATCCCAATAATGGCCGCATGGTACGCGAAGCACTTGCACGCGGCTATAACAACGCGCTGGTGGCAGACCCGCTGGGCAATGTCGCCGAAACCGCATCCTCAAACATTTTTATGGTTAAGGACGGCCTGATCCGCACGCCTGTACCCAATGGAACATTCCTAAACGGCATCACCCGCCAGCGCATTATCACCTTGCTGGATAAGGCCGGCCGCAACGTCGAAGAAGCCACGCTAAGCTTTGCTGATTTTGAGGCTGCTGACGAAGTATTCATGACCGGAAACATGGCAAAAATCACGCCGGTGGTGAAATTTGAAGACACGCAATACGCAATAGGGCCGGTCACAAAACTGGCGCGAAAACTGTATTGGGAATGGGCTGGGGCCTAGTCCCACCTACCGCCTATTTCATTTCAATACGGGTTTTTAAAAAGGAAGCGGCAATCAAGAACACCAAGGCGGCGGCCAACCCAAGCAATGTTCCCAACCCTACCCCCAAAGCAGAAAACCCCCACGAAACCGTAAGCGTGAACACCAAAAGCGACAGCAATCCAAACGGATAATGGCGTACAATCGCCCGAATAGGAACGGCCCCGTGGCGGGCATGGATAATCACCAAAAGCGGGAAGGTGACGACCGGAAATCCAGCCAGAAGCCCGGCCCAGCCCGGCCCGACAAGCGCTGCACCACCAGTAATAAGCACGACGATCAAAGCTGCAAAAACTGCACGCAACAGCATCTCAGATGGTTTTACTTTTGGCTTTTTGCTGTGGTCCTCGGCTTGGGTTTTTTGCAGTATCACCCAGATAGAAGCCGCCGTTAACAAGGTTAACAAAGCCGCCAAACCCGGCCCCGGCGCAATAAGCTTAAGCAAAAAGGCAACGCCCAGAAATGCCGCCAATGCGCCAATGCTTGCCGACAAAACTTGCCAATGGGCAAGGCGCGCATAAACATAAGCCAGCACCACATTGGCGCTTAGGCCGGCAATGGCAAACCGCGCGGCCTCGGCGGAAAATTCCACACCTTGTTCAATTCCGATGAAGTACAGAACAATGGCAATTCCGTGGGGGAAACCCGCCAGAACTCCGGCTGCGCGGGCCGAAATACGTTCGGCAACCAACGACAGGCCAAGCACCGCAGCCATGGTAAAGCTGATTTTGATAAGCGTGATAGCACTGAAAAAACCCACGTTAGCAGCCCTTCATTTTGGATTTAATCATGATTGGCGCACCTTGAAAATCATTGCCACCACATTGGTAATCACAAAAATAGCTGCGCCAACACTAACCATGGTTGGTGCGGCTGGGCTGTTGACCAACACCGCAATCCACAGCCCTGCAATGGCGGCCGTGGCTGCAATGATCAGGGCAATGAAAACCATGCGCTCGGGGGTGGTGGCCAAGGGCCGCGCAGCGGCGGCCGGAATAATTAACATGGCCGAGATAAGCAGCGCCCCGACAACCTTGATTGAAACAGCGACAACCAGCGCCAGCGCCAGCATTAAAATCAACCGTTCACGCCCGGGCTTTATCCCGCTGGCTGCGGCTAAATCAGGGTTAATACTGGATAGTAAAAGCGCCTGCCACCGCCAAGCGATCAAGCCCAGAGTACTAATCGCCCCCGCCCAGATCACCCAAAGATCACCGTATGAAACCGCCAGAATATCACCAAATAAGTAGGCCATGAGGTCTATCCGCACCCCATCCACAAATGATACAGCAACCAGCCCAATGGCCAGGGTAGAATGGGCTAAAACCCCCAGAAGTGTGTCAACGGCAAACCGGCGCCCAGACAAACCAGCAACCAAAAGCGCCATAGCGGTTGCAACCAGCAGCACCACCCCCAAAACTGGCAGCGCGAACCCTAGCGCCAAGGCAACGCCCAAAACTGCGCCATGGGCGATGGCGTCGCCAAAATAGGCCATCCGGCGCCAGACAACAAAGCAGCCAAGCGGGGCCGCGGCCAGGGCCAAGCCCAGCCCGGCCAGTGCTGCACGCACAAGAAATGGTGCTAGAAAAATGCTCATGTATTATGTGCCCCATGATCGTGACTGTGGTCATGTTCACACCCGTCATGGGCATGTTCGTGGCGGTACAACGCCAATGCGCCGTGGGTTCCACGGCCAAATAGCGCCCGGTACTCAGGCGCCGATGCAACCTGTTCTGGGCGGCCTTGGCAGCAAATATGCCCATTCAGGCAAACCACCCGATCAGAAGCACTCATCACCACGTGTAATTCATGGCTAACCATCAAAACAGCACAGCCAAGCCGCGTTCGCACATCTTCAATCAGCCTATAAAAATTTGCAGATCCGGGCTGGTCCAAGCCTTGCGTAGCCTCATCAAGTAGCAATAATTCGGGAGCGTTCAGCAAAGCCCGCGCCAGCAAAACCCGTTGCAACTGGCCACCCGACAGGTCCGCCATCTGCACCTTTTCCAGCCCAGTTGCGCCAACTTGGGCCAAGGCCTCGGCGGCGGCGTGGTCACTAACCCGCTGCGGCAACGATAGAAACCGGCGCACATGTATTGGCAATGTTGGGTCAATCGAAAGCTTTTGCGGGATATAACCAATGCGCAAGCCAGCCTTAAGCCTGACCTGCCCTTCCACAGGGCGAACCGCACCTATTATTGCCCTAAGAAACGTTGATTTTCCCGACCCGTTCGGGCCAACTATTGTGACAATTTCACCTTTCTCCAAGCTGAAATCCACCCCTTGAAGCACTTGCTTATTGCCTAGCTGCACAGCCAATCCAGTGATGTTAACCAAACTCATTTTGAGGCTCCTGCGCTGCAATTAGGGCACGTCCCAAGCGCTTCGACCGTAACAGCATCGACCAAAAATCCCATCTGGCTGGCAGTATCAGCAAACGGGCCTTGATCCGGCACCCACGCAGTTTCAGCAACAGATTCGCAAGCCCCGCAAATTAGAAAAACCGGGGTGTGGTCGGTGCCAGAGCGTGCGCAGGCAATAAAGGCATTCAAGCGCTCGATCTTGTGGGCAAAGCCATGTTTAACCAGAAAATCAAGAGCCCTATACGCCACAGGCGGCTGCGAGCCTAAGCCTTCTAGGCGCAAAACCTCCAGTACTTCATAGGCGCCCATGGCGCGGTGCTCTTTCAACAAAACTTCAAGCACCCTTCGCCGCACCGGGGTAAATTGCAGCCCCAAGGCCGTGCACTTTTTCGCTGCCAAGCTAACGCCTGTGTGAATACAGGCAGTGTGGTCATGGTTTGAAAAGCCAGTTTTGCGCATTATTTTTCCACTGTCACTTTGGGGTTGATATGTTATAACATACACAATAACAGACGTGTACCCTTGATAACAGAAATTGACAACATGTTTAAAAAAATCTGCGCCGCATCTCTGACCCTGACCATGCCCAATTACGCCTCGGCCCAAGCACCCGTGGTTGCGACCGATATTGTGCCAATTCACGCACTGGTACAGGCGGTAATGCAGGGCGTTGGCAAGCCTGAACTGGTAATGCCCCCCGGGGCATCCCCACATTCATATTCAATGCGCCCCGGCGAGGCCTTGGCCTTGGAAAATGCCGATTTAGTATTTTGGGTGGGCGAAGACCTGACCCCGTGGCTTAAGCGCCCAATTACAACCCTTGCCTCTGATGCCGAAATTATCACCTTAATTAACACCCCGGGCATTCACATTCTGCCTTTGTCACACGAAGACGGCACGGACCCGCATTTATGGCTAGACCCGCATAATGGCGACCTCTGGCTTAGTGAAATTGCCCAGCACTTAGCGGAATATGACCCGGAAAACGCTGCGCGATACTGGGAAAACGCCCAACTGATGCAGGCCAAAATCGAACAGGTTTCTAATGAAATAGAATCTATGGTTATTCCAACCAAGAACTTGAAATACATCACATATCATGATTCTTTTCAGTATTTTGAAAATGCCTTTTCCCTGCCATCTGTTGGCTCTCTTCTAGATAGCGATGCAGCCCAGGCCGGCGCCGGACATTTTGTTGAATTCCAGGCCTTATTGCTAGAAAATGAAGTTACATGCCTGCTATCTGAGCCCGGTGCATCACAAGCTCTCATTTCAAATATGACCTATCCAACCATGCGCATCACCCAGGCTGATCCGCTTGGAAGCGACTTAGTTGGCGCGCCGGATTTATACCAAAACCTGTTGCTTAATATTGCCCAAGCCCTGCGCGCTTGTCTGGAATATTGATCAGTAAAAAATTCCCTATGGCAACCCCGGCCCCAGCCGCTTAAAACATTTGCATGGAACTTGCGGTGCCGACACAATGAGCGAAATTATTGAAGCCATATTCGAGGCCCTTCGCCTGGTCCTTTCCCTTGATGCCGACCTTATCGAAATTTCGCTGCGCAGCCTGAAAATCACCCTGTCTGCCGTTGTGATTGCCTCGGTAATCGGGCTTCCGATGGGGGCGTGGCTGGCTGTTTATAATTTTCGGGGCCGTCGGTCTTTTATTGTTGTTTTGAATGCCTTGATGGGCCTTCCACCAGTTGTTGTCGGGTTGTTTGTCTATCTTGTTTTTTCACGAACCGGCCCGCTTGGGGTGCTGGGTCTTTTGTTCACCCCCACCGTGATGATCCTTGCGCAGGTCTTCATTCTTGTGCCCCTGATTGCATCTATCGCCCATCAGGTCATGCGGGATTTATGGCGTGAATATGCTGACCTGTTAAGTTCACTGGACGCCAGCCTTTGGCAGAAAATTGGCACCCTGCTGCGCGATGGACGCCACGGGTTGCTAACCGCCTCATTAGCCGGTTTTGGCCGCGGAATTGGCGAGGTGGGCGCAATCATGATCGTTGGTGGCAATATTGATCACGCAACACGTGTGTTAACCACGGCAATCACCCTTGAAACCAGCCGTGGCCACTTTGCCTTGGCACTTGGGTTGGGCTTGGTTTTGGTGGGCCTGTCCTTGCTGGTAAATATTCTGGTTCACCTTGTTGCGCACATCCGCGAGGTCGAAGAATGAGCACCGCCACCACCCTGCCAATTCAGTTGAAAGGCGCAACCGTACAGCGCAAAGGCAAGGTTATTGTTGGGCCTATTGATCTGTCCGTTGAGGGTCGGGGTATCACCATGGTTATCGGGCCAAATGGCGCCGGAAAAACCAGCATATTGCGTATGCTGCATGGGCTTGATGCCTTGTCCGAAGGCAGCCTGCACTGGCAAGGTGGCGCAAAGCGCGTGCGCAAAAAACAAGGGTATGTTTTTCAAACACCAGTTTTGCTTCGCCGTAACGTATTGGAAAATCTTGTTTATCCCCTAAAACTTCGGGGTATGGCACGTGTAAAAGCCACAAAGCATGCCATGGATGCATTGGCGCATGTGGGGCTGAACACCTTTGCCCAGCACGCCGCGCGCACCCTTTCAGGCGGTGAACGTCAAAAACTGGCATTGGCCCGCGCTTTGATTATGGAACCAGAACTTTTGCTGCTGGACGAACCATGCGCCAGCCTTGATGGCAACGCCACCAAAGCGATTGAAGCCATCCTTATTTCAGCGCGTAAAACCGGCACACGCATCCTGATGACGACCCACGACATGGGCCAGGCACGCCGTTTGGCCGACGATGTTTTGTTCATCGTGAAAGGCAAAATTCATGAAGCCGGCACTGCAGAAACCTTCTTTGCAGCCCCTGAAACACCTGAGGCGCGCGCATTTTTAAACGGGGATATTTTACCGTGATCCGGGGGGGAATCCTTGCCGCGTTAACCATAATTTTCGCCAATTTCGCGAATGCCGAAACCCTTCGCCTTGCTGTTACCACAACCTTTCGCAATGCCGGCTTGGCAGATGTATTACTGCCCATAGCCCGGACCGATCTGGGCATTGAGATCGAGATGATCGTCGTTGGTACAGGCCAGGCAATTGCCCTTGGCCGTGCCGGAGATGTGGATGCAATTCTGGTCCATGCCCGCGCCGCCGAAGAAGCCATGGTCGCCGATGGCCACGCCACCCATCGCCGCGAAATCATGTATAACGATTTTGTTCTTATCGGCCCCAAGGCGGATTCTGCGCAGGTTTCAAGCACACAGGCCGCCGCTGATGCCATGCGTGCGATTGCCAGCTCCACCAGCATTTTTGTCAGTCGTGGGGATGATAGCGGCACCCACCTGCGCGAATTAATGTTGTGGGAAAAAGCAGGGATCACGCAAAGCGCACGCATTGTGGAATGGTACAAAGCCGTCGGGGCCGGCATGGGGACGGCGTTGAACATCGCCTCGGGGTTAAATGCCTATGTTTTATCTGACAGGGCAAGCTGGTTAACATTTCATAACAAAGGTAATCTGGAGCTACTGTTTTCTGACGATCCGGTACTTTTCAACCAGTATTCTTTCCTTCCTGTATCGCCAACGATGCACCCTTATGTGCATCACAACCTTGCACTGAAATTTGAAGCATGGTTAACCAGCGAAAAAGCGCGGATTTTAATCAGCAATCACCGCCTAAATGGCATGGCGTTATTTACCTATAATGCAGTAAGATAATTAGGGTTATGCCTAGAAATCTTCCGCCGCAGGCACCCAGACAGTGAATTTTGTGCCCTTGCCTTGCGCGCTTTCCGCCTGAATAAATCCGCCGCTACGCGCCATTAAATCCTGTGAAATTGACAGGCCCAGCCCCGTGCCCTCGTGGCGTTTTGTGGTGAAAAACGGGTTAAAAATCGACTTAAGCACCTCTGGCGTCATCCCCACACCGTTATCGGCAACATTTATCAGCACACCCTTGATGCCGTCATGGTCGTGATTTTTACATGCAAGGCGCAATTTACCCCCCGACGGCATGGCGTGGATAGCATTAACAATAAGGTTAATTAGCACCTGCTGAAGCTCTGTCCGGTTCATTGAAACCCAACGATCCGCGTTCAAATTCAGCTCCAGTTCGATATCAACCTTGTTAAGGAGGTGTTGAACCAAAGGTATGGAATCATTGATGATTTCACTTGGAATATGGTGATCAACCAACCCGGCATATTCCTCGGGCCGGGCAAATTGCAGCAGCTTATTCACCAGGATATTGACGGAATGCACCTGTTCATAAATTAAGCCAAATTCGGTCGAAAGGTCGCTAGCATTATCTGTGGTTTCCTGCTGGATTACATCCAAATTGCCCTGAATAACCGCCATAGGATTATTGATTTCATGCGCGATTCCGGCGGTAATTTCACCGATTGCTGCCAGCTTTTCCGATATAACCAGCTGTTTTGTCGTGGCTTCAACCTGCTGGTTGGCTTCTTCCAGTTCGCGCGTGCGCGCGGCCACCCGTTCGTTCAATTCACCGGCCCAATCACGCAAACGTTTGTCGCGTTCCTGAAGCTGGTCCAGCAGCCCGTCCAGATGGGTTGAAACCTGCGCGATTTCACGTTGACCAGAGGTCAGGGCACTGCGCGCCCCAAGGTCGCCACCTTCGACTTTTCCAATGGTTGTCACCATCTTTTCAAGCGGCGTCACGATTAAGCGCGTCCAACGCAGAAAAATCGGGATGGATAACATCAAAATAAGCAAAAAACCGGTAATTATCGTAATCAAAGTGCGGGTTTTTGCGGCCCGAAAAGGCGTATCCAGAAACCCGACATACAGCATTCCGATACGGTTACCAAAGCTATCGGTTACGGGCTCATATGCCGAAATATACCAATCGTTAACCACAAATGCCCGATCAAGCCAAACGTCGCCACCATCCAGAACTGTTGCGCGCACAATTGCAGAAACACGGGTGCCAAGTGCGCGAACATTTTCAAATAACCGAACATTGGTGGAAATGCGCACATCCTCTAAAAACAGCGTGGCGGTCCCCCTGCTGCCTTCGGTCAAACTGGCATCAGGATAGACCAAATCATTAATTGTATCAATGAAATCAAGGTTTTGATTAAGCAAAAGCCCGCCAACAAGAACACCGAAAGTTTCGTTAAAAACCACGGGTGACGCCGTATGCAACACCATCCCCCGACGTTCTTCCACCCTGTCCGTGGCCACTGCCGCCTTTGTCGGCACCAGTGGAATGCGTGCCTGTTTTGCAAGGTCTGGCGAAATAATTGCTAAATCATCACCACTAAAAATGTCAATTTCAGCGGCACGAACCCCAATATTGGCGGCCTGAACAACCGGCCATTTCAGCGGGGCCATATCACCGGCCATTATCGGGTCAGAAACCAGCGTGCCATCGGCCTTATACAGGTATAAAAAATCCAAGCCCAAGCCCAAGCGCCGCTGCTTAAGAAATACCTGCAGGGCCTGCTGGTCGTTGGTGGAAATTGCAGTGGCAAATGCAGCCGATCCAGCCAAGGCTTCTACTTCACTGGCGCTTTTCTCTAAAATTGTGAACATATATTGGTTGGCAATGGTAAGTTCGCCGTTAACCTTTGCGATCAAAAGGTCATCGAACCGGGCAGACCAGTTTGTAACCACGGCCCCCAAGAAAAGCGGCATAACCAAAAGCATTGGCACCAAAGCAATCGCCAATAATCGGGCCCGAACCGAGCTGAAAAAGCGGGGTTTTAAATTAGGCGGGGCCTCAGACATCCCACATCGCACATTTCCGGTCGATGGTTTTGCGTGATACGCCCAAGCGGCGCGCGGCCTCGGCCCGATTACCATCACAGGCGTCAAGGATCATTAAAATGTGACGTTTTTCAACGCATTGCAGGGTATCGGGGTTTTCCGGACAGGTACCATCAACGGCCCCGGCGAATTCTGGCGGGAACTCACCCAAGATCAAAGACCGTTCAATCAGGTTGCGCAATTCGCGCACATTACCCGGCCAGTCATAACACGCCATTTCCACCAAAACGTCTTCGGTCAGGGCCAAGGGCGGCATCCCAAGTTCATGGGAAATTTGCTGGACAAACATTGCGGCAAGTTCGGGAATATCGCTAACGCGTTCCTTAAGCGTCGGCATCTGGACGTTCAAAACGTTAATACGGTGGTACAAATCTTCGCGGAAGGTCCCTGCCTCGACGGCTTCTTGCAGGTTGCTATTTGTGGCAAAAATAAACCGCAGATTAAGCGGCACTTCGCGTTCTGAACCAAACGGACGGATGCGCATATCTTCGATAACCCTGAGCAGGGTCCCCTGCACAGATAACGGAAGTTCGGCGATTTCATCCAAAAACAACGTCGCGCCCGAAGCGTGCAACAGCAATCCATCTTTGCGACCCTCGTTGCGGTCTGTGCCGCTGGGAACCGTGCCAAACAATTCGCTGGCAATCACATCCGGCGAAATACTGGCGCAATTCACCGGCACAAAGGGCTTACCGGCACGTTCGGACATAGCATGCAGGGTGCGGGCAGCGACCTCTTTGCCAGTGCCGCTGGCGCCGGTGAATAAAACGGATGTGGGCAGGGGGGCTGCGCGTTCCAGCATATTGCGAATTTCGGTCATTTCCGGCGAGGCACCAACCAGACGGCTGCGCCCGGCAAGTCCATCAGACGACAACTCATATTTCAACAGAAAGTTTTCGCGCTGCAAATGCAGCCGGTCAATCGAGCGCGCCACAGCGTTCAGGATCTGGTTAGAACGGAAAGGTTTCAGCACAAAGTCCACGGCCCCGGCCCTAAGCGCCTGAATGGCCGTTTCAAGGTCGGCAAAGGCCGTCATCAAGATTGCATCGGCAAAAAACCCAACGCTGCGCTGTTCTTTCAGCCATTCCAACCCGTTCTTGTTTGGCATGACATTATCAAGAATTACGATGTCAAAATGGTTGGCATCCAGCAGCCGCGACGCGGCCTCGCAATCGGCGGCTTCTTCAACCCGTTTGCAACGCGGGCGCAGGATTTTCACCAGAAAATTACGCATTCCGGGTTCATCATCGACCACAAGGATCGAGGCCAAAGCCAGCCCTGCGCCAAAATCGCTTTCATCACGCGTGATGCCCGTTTGGGCAGGAAGTTCATGGGTGCTCATATTGGCCTACGCTTGGTTAATCCGCCCGCATTTTGCGCTTTTGCGGGCGGGATTTCAAGGTGGCGAGATCAGGCTTATTTCAGGGTTTCCGCGACCAGCTCACTTAGGCCGATAACCTCTAGATTCATTTCCTGATCATCAAGCCCATCCTCAAAAACGGCGCGGCAATTACCACAGGGCACGATCACGGCCTCAAGGCCTTCGATGGCATTAAGCTGACCGGCTTTTGAGTTGAAGGCCGCAAGTTTCAGGTCTTCAGCGCGCGGATTGGCCGACACGCCACCGCCGCCGCCGCAACAGAAATTGGTAACGCCAGCCCCCTTCATTTCGACAAAATCAGAACAGGAATCATCCATCAGCGAACGTGGTTCTTTCAACAGCCCACCGCGGCGAACAATTTGGCAGGGATCATGCAAAGTCATACGACGACTGTCTTTTTCACCAGCTGGAATGCGCCCTTCGCGGCGCAAACGATCCAGAACTTCGATGATATGAACCACTTCAAATTTCAGCTGTCGGCCCATCAGATTTGGCCCAGCCCAGCGGATCGCACCATATGCATGGCCACATTCCGGACTGATTACGGCCTTGACGCCAAGGTCTTCGGCGGCGTCCACAACGCGGCTTAGGATTTCTTTGGCCAGTGCGCCTGAACCGATTTGCACCCCAACATTGGTGGCTTCATAGGCAACCGACGAAATTGTCCATGTCAGGCCCGCGCGTTTGAATAATTTGGCGTAAGCCCCCAGCACTTCGGGATAACCCATGATTTCCATCGACGAAAAAGTGGCCATGTAATCGGCGCCCTTCAGGTCGATTTCGATTTTGATACCTGTGGCCTTTTCCTGGTGCTTGATCTGGGCCTTGAGCGCCTTGATCGTCACGCCCATCGGGCTGGTGGTTTTCTTGACGTATTCGGCGGCGGATAATAGCCCTTCAGGCACGAAACCCGCGGCGGCGAAACCCTCGCGCATTTTGCGAATTGTGCCGGCAATATCCAGCCCCATTGGGCAAACCAGCGTGCAGCGCCCGCACATATTACAAGCGTCATAAACCAAGGGTTCCCATTCGCGCAACTCGTCCTCGGTCACCTCGGACGGGGCCAAGCCCAGCGCGCGTTTCAGGGTAGAAAACGGCGCTTTGTGGCGTTTGTATGCGCGTTCCATCGGTTTGAGTTTGTAGATCGGGGTGTATTTAGGATCATCCGTGTTCAGGTGAAAATGGCAGGCTTGGGCGCATTCGCCGCAATGAACACAGGCCTCAAAGAACGATGCGACTTCGGCGTCGGTATGCTCAACAAACTTGGCAATGGCGATTTCGGATTTTGCCCCAGATTTTAATTGCGTGCTCATAAGCTCATCCCCTTACGGCCATAGGTGGCCCCGGTATTTCCCCGTGCCAAAACAAAAGTGAAGGCGTGCATAAGGCGCGAAAACGGGAAATAAATCAGCCAGACATCAAGGGTGCCCATATGAATAGCGCGCAGGATTTCGTGGGATTCCTGCATCGCCAAACAGCCCGTGAACATCACAAGG
>DAOUQO010000095.1 GCA_030625565.1 Aliiroseovarius sp. | reverse complement strand
ATGGCAACACAAAAGCTTTATGCTGGCTCCAAGCTGCGCGAGATACGTACTGGAATTGAATTAACCCAGAAATCCTTTGCTGAAAAGCTGGGGGTTTCCCTGCCATATCTGAACCAGATGGAAAACAATAACCGCCCGATTTCCACTGGTGTGGTCCTGGCGTTAGCACAAGAATTTGGTTACGACGTCGCCCAACTTTCAACGGGTGACACAGTGCGAATGGTGACCGACATGCGCGAGGCGCTAGCCGATCCTGTCCTTGCAGAAATCACCCCGCCAATCGCGGATTTACGCCTGATTGCCGCCAATGCCCCAGCTATGGCGCGCGCCTTTCTGGAACTGCATCGTGCCTACCGCCAAACCCATGAACGTCTGGCGTCACTGGACGAAGCCTTGGGCCGCGAAGGAGGCGGATTACAGCTTAGCCCATGGGAAGAGGTGCGTGACTTCTTTCACTATTGCGATAATTATATTGATGCAATTGATCGTGCTGCAGAATATTTTTCGCAGGATAAAGACCCGGAAACAGCTGCAATTTCCAAACTAAAATCCATGGGTATTTCGGTGGAAGTATCTGTTAATACAGAATTTCGTGGATATGATCCAAAGGCAGGAAAGATTATTTTATCCAGCCTGACTCCGGCTTCAACCCAGCGATTTCAGTTACTACACCAACTTGCCCTACTTACACAAAACGAACTTTTAGAGGCAACACTGGATTTGGCCCGCTTCAATTCAGACGAGGCCCGCGCCATTGCAAAAATAGGGTTGGCAAACTACTTTGCCGGGGCGGCATTACTGCCCTACAAGGCCTTTCAAGACGCCGCATTTGAAACGCGCCACGACCTTGAACGTCTGGCCGACATTTTCGGGGCCTCGATTGAACAAATCGCGCATCGCCTATCAACATTGCAACGCCCCGGCGCCAAAGGAATACCGTTCTTTTTCGTTCGGGTTGACCAAGCGGGAACCATTACCAAACGCCATTCTGCAACGCGCCTGCAATTTGCCCGTTTCGGCGGCGCCTGCCCACTTTGGAACGTTCACCAAGCATTTGAAGTGCCCGGCCGTTTTCTGCGCCAGCTGGCAGAAACGCCTGATGGTGTGCGGTATTTGTGCCTGGCACGCGACGTGGCAAAATCCGGTGGATCGTTCAAGGCTCCGGTGCGCAGATACGCAATTGGTCTTGGCTGCGAGGTAAAGCACGCCGCCGATCTAGTATATGCAGACGGCATGGACACAGGCAGCGTTACCGCATTTGAACCCATCGGAATATCGTGCCGAATATGCGAACGTCAAAACTGCCACCAGCGCAGCGTGCCGCCCCTGGAATACCGCCTGCGCGTGGACCCAAATGCGCGCGGCATCTTACCCTATGAAATTGAAAGCTGACGAAAATTCCGGAAAACAGCCCAGACATAACGGGCCCTTTACGGCCCTGCGGATCGCTTCTAACCTGTAAAAAACATGGAGAGTAACGTGGAACTGACCGGCACACGCCTTATCAACGCAGATCGCGCCACCGTCTGGGCACATTTAAATGCGGCCGAAACGCTAATGGCTTGCATCCCCGGATGTGAAGAACTGACAGGCAACCCGAAAGATGGCTTTGAAGCCGTGGTCAAGCAAAAGGTCGGCCCGGTCAAGGCCACATTCAAGGGCGCGGTCACGCTTTCTGATATCAATGCGCCCCACAGCTATCACTTGCATGGCGAGGGCAAGGGCGGTGTTGCCGGCTTTGCCAAAGGTAGCGCATTTGTTACCCTAACCGACGGCGAGAATGGCGATACATTGCTAACTTATGATGTCAAAGCGCGGGTTGGCGGCAAGCTTGCGCAATTAGGAAACCGGATCATTCACGGTTTTGCCAAAAAGATGGTAGATCGCTTTTTCAAACAATTTCAAGAGGTTGTTGAAGACCAGAATAAAAGCATCTAGCTGCCCACAAAAGATACATCAAACAATGAAAAACCATGCGTCTTGGCGCAGGCACCAGCGAAAACCTGCAAAAACAGGCCTTTTCCAGACCTCTCCATGCCTGTACACAAGCCTTAATCAACGCCACGCTAACGGTTTCGCCAGCACGAAAAGGGCCAAAAATGCATAAACACCTTTGGTACGACGCAACAAAAGTTTACATTAACGGCGTCTGGAAAGCCCCCGCAAGCGGGCAACAATTACCGCTCCAAAATCCATCGACCGGCGAAGAAATCGGGTCAATTGCACGCGGTCAAGCGGCCGATATTGATCAGGCTGTTACTGCCGCCCAAAATGCCCTTGATGGCGAATGGGGCCGCACCAGCGCACTGGAACGTGGGCGCATTCTGACCCGCATTGGCCAACTTGTGCAAACCCGCATTGATGACCTTGCAATGATCGAAGCGATGGATGTGGGCAAGCCCCTGACGCAGTCCCGAAACGACGCCATCGCACTGGCGCGTTATATGGAATTTTACGGTGGCGCCGCAGACAAAGTACATGGCGAAACAATACCTTACCTTGATGGATATACAGTTTACACCTTGCGCGAACCCCATGGTGTGACCGGCCATATTGTGCCATGGAATTACCCGATGCAGATCATTGGCCGTTCGGTCGGAGCAGCACTTGCCATGGGCAATGCCTGCGTTCTAAAACCCGCAGAGGAGGCCTGCCTGACCGCGCTGGCCTTTGTTGCCTTGGCCGAAGAAGCGGGCCTGCCCGCTGGCGCGCTGAACGTCGTACCGGGCCTTGGGGCCGAGGCTGGCGCAGCACTAACTGCGCATCCCGGCGTGCATCATATCAGCTTCACCGGATCTGTCGGAGTGGGCAAACTGGTGCAAATCGCGGCGGCCGAAAATGTGGTGCCTGTGACGCTGGAACTTGGCGGAAAATCCCCGCAAATTGTGTTCAGTGATGCCGACCTTGATGCCGCCTTGCCGTTTTTGGTTGGGGCCTGCATTCAAAATGCCGGACAAACCTGTTCTGCCAGTTCGCGCATCCTGATCCAGCGCGACATTTATGATGATCTTGTGGCCAAAATGGGTGCCCGTTTTGATGCGATGGTATCGGCCCCTGCCCGCATGGACGCAAACCTTGGCCCGCTAATTTCCGCCCGCCAAAAGGCAATTGTCACCGGCTATATAAAGGCTGGCAGCGATCTGCGTATCGTCGGACAAGGCAGCATTCATAAAGACGCGCCAGACGCGGGCCATTACGTACCCGCCACCATGTTTGCCGATGTTCCCCCAGATCATAAGCTGGCCCAAGAAGAAATCTTTGGCCCAATTCAGGTTGTGATCCCATTTGATACCGAAGAAGACGCCATTGCCATCGCAAACGGAACTGAATTCGGTCTTGTCGCATCGATCTGGACCCGCGACGGCGCGCGCCAAATGCGCATGGCCAAACGGATCAAAACCGGACAAGTCTTTATTAATAATTACGGTGCGGGTGGCGGTGTTGAACTGCCTTTTGGCGGCGCAGGAAAATCCGGCCACGGGCGCGAAAAAGGGTTTGAGGCACTCTATGGCTTTTCAGCCCTGAAAACCGTTGCTGCCCATCATGGTTAATCAAAGCACCCCGCACCCCTTCATTTTTCCTTAAATATCCCGGGGGGTTCGGGGGGCTGCCCCCCGATCGATCAGATCATGCAAATGATCTGACATGTCAATGATGCGGGCTCATACCCGTTGCCATCATCCAATGATGCGACTGATGGTGCATGCCCGCAGTTAAGATACCAAAAAATCCAATGGCGTGCAGGCGCATACTATCCAGCTCGGGCACATGCACCTCTAAAATCACCCCAGCCTGCGTTGCCTCGGCCATATAAGTCCAACCATCGACGCCCTCCATAACATTTGTATGCGCCATAACCATCCGCTGTATGGATTCGGCAACAAGCCCGTCACCATTTACAACAAATCGCATTCCAAAATCGATATTTTCGCGGGTAACACGTGCCTGCGTTACAACCCTGTCCATATCAACCAAATGGCTGCGAACGGCGTCAATATTCACCCGTGACCAATCTGTATTAGGATCCGCATCCAAGGCAGCAACAACCTCGGCAATGGCGGCAAAAGCCCCCTGTCCGGGCTCAAAAACCAAAGCTGCGCCCATCTGGTGTTCATGCCCTGCTGCCATCTGGTGCAAGTCGCCGCTTTGCTGTGCAGCGGCCGGCATTGGCAGTCCCAATGCTATTGCCAAAATCCAATATCTCATCTTGTTTCCTTTTCTTGTACTTTTATCTTGCCTTCAACTCAGATTTATAGACATGATCTTTATCATGTCATCTGAACTTCTTTCCCTGCTGCAAAACATTGCAAGCACGCGCCTATACCTTCCAGCGGATGCTTTGCTATTCCAACGTGCAGACCCGGTTCAAAACATTTTTGCGGTACAAACAGGCCATGTATACCTGCTGCGCCGCCAGCATGATGGCACAGTTTTTATTCTACAGCGCGCAGGCCCCGGCGCCTTGATTGCCGAAGCTTCATTGATGTGCAAAAACTACCATTGCGCAGCTGAGACCGCCGCCCCAAGCGTACTGTCGGTTTGGCCCCGCAATAAGGTACAGGCCTTGGTAAACAACGATAAGAACGCAGCTTTGGCCTATGCACGTCATCTGGCAAACGAAGTGCGGGCTGCGCGGCTACGCGCAGAAATTGCATCCCTGAAAAAGGTCCGTGACCGGCTTGATGCGTGGTTGGAATGGCATGGGAACAAACTGCCGCCAAAAGGTAGCCGCCACCATTTGGCGCAAGAACTAAGCATCACCCCCGAAGCCCTGTACCGCGAACTTTCGCGCCGCCGAAAGCTGGCTAAATGAATACGCTCCTTATCCCAAACAAAGCCGCGCGGGCCTTATGGCTTTGGACCAATGGCCTTGCCACGCCCCCCACTGGCGCGCTGGATGTAATGGCGATTGTGCGCCGCTTGGGGTTCGTGCAAATTGACACAATACGCAATGTAACCCGCGCCCATAACCATATTATCTGGACCAGAAACCAAAATTTCTCCGAAGGCGGCCTATGGCCATTTCTTGGTCAAAAACGGCAGGTTTTTGAACACTTCACCCATGATGCCAGCCTGATTTCAGCCGAAGTTTATCCTTATTGGCAAGGCCAGTTTGCCCGACTTGGCGCACGGGCCGCGCGCAGCGAATGGTATGCTTCGGGATTGGCGCAAGCCCAGGTTCGGGCCATTCTTGCCCGTATTGAACGCGAAGGGCCGCTTTCGACCCATGCCTTTGAAACCAAAATAGAAGGCCCGCGCGAAATGTGGGCCCGTCCACCGCACAAAAAGGCGCTGGACCAGATGTGGTATGCGGGCAAGCTGGCCACATCACACCGCAAAAATTTTGTAAAATATTACGATTTGGGCCATCGGGTTTTTCCAGAAAAATCAACCGGTTTCCCCACGCAAAGCCAAGCCAATGACTGGCTGCACCACCAAGCGCTGGACCGCCTTAGCGTTGCGTCCCAAGGCGAGGTTCAGCGATTTTGGCAGGCCACAGATGCCGCCACAACCCGGGCGTGGTTGAAGAACACAAAAGGCTTGGTTCCAGTCGAGGTCGAGGCTGCAAACGGGGCACTTAGTCCGGCCTTTGGACCCGAAGACATTGCTGCACGCCTTGCCGCCTGCCCGCGCCCAACCAGCCGCCTGCGCCTGCTAAACCCGTTTGATCCCGCAATCCGGGATCGCGCCCGCTTACAGCGTTTATTCGGTTTTGAATACCGCAATGAAATGTTTGTTCCCAAGGCAAAACGCCGCTGGGGGTATTATGTGTACCCCCTGCTTGAAGGCGACCGGTTTGTTGGTCGCGTCGAGCTGAAGGGGGACCGTAAAGCAGGCCAACTTAACGTCACCGGATTCTGGGCCGAACCGCACGCCAAGTGGTCGCAAGCACGCCTAAGCAAGCTTGACGCAGAACTTGTGCGGTTTGCCCGCTTTGCCGGAATAAAGGCGGTGATCTGGCAGGTAGCGCGCCCTGTATGAGCTTGCGCAAGGGGGCATTTCAGCGCAAAGTCTGCAAAAATAACAATACTTGCGAAGGGAATAAAAATGCGGCTTGAAGGTAAAACAGCGATTGTAACGGGGGGCGGATCCGGCTTTGGCGCAGGTATCGCCGCCAAATTCGCGGCTGAAGGCGCGCATGTTTTTGTGGCAGATATTAACGGTGATGCTGCAACCAAGGTCGCCGCAGAAATTGGCGGCGAAGCACTGATTGTCGATGTAGCAGACAATGCCAGCGTTGAAGCCATGGCCAAAACAGTTCTGGGCCGTGGGGATTTGGATATTTTGGTAAATAACGCCGGAATTACCCACCTGCCAAAACCGATGGAGGACGTCACCGAGGAAGAATTTGATCGGGTTTTGATGGTTAATGCCAAGTCAGTTTTCCTGACTGCACGCCATTTTGTTCCGGCAATGAAGGCCGCAGGCAAAGGCGCGATTTTGAACGTGGCCTCAACCGCAGGGATAAGCCCACGGCCAAATTTGAACTGGTATAATGCCTCAAAGGGCTGGATGAACACAGCAACGAAAACCATGGCGGTTGAACTGGCCCCAGCGGGCTTGCGGGTAAACGCACTTGCACCCGTTGCCGGCGACACGCCATTGTTGAAAAGCTTTATGGGCGGCGACACACCCGAAATCCGCGCTAAATTCTTATCAAGCATTCCTATTGGGCGGTTTTCCACCCCTGAAGATATGGGCAATGCCGCATGCTTTTTATGCTCGGACGAGGCATCAATGGTGACAGGTGTGATCATGGAGGTCGATGGCGGGCGCTGTATTTAGACGCACGCCCTATGATGATGATTTGGCCTGTGCCGCTGCAACCGGGGAAATGCCCCTTGGCAAGCCGGGCCATTGCGCGCAGCGCTTATGAAGCAACCAGCGCTGCCCATGATACGCTGCCCACATGGCGTCAAAAGTTTGGATAAACCTGCGATTGCCTTGCCCAAGACCGGACTGTATACAGTACACAGACAAAACATATAGGAGAAAATAATGTTTAAAATTGCTTTAGCTTCCGCACTTTCCCTTGCAACATTTGCAGGCGCGTCCACCGCCGACGAAGTCACGGATACCTTGAACAGCGCCCTTGCTGCTTATGAAGATGGTGATATTCAGTACGCACTGGAAGAACTTGATTTTGCAAAACAATTAATGAACACAATGAAGGGTGACGCCCTTTCTGGCTTCCTGCCAGACGCCCCTGATGGCTGGAGCCGCACCGACAGCGCCGAGATGGGCGCAGGGCTTGCCTTTATGGGCGGCGGCGTTGGGGCCGAGGCCGAATATAACAACGGCAATGAAACCATTACCATCACCATCACCGCAAATAACCCAATGATTGCCGCAATGGCGGGCATGATGGGTAACGCTGCTGCAATGGGTATTCCACTGGTGCGCGTTGGCCGTGAAAAATTCATGAACCAAGACGGCGATTTGACCGCCATGATCGGCAATCAGGTCATGGTTCAGGCCAGCGGCGGCGATGTTGACACAATGGTTGACCTGCTGAAAAGCATGGACCTGCGCGGCCTTGGCAATTTCGGCAGCTAAGCCCCCGACAATAAGGTCTTAAGCAAAGGATCACTGGGCAAGGCAAGCCCGTCGATCACATTAAAATGATGCAAATTAGGGGCGATGTGCAAATGCGCTTCGCCCCACGCACCTGCCAGCCAACGCGCCTGGTCCAGAAAAACAGGGCGTTCATCCGCCCCTACCCAAACATGGGTTTCGATGCCGCGCCGTTCGCTGCGCAATACTGGGCTTTCGGCGGCTGCCGCAGCCATATCCATCTGAAAATCGGCGTTCATTGCGGTTTCCAGCAGCGGGCGCAGATCACTTACAGGCGAAATCGGCAATATCCGTTTGATCCGTGCGCTCACGTCATCAGCCAAGGCAACGTCAGTACAATTCATCCGCGCCACAAGGTGCCCACCCGCCGAATGCCCGGTCAGTAAAATTGGCCCGGCAACCTTGCCCGCTGCGCATTCTATCGCGCGTGCAATTTCATGGGTGATTTCAGATATTTGCGCCTTGGGGGTCAAGGTGTAAGACGGCATCGCCACCGCCCAGCCCTGCGCCACAGCACCAGCCGCAAGGTGTGACCAGCTGTCTTTGGTAAACATCCGCCAATACCCGCCATGAACAAAAACCATCAGCCCCTTGGGGGTGCCGGCAGGCAAAAACAAATCCATTATCTGCCGCGCAGCAGCGCCATAAGCAATGTCGGCCCGCAGGCGGTTTTCATTTTCCAGCCCTTGGCGGAAATTGGCAGCGGCAGTGGCCCAGCGTTCGGGGTAAGCAGCCGCGCCTTCGATGAAATCGGCATTTGCATAGGCAATATCAGGGGTCATTTTTCTGCTTTCCAAAATCTGTTGCGCTTAGATTAACCCCAACATCACATTTCACAAAGTTTTTGCCAAGGATTGACCTTTGGCGCGCGTCATAGCTACGTGGATGACATGGATGAAACCGACGAAAAACTGGCGCTGGCGGCTGCTGGCGGTGACAGACGCGCCTTTACCGCGCTTCTGGAACGTCATTACGACCGCCTATTTGCCTTTGCCTTTCGCCTGATGGGCAGCCGTGATCAGGCCGAGGATCTGACGCAAGATATCTGCGCCGCCCTACCGGCCAAACTGGCCGGTTTTCGTGGCGAGGCCAAATTTACCACGTGGCTATACCGGGTTGCCGTAAACGCCGCCCATGACCGGCGCCGCCGTGCCGCCAGCCGCGCGCGCGCCTCGGATGGCTGGGGCGGATGGGAAATTAACCGCCAAGCGGTGATGGTTGAAACCCAACAAGGGCTGGATTGGTTAAGCCGCGCCATGCTGGCGCTACCTGACGATTTACGCGACACCGTCGCATTGGTGCTGGGCGAAGAAATGACACAGGCAGACGCCGCGCGCGTGCTGGATATATCCGAAGGCACCATTGCGTGGCGCATGTCCGAAGTGAAAAAATGCCTGCGGGCAATACATGAAAAGGAGGCA
>DAOUQO010000131.1 GCA_030625565.1 Aliiroseovarius sp. | reverse complement strand
TGGTGCCCAGGAGAGGACTCGAACCTCCACATCCTTGCGAATACTAGCACCTGAAGCTAGCGCGTCTACCAATTCCGCCACCTGGGCAGGTGTCGTAGGGCCGCGATGTACCCTTGCCGGCGCGGGGTGTCAACGGGGTTTGCAATAAAAACGCATGGCTTTGTGTCTTGTGACGCGCGTCAGAGAAGGATATGGATTATATGTGAATTTTGCAGGAGAGAACCAATGTCTAAACTTGTCACTATTTTTGGTGGTTCAGGCTTTGTTGGGCGCTATATAGCGCAGCGTATGGCCAAGCAGGGCTGGCGGGTTCGCGTTGCTGTGCGTCGCCCCAATGAGGCGCTGTTTGTCAAACCTTATGGCGCTGTTGGTCAGGTTCAGCCTGTGTTGTGCAATATTCGTGATGACGCATCGGTGCGTGATGCATTGCAGGGTGCGGATGCGGTTGTGAACTGTGTTGGTGTACTGAACCAGCTTGGGCGCAACAAATTTACGGCTGTTCATCTTGATGGTGCAAAGCGGGTTGCGCGCATGGCCACCGAACAGGGCGTTGGGCAGCTGGTGCAGCTTTCTGCAATTGGCGCAAATTCCGGTAGCGATTGTGAATATTCAAAATCCAAAGCACTGGGCGAAATTGCTGTTACGGCAGCGTTTCCCAAGGCGGTTATCTTGCGGCCTTCGGTTATCTTTGGCACCGAAGACAAATTTTTTAACCGCTTCGCTGGCTTGGCGCGGATGTCGATCATTGTGCCCATAGTTGGCGCGAAAACCTTGTTTCAGCCGGTTTATGTTGATGATGTTGCCGCCGCTGCCGAACAGGGCGTTCTTGGCAATGCCGAGGCTGGTATTTACGAACTGGGCGGCCCTGATGTTGAAGATATGCGCGCGTTAATGGCACGGATGTTGAAAGTGATCGAACGCGCACGCGGTGTGGTCAACATGCCGTTCTTTGCGGCCAGCTTTATGGCGTTCTGGTTTGACCTTTGGCAAAAACTTAGCGGCGGGCTGATTGTTTCGCCCCTGACCCGCGACCAAGTTCGCGCGCTTGCCTGTGATAATGTTGTTGCCGCCGGCGCAAAAGGCTTTGCCGATCTTGGCATTACGCCCAAGCCCATGGCGGCGATTTTGCCTGAATATCTGTACCGCTTTCGGCCCAAGGGCCAGTATGCGGCGATTAAGCAGTCAGCCAAAAATCTAAACGCCTAAGTATAGGCCAGCCACAGTAAAAACAGGCCCAGCACGACACGGTAAATCACGTATGGTGTAAAGCTGATTGCGCGTAAAAGGCGCATCATCAGGCTAAGCGCCAATAGGGCCGCAAAAAAGGCAAAGACGGCGGCGATTGCGCCGTCTTTTGCGGCTGATATGTCTGCGGTGGCGACGACTTCGCCCCCCAGCAAAACACCCGAGGCTATGATCGTCGGGATCGACATCAGCATTGATAATCTGGCGGCGTCCTCGCGACCATAACCAAGGGCGCGTGCGCCGGTAATGGTCGCGCCGGAACGCGATGTGCCGGGGATCAGCGCCAATGCCTGCCACAGGCCCATCACCAAGGCGTCGCGCAGGTTCCAGCCTTCGGTGGTTTTGTGTGTGGCTCCGCGCTGGTCGCTCCAGTATAAAACCAGACCAAAGCCAAGCATCGCCCAGCCGATAACGGCAATCGAGCGCATGGCGTCATCCAGTCCGGTTAGCTTCAGCATCAGGCCAAACAGCACCACCGGAATGGTTCCTATTGCTAACAGAAAGGCAAGTTTTGTGCCTACCGTATCAATGCGTCCGGTTAACAGGCGTGGAACGCCGCTTGCTGCCAACCATACGTCGCGGCGGAAATACAAAACCACGGCAAAAAGCGTTCCGATATGCACCGCAACGTCGATCACTTGGCCTTGGTCCTCAAGGCCCGTCAGGCTGGGCAAAAGAATCAGGTGCGCCGAGGACGAGATCGGCAAGAACTCGGTCAGGCCTTGGATTATGGCAATAAGTAAAAGGTGGAATAGGGGCATTTGGTGGCTTTCGGCAAGGTCTGTGTAAGCTAGTTTCTAGAAATAAAAAGGAAAGCTGTTTTTTAGGGCAGCATTATTGCCATATTTTTTTAATAAAAATATAGCTAGGGCCTGCAAGTTGGGTAATTTATTAATATTAGGTCAGTAATGCTGTCTTTTCATTCCTGATACTCAAGCTTACAAGACATTTCGCACAAAGGGGATTAAGATGGCCAAGCAACCAATGCTGAAATTCGTGAACGTTGATCGGGATATGCCGCAAAAACGTAACGCAGATACGCGTAACGAAGATTTTGGTGAAATATACGCCGAATTTGCCGCCCAGAAGGCTGCTGAACAAGCCAGCCGGTGCAGCCAGTGTGGCGTGCCGTATTGCCACACCCATTGCCCGTTGCATAACAACATCCCGGACTGGTTGCGCATGACGGCCATGGGCCGCATGAAAGAGGCCTATGAGCTAAGCCAAGCCACCAATACCTTTCCCGAAATTTGCGGCCGCATCTGCCCGCAGGATCGCCTGTGCGAAGGCAATTGTGTGATTGAGAAAAGCGGCCATGGTACTGTTACCATAGGGGCAATTGAAAAATATATTACCGACACCGCTTGGGCCGAAGGCTGGGTAAAACCCATCGGCACCGCCGCCGAGCGCGGCGAAAGCGTTGGCATTATCGGGGCCGGACCTGCGGGCATGGCGGCGGCAGATGTGCTGATCCGCGCGGGCATTCAGGTCAGCATTTACGACCGCCATGACCGCGCTGGTGGTCTTCTGACTTATGGCATTCCGGGCTTTAAGCTGGAAAAAGATGTGATCGAACGCCGCGTTGACCAGCTTGTGCAGGCAGGCGTCAAGTTTGTTCTGAACTGCAATATTGGCGAAGATTTAAGCTTTCAGGCCATTCGCGGGCAACATGATGCCGTGCTGGTTGCCACGGGGGTTTATAAAACCCGCGAATTGCAAGGGCCGGGTTCTGGTGCCACGGGTATTGTAAAGGCGATTGAATATCTGACGACTTCGAACAAGGTCGGGTTTGGCGACACGATTGAAGCCTATGAAAATGGCACGCTGAACGCCGAAGGCAAGCGCGTGGTGGTAATCGGCGGCGGCGACACGGCGATGGATTGCGTGCGTACTGCAATCCGGCAGGGGGCCACATCGGTCAAATGTCTGTACCGGCGCGATCGCGCCAACATGCCCGGTTCGGTTCGCGAGGTCACCAACGCCGAAGAAGAAGGCGCCGAATTCGTTTGGCTGGCCGCCCCCAAGGGGTTCACGGGTGATCCGGTTACCGGCGTAATCGTTCAAGAAATGCGCCTTGGTGCGCCTGACGCGAGCGGGCGCCAAACCCCCGAACCGATTGAGGATGCGACTTATGTCGAAAATGCCGATCTGGTCATCACCGCGCTTGGGTTTGAACCTGAAAACCTGCCAAAAATGTGGGACGCGCCTGATTTGCCGGTAACCAACTGGGGCACTGTGAAGGGCAAATTCAACACTGGCGCAACCGAACTTGCCGATGTCTGGGCCGCTGGTGATATCGTGCGCGGTGCATCCCTTGTGGTGTGGGCCATTCGTGATGGGCGCGACGCAGCCGAAAACATTCTGGCCACCCTGAACGCCCGTGCCGAGGTGGCCGCCGAATAGAAAAGCCAATGCAAAACACACAAAGCCGCCGCCTTTCCTGAACTTAACCAAGGGGATTAAATCATGATGATTAGAACTCATATTTCAGCCGCGCTTGCCGCCATCGCAGGCCTGTCCGCAACCGCCGTTTTTGCCGATTATGATGTGATTCCCGCCGGATGCAGCCCGATTTTAACGGTTCAAACCGCGACGTGCATGGTTAGCACAAACTGGACATGCGGCAATGACCAGCCTTGGGGGGTCGCCAGCTTTGACGCAGACGGGTTGCTTTCTATCGTTAGACATACCGCCCAAGGCGCGCCAATAGATGCCGAATATACGTGGGATAATTCCTATGACCTTGTTGTTGGCGAACCTAAAGACCCTTATGCGCTGGCAATGATGATGTTGAATGGTCGCGAAAGTTATGACCTGCAAATCAGCCACACAGACGAAACAGGCACGCGCAGCCAATCATTGACCGGCACTGATATATTTACCGGTGGAACCCTGGAAATTAGCGGCCATATCCTGCGTGAGATTGAAACAAACGTTGAATATCTGGAAGCAGACGGAACCCTGAATTACCGCGCAACGGGTACGCTGCATATGCTGCAGGACCCGCTGGTTTTGCTGAATGGCCGCGGTGTGGCCACCGACAGCCAAGGGGAATTTGACTATGATGACACTCCGTTCGAGCTGATCTTTCCAGGCCAGCCCGGTTTCGGTGGCATCACCCCGAAATATGGCTGTGCGACGCCGCCCACGCCGACCCTCACACCTCCGCCGACATTGCTGCCCATACCCCCGGTTAAGGCCGGGCGTGGCGGCAACGGTGAAAAATAGAAAACCCGTCTCAATGGAGATACGACATGACTGAATTTGACCAAAACTGGGCTGCAAAGCAGGCTGAAAACCGTGAATGGATGGATAAAAACAGCCTCTATTCAGCGGAAACCGAACATTCCAGCTGCGGTGTTGGGCTGGTTGTGTCGATTGACGGCAAGCCCAATCGCAAGGTTGTGCAAAATGGCATTGATGCGCTCAAGGCGATCTGGCATCGCGGCGCGGTTGATGCGGATGGCAAGACCGGTGATGGCGCGGGTATTCACGTGCAAATTCCGGTACAGTTCTTTTACGATCAGGTCCGGCGCACGGGTCACGAGCCGCGCAAGGATGAACTGATCGCCGTTGGTCAGGTGTTTTTGCCGCGCACCGATTTTGGTGCGCAGGAAACCTGCCGGACCATTGTTGAAACCGAAGTTTTGCGCATGGGTTATTACATTTACGGCTGGCGCCACGTGCCTGTCTGTGTGGAATGCCTTGGTGAAAAAGCCAACGCAACGCGGCCTGAAATTGAACAAATCCTGATTTCAAACGCCAAGGGCGTGGACGAAGTCACGTTTGAACGCGAATTGTATGTCATCCGCCGCCGCATCGAAAAGGCCGCCGCTGCCGCCCAAATCAAGGGGCTGTATATTGCCAGCCTGTCGTGCCGTTCCATTATTTACAAAGGCATGATGCTGGCCGAACAGGTTGCCGATTTTTATCCTGATTTGCAGGACGAACGATTTGAAAGCGCGTTTGCGATTTACCACCAGCGTTATTCCACCAACACCTTCCCCGAATGGTGGCTGGCGCAGCCCTTCCGCATGCTGGCCCATAACGGCGAAATCAACACGCTTAAGGGCAATCTGAACTGGCTGAAAAGCCATGAAATCCGCATGGCCAGCAGGGCATTCGGCGACATGGCCGAAGATATCAAGCCGATCGTTGCCAATGGCGCATCAGATTCGGCAGCGCTGGATTCTGTGTTTGAGGTACTAGTGCGCGCGGGGCGCTCGGCCCCGATGGCCAAAACTGTTTTAATCCCGGAAAGCTGGTCAAAACAGGCGGTTGAGCTGCCACAGGCATGGATCGATATGTATTCCTACGCCAATGCCACCATGGAGCCATGGGACGGCCCAGCCGCGTTGGCCATGACCGACGGGCGCTGGGTTTGCGCAGGTCTTGACCGGAACGGTTTGCGCCCCATGCGCTATGTCGTGACGGGTGACGGGCTGGTTATTGCTGGGTCCGAGGCAGGAATGGTGCCTGTAGACGAAGCAAACGTCATTGAAAAAGGCGCGCTTGGCCCCGGTCAAATGCTGGCCGTGGACATGAAAGAAGGCGCGCTGTTTCATGACGCCGAACTGAAAGATAAACTGGCCGCCCGCCATCCGTTTGGCGAATGGGTCGGCAAAATCAAGGAACTGGACGAAGATCTGGCAAGCGTCGAAGAACGCGCGCTGTATACTGGTGAGGACCTGCGCAAACGTCAGATTGCCGCCGGATATTCGCTTGAGGATCTGGAACAAATCCTGTCGCCAATGGCCGAGGATGGCAAAGAAATTCTGGCCAGCATGGGCGATGATACCCCCAGCGCGGTTTTATCCAACACCTATCGCCCGCTCAGCCATTTCTTTCGCCAGAATTTCAGTCAGGTCACCAATCCGCCAATTGACAGCCTGCGCGAATTTCGGGTGATGAGCCTGAAAACACGGTTCGGAAATCTGAACAACGTGCTGGACGAAGAAAGCGCGCAAAGCCAAATTCTGGTGCTGGACAGCCCGTTTGTCGGCAACGCGCAGTTTGACCGCCTTGTTCAAAGCTTTAACGCGCCGATGGTTGAAATTGACTGTACATTTGACGCGGATGCTGGCGAAGGGGCGTTGTCAGACGCGCTAGGCCGTATTCGTAATGTTGCCGAAGAAGCCGTGCGTTCAGGCGCCGGCCATCTGGTGTTGTCAGATCGCGACCAAGGCCCGGACCGTGTGGCAATGCCAATGATTTTGGCAACCTCTGCTGTGCATTCATGGCTGACCCGCAAGGGGCTGCGCACGTTCACATCGCTGAATGTGCGGGCTGCCGAATGTATTGACCCGCATTATTTTGCGGTGCTGATCGGGTGCGGTGCAACCGTGGTCAACGCCTATTTGGCCGAAGACAGTCTGGCCGATCGCGCCCAGTGCGGATTGCTGAACGGAAACCTTACCGAAATCACCCGCCGTTACCGCGAAGCCGTGGATCAGGGTCTTTTGAAAATCATGGCCAAGATGGGGATTAGCGTTTTGTCGT
>DAOUQO010000097.1 GCA_030625565.1 Aliiroseovarius sp. | reverse complement strand
TCTGACGCCCCATCCATCTTTGCCCCGATCAGTTTGTTTGCGGGTGCTTCGACAAAATGGAATGGATAAAAAATTGCGCCTTCGGGGGTGCGGTCAGTGACGAAAACCTTGACCTCGATTGTGCCGTGTTTGGTGGTTATCCGCCCCATATCACCGCTGCTTATCCCATAACGGCGCGCGTCTTCCGGATGGATTTCAACCTCGCCTTCGGGGCGCATATGATTCAGGCCATATGAACGGCGTGACTGCGTACCTGTATGATAATGCTCAAGTAATCGACCTGAATTCAAATTAAGAGGATACAGATCATCAACCGCATCCTCGCCCGCATCATCCTGATGCACGGCGTGGAATGTCGCCTTGCCGGACGGGGTTGGGAAATCGGTTTCATATAGATACCGCGTGCCGGGGTGGTCGGTGTCAAAGCACGGCCATTGCAGCCCGTCACCGTCCAGACGTTCATGGCGAATACCCGCATATGATGGCACAAGGGATGCAATTTCGACCATGATGTCGGCGGCATTTTCATAATGCATTGCATAGCCCATCGCGGTTGCCACATCGCAGACAATTTCCCAATCGGCGCGCGCCTGACCCGGGGGCGACAGCGCTTTGCGCAACAGCTGCACCCGACGTTCTGTGTTGGTAAACGTGCCCTCTTTTTCGGCGAAACCGGCGGCGGGGAAAACCACATCGGCCAGCTTGGCGGTTTCAGACATGAACAGGTCTTGCACCACCAGAAATTCAAGGCGCAACAAGCCTTCTTTGACCTCGGAAATATCGGGCGAGGACCCCATGGGATTTTCGCCCATGATATACATCGCTTTGATAGATCCGTCATGGGCGGCCTCTTCCATCTTGATGACGGAATGGTATTCATCGGTGGGCATTTCCACGCCCCAAGCGGCCTTAAACTTGGCGCGGTGTTCCGGATTTTTGATGTCGTGGTAGCCCGGCAAATTGTTGTGCTGACCTTGCATGTCCGAACAGCCCTGAACGTTTGACTGCCCCCGAAGCGGGATAAATCCAGTGCCTGCACTGCCCAAATGGCCCGTCATTAGCGACAGGTTAGCCATGGCAAGTGCACCATCAACGCCCGTTAAATGCTGGGTAATGCCCATGCCCCACAGCAACATTCCGCGTTCCGATTGTGCGTAAATCAGCGCCGCTTCGCGCAGGCGTGCAGGCGGCACATCGGAAACTTGTTCAACATATTCAGGGGTGTAACGGTCAAGGCTGGTGATGTATTCATCCCAGCCTTCGGTGCGCGCATTGACGAAATCATCGTTTGCCAGACCCTCATTCAGGATAATGCGGGCAATGCCATTCAGCACGGCCACATTACTGCCAGAGCGCGCGCGCAGCCACACATCGGCGTGGTTTACCATTTCAATCCGGCGCGGGTCTATGACCACAATCTTGGCACCACTTTCGTATTTTGCCTTCATCGCCTGACTGGAAATCACCGGATGGGTCACGGTGGTGTTTGAGCCGCAAATGATAATGCCTGTGGCCTCGCGCACATCTTGGCTAGAAGCCGATGGCGCACTTGATCCCACCGCCTGCTTGAACGCCACGGCTGATGCCATATGGCACAGCCGCGCGCAGTGATCGATGTTGTTGGTGCCAAACGCACAACGGATCATTTTTTGAAATACAAAATTGTCTTCGTTACTGGCGCGCGCCGAGGTCAAGCCGCCCAGCGTGTGGGCGCCATGTTCGGCCTTAACCTCGTTCAAACGCCGCGCGGTGAAGGTAATTGCCTCGTCCCAGCTTACAGGTTCCAGCGGGCTGTTTTTGCCATTTTTACGCATAAGCGGCTGGGTCAGACGGTCGGAATGTTGCAAGAAATCGTTGCCGAATTTACCCTTGACGCACAGGTTGCCTTCGTTGGCCTTTGACGCAAATGACGGGTTAACCGCGACCATTTTGTCGCCTTCGGTTTCGATTTCAATCGCGCAGCCAACACCGCAATAACAACACGTGGTTGTGGTTTTTGTCCGCAAGTTTTTAGGCAACGCACCCGTGTCGCTCAGATCTTTCAACGCGCCGGTTGGGCAGGCCGAAACACATTGGCCGCAATTGTTGCATTCGGTGTCGCGAAAATCGTTTGTGCCGCTGATCAGCGCCGGATAACCCGAGGTATCTTGGGTATAAACAGCGCGGTGCTGAACCTCGTCACAGATGCGAACGCATTGCATGCACTTGATGCATTTTTCATATTCCAACTGAAAAAATGGAAATGATACCAAAGGCTTGGCCAGTCCTGGATCAGGAGTTTCTACTTTGTCTACAACGTTCATTTCCACGCCTCCTTGCCCAGATAATCGGTGGTTCCGGCACCAAATTCGACCGATAAGCGTTGCAAATCACACGACCCCGCCGCCTGACAGCGGCACATCAAGCAGCGCGATGCTTCGGCAAGGGCCTCAGCTTCAGTGAAACCGGTTTCGACTTCAGCGAAAGCGACATCATTATCAACGTCACCACCATGACCCGCATTGTCAAAGGCATCTAGACGTCCGGCGCCGTCCAGAACCGGCATTTCGTTCAAAGCCTCGTTTGATGCGGCCTTGGCTCCAATATCGAAAAACTTGGGTCGGTGGCGGTGGATAATCGCGGCAATAATCGCCTCGTCCGCGCCGTTTAGATAGGCATCAATCGCAAACGCCCCCATGCGGCCCATTGCGACGCCCTCAACCACTGTGGCAGCACCTGTAACGCAATCACCGCCGGAAAATACCCCCGGCAGATTGGTCATCGTGGTTAATGAATCCACCTCAATCGAGCCCCAACTGGCGTGAATTCCCAATGCGTTTTCGTTCAGGGATGCCGCGTCAACATCTTGGCCAATGGCCAACAAAATAGTGTCGGCAGGGGTGAAATATTCAGAGCCTTCGACAGGCACAGGACGCCTGCGGCCCGAGGCATCGGGCGTGCCCAATTCCATGCGCTGGGAAACCAGTCCGGTAACGCGGCCATTTTCAGAACGCACAGAAACTGGTGCGGTCAGTAGTTCCAGCTTTATGCCTTCAACATCGCATTCATGAATTTCATGGGCCGCGGCGGTCATTTCGGCGCGGGTGCGGCGGTAATGCATTTCAACGTCACTTGCCCCAACCCGACGTGCAGTGCGTACCGCGTCAGCGGCAGTAAATCCGCCGCCAATGACAATGACTTTGTCACCGATATCGACCTTTTTATTCCAGTTCACATTTGCCAGAAATTCAATCGCGGGCATCACGCCGTCAGCATCTTCGCCTTCAAGACGCGTGGGTTTCGCGGCCTGCGCGCCAATCGACAAATACACCGCATCAAATCCCTGCGCACGCAGATCAGCCAGCTGATAATCACGCCCCATGCGCTGGTTGGTTTTCAAGGTAACGCCCAGCGACAAAATATCGTTAATTTCCTGATCCAGAACAGCGTTAGGCAACCGGTAAGGCGGAATACCAAAACGCAGCATTCCACCGGCCTGTGCCTCGGCCTCAAGCAAGGTAACTTTGTGACCGGCAAGCGCCAGATAATAAGCGGCAGAAAGCCCGGTTGGCCCTGCGCCTATCACAGCAACTGCCTTGCCTGTCGCGGGTTTTGGTTCGGGCTGGGTTGGCAGGCCCGCCTCAGCGGCCTTATCGGCGGCAAAGCGTTTCAGCGAACAAATAGCGACTGGGCTGCCATCAATTTGCACACGCCGGCAGGGCGCTTCGCAAGGGCGCGGACAAACCCGCCCCAGCACGCCGGGCAGTGGCAACATTTCTTTGATCAACGCGGTTGAGCCAGCATAATCCTTGGCCAAAATCAGTTCGATATAGCCAGCAATATCAATCCCCGCAGGGCATGCATCGGTGCAAGGCGGCTGGCAATAAGCATTATGATCCGAAAGGTAAGTGTTCAAAATTGTCTGGCGTTTATCCGTCAGCGCCTTGGATCCAGTCCGGATGACCATCCCATCGCGCACATCGGTATCACAGGCTGTGACGGTCGCCTGCCCGTCGATTTCAACGGCGCACATGCCGCAATCTCCGGTGGGTTTTATGCGCCGATCATAACACAGGTTTGGAATTGAAATGCCCGCTTGGGCCGCGGCATCATAGATGCTTTGGCCCTTATGCGCCAAAACAACCGCGCCATTTATTTCCAACTTAATAGCTGCATCTTTATCCATGATGTCGCCTTGCACCTCACATAAACCCACATTAGCGTTGCCCAAAAGCAGCAAACATATGGCATTTCCACCCTAAGCTTTGCGCGATACTTACCCATTTTACAGATTGATGTTTGCAAAATAACGGCAGAACCTGGCATGTGTGCGACAGTATACAAAAACCACGTATTGATCCATGCCAAAATGGCCGCCCCCCATCACGCCCGCGACAAATGCGCACACCCATGCCGGGATCCATTTTTCACAGAAATCCGGCCTTTACTTAAGAACGCGTAAAAACATACGGCCAGCGCGTTGCATTGTACAATTCACGGCAACAATCTGCCATATTCAGGCCAATTCAGCACTGTCAAGGTACAATTAAAGGTTGTTTTTCGCTAACTTCCGCTTTTAATGAACCCATGAGCCGGAATCATATCATAGACGAATTATTAGAAGATCTTAGTGCGCAATCACCACTTGGATATTACGCCGCTTTGCATATTCGCTTTGTTTCTCCACTTATGACATTTCAAACTTACGATCAGGCCTGGACCGACCATTACACCCAAAATGCCTATGGCCTGCGCGACCCTCAGGTTGCCTGGGGCATATCACGAACTGGGGCATCACGCTGGTCCGAAATCAACCTGCCAGACCCGTTTGGCATCATGGTCGAAGCAAAAAGCTTTGGCCTTAAATACGGTGTAATTGTTTCCTGCGGGCCGGTGACTTCGCGCACAATCGCGGGTGCCGCACGCGGAGATCGCGAGTTTACTGATCAGGAAATGGCTGCAATTTCAGGTGTTATTCTGCGACTGCACCATGAAACCGAGCCACCGGACAACCTTACCAAGGCCGAAATGGAGGCGCTCCGGATTATCGCCTCAGGCGAACGCTATGCACAAGGGGCTGACACCTTGGGCATCTCTGAAAGTGCGCTTAAGGCGCGCTTGGCCTCGGCCCGGAAAAAACTTTTTGCACGAACGACCGCTGAAGCAATTCAGCGTGCCAAGGAATACCGGATTCTGTAAATCCGCATTTCCGCTGCCGCCCCTTATGGGGCAAAAAACCAAACTACCTGGAGGGTATCCCTATGCAAACTACAACACTTTCTTTTGAAAATATGCACAACCATGGCGAGTTGTTCGCCAACTTTCTTCGCGCTAGAAGGAAAAGCTTCATCGAGCGCAATAACTGGAATTTGCCCGAAGCCTTAGGAATGGAGTATGACCAGTATGACAATCCAGCCAGCCGCTGGGTTGCGGTGCATAAATTCGGCCAAATTCTTGCCGGCATCCGCCTTACGCCGACAATTGCGCAATGCGGCATCTATTCTTATATGATCCGCGATGCACAACGTGGCCTGTTGGATGAAATTCCATCAAACCTGCTTTATGAAGAAGCCCCGGTTGGCCCGCACATCTGGGAAAGCAGCCGGATTTTCGTTGATAATGATACGCCTGCCAAAATCCGCCGTACCGTGCATGCGCATCTGGTTGTTGAAATGACCAAAGCAGCACGCGATCTTGGCGCAACCCAGGTTCTGGGCATGATCCCGGCAAGCTGGCCACGCTGGACACGCCGCTGTGGTGTTGACGCAGTTGCCGCCGGTCCGGTTTTGCATGTTGATGGCGTTGATAATCAGGTGATCTCAATCGATCTAACTGATAAAATGCACTAAAAAAATCGCCCTCAAACCCATCTTTGTTCCGGAAATATCCCGGGGGTTTGGGGGCTGGCCCCCATTCATAGTGGGTTTGGGGGCTGACCCCGTCTATAGCGGGTAAAAATATCAAGCGTGGCGCAGCCACACAATGTTACTGCGCCACGCTTTATTTCTGATTATGAATCAACCCATTCACAAGGCCGGGTAAATTCGCCCAAGGCGGCATCAACCGCGTTTTTATTCACGCTACTTTCAGTTGCCATGATTTGCGCCACAAGGCCGCGCTTTTTGCTGTCGATCACATTGATCACTTCGGCGGCAAGCTCGGCTTTAACCAAGGCTTCGTTATAAACCCGAGTAATGGCGCGTTTGCGCAGCTCTGGCTTAAACACTTTGCCCACAGCGGTCTTGGGCAGTTCATCCAAAATCTCGATGTATTTTGGCTGGGCTGCGCGCTCTTGTACGTGCTCTTTGGCATAGGCAAGCAGTTCATCATTTGTCACGACAGCCCCGTCCACCAGTTCAACATAAGCACAAGGCAGCTCGCCAGCGAAGGCATCGGGCTGGCCGATTGCGCCAACAAATGCCACTGCCTCGTGACCTGCCAGCGCCTCTTCTATTTCGGCGGGGTCAATGTTGTGGCCACCACGGATAATCAGATCCTTGGCGCGCCCAGTAATCCACAAGAAACCGTCCGCATCAAGACGGCCAAGATCGCCGGTACGCAGATAAGATGTGCCAAGATATTCGTGATACAGGCCTTCATTTTTGGCAGCTTCGGTATAGGTGTTTCCAGCCCAGACGCCTGGATTGGCAATGCAAATTTCGCCGATATCATCGACATCACAATTGCGTGCATCGGTTTGATCGCCAACTGAATCCAGAATTTTTACATCCGTATAAGGAAACGGCACCCCGACTGAACCTATTTTCTTGTCACCCGCGGGCGGGTTGATCGACACAAGGCAGGTGGCTTCGGTCAGCCCGTAACCTTCGATCAATGTAACACCCGTGGCCTTTTCAAACCGGTTATATAATTCAACAGGCAGCGGTGCCGACCCTGAAAAGGCCAGCTTCAGGCTTGAAACATCCGCATCAATCGGGCGCTGCATCAGGGCCGCGATTGCTGTGGGCACTGTGATAACAAAGGTGACTTTCCAGCGCTCGACCAGCTTCCAGAAGTTATCAAACACCCCGTCGCCGCGATAACCCGAAGGTGTCGGAAACACCACATGCGCGCCAGCCGTCAGAACGGCCATGAAAATCACATGCACCGCGAAAACGTGGAACAATGGCAGCGGGCAAATCAGCACAGCGGTTTCATCAAACAGCAGCTCATTACCCAGCCAGCCATTATAAATGATGCCGGAATATTTGTGCTGGGCAACCTTTGGCATACCAGTCGTGCCGCCCGTATGGAAATAGGCGGCAACGCGGTCTTCTTTGCTATCAGCAAAGTCCAGTGTCTTGTTTTGTTTGGCAATCGCCTTGTTGAAATCCATCACGGTGGCAGAATGTTCAACAGGATTTTTCGGACGTACCAGCGGCACGATCCAACTTTTGGGCGGGCTAAGGTAGCGGTTCAAATCAACCTCAAGCACAGTTTTCACATTTGGTGCCAGCGCCACGGCGGCGGCGGCAACCTGTGCAACTTCGGTTTTCGGAAATGCCTTAAGCGTGACCAGAACCGTCGCGCCGGTTTCGCGCAGAATAGATGCTATTTGTTCGGCCTCAAGCAATGGATTAATCGGGTTCACGATCCCGGCAATCGCCCCACCCATCAGTGCATAAAGCGTCTCATTGCAATTGGGCATGAGATAGGCAACCACATCTTTTTCGCCAATCCCGAGCGAGCGAAACAGGTTCGCTGTTTGCACAGAACGGTCATGCAATTGCTGCCATGTAACTGTTTCGGCCTTGTCGGTTGGCCCAGATGTAATCTGGAATGACACCGCATCACGCGCACCGAATTTTTTGGTGGTTTTCGCCAGAACGCCATACAGCGTTACTGGATTTTTACGCGCCTCCCACGGCATTTGCGCCTCGATCGTGTTACGATCGGCCATTGAACTAAAACTTTGCATATCTTCCCCTCCACTGACGCCCTATACGGGCTGTTCTTTGGGAAAAGAGGATGACGACAAAATGACGCAAGGGCAAGGGTCGTGGGGTTTTGAGGCCAAAAAGCTTACGTCTGGTAAACCGCTTAACCGTCGGTAAATTGCAATTTTGCCAGCCGCGCATATAACCCGCCTTGGGCGACCAGCACATCATGGCTGCCCTGCGCAACAATGCGGCCTTCGTCGAACACCACAATACGGTCGGCATTTTTGACGGTCGCAAGACGGTGGGCGATGATCAGCGTGGTGCGCCCTTTGGCCATTTTATCAACAGCCGCCTGCACCAAACGTTCGCTTTCGGCGTCCAGCGCGCTGGTGGCTTCGTCCAGCAACAACAGCGGTGCATCGCGCAAAATGGCACGCGCAATGGCGATGCGCTGTTTTTGACCACCCGAAAGCATTACGCCGCGTTCGCCAACATCACTGTCATAGCCATCAGGTAATGCAGTCAGAAAATCATGGGCGGCGGCGGCGCGCGCGGCCTCTTCGACCTCGCCATCAGTTGCTTCGGGGCGACCCATCCGAATATTTTCGCGCGCCGATGTGGCAAAAATTACAGCATCCTGCGGCACCAGCGCGATTGAGCGGCGAAACGCGCCACGGTTCAGGTCACGCAGATCAATACCGTCCAGTTTTATCGCCCCTTGCGAAGGGTCATAAAACCGCTGGATCAGCTGGATAATCGATGATTTCCCCGCACCGGACGGGCCAACCAAGGCAACAGTTTCACCCGGTTCAATATCAAAATCGATATTACCAAGCGCCACATATTTAGGCCGAGATGGATACCGGAAAGTCACATTTTCAAAAGTCAGCCGGCCCTTGATTGGCGCGGCAAGCGTTTTGGGCGCGTCCGGGTCGTTCACCGCATCTTTGGCGTTCAGCAGTTCGACCAAGCGTTCGGTTGCACCCGCAGCGCGCTGCAGCTCACCCCAGATTTCCGACAACGCGCCAACAGCCCCCGCCACCATTACTGAATAAATCACGAATTGCACAAGTGCGCCGATCGACATTTGGTC